>NZ_BLAY01000069.1 GCF_020521235.1 Microseira wollei NIES-4236 | reverse complement strand
CCGCGATGGGAAGCTTTCCCGCCCTTGCTAGCTATTTCGCGCACTTTTTCTTTATCCATTGAAGCAAAACCTTGCTTGCCTTTGCCTTCATTTTCATTATCTTCATCTTCTGATTCATCTTCATCGTTAGAAGCACCGCGATGGGAAGCTTTCCCGCCCTTGCTAGCTATTTCGCGCACTTTTTCTTTATCCATTGAAGCAAAACCTTGCTTGCCTTTGCCTTCATTTTCATTATCTTCATCTTCTGATTCATCTTCATCGTCAGAAGCACCGCGATGGGAAGCTTTTCCGCCTTTGCTAGCTATTTCGCGGACTTTTTCTGTATCCATTGAAGCAAAACCTTGCTTGCCTTTGCCTTCATTTTCGTTGTCTTCATCTTCTACGTCACCGTTGGTATCGGGTTCTTCGCCTTTATGGGAGGTTCTACCACCTTTGCTTGCTATTTCCCGTTGTTTTTCCTCATCCATAGAAGCAAAGCCTTGCTTGCCCTTGGTTTGTTGCTTCTTCGCCATGATATTAATTCCTTTATCTCAAGCTCTGAACTGTGACTTAAATCAGCTTACAAAGCTGCAATTTATCTTCCCTCTTCCTCTGGAATGAATGTAAATATCTTTCAATTGAGAGAGGAGGTTTTGAGCGGCATTTATTAGTTATTAGGCTTTATTTATTGCTGATTCAGGACTTACGCAGCAGCACCATATGTGGTGGTTGAGGTGCCGTACTCTGCTGGAAGAGAGCACCCTACATTTAGATCCTTTGCGTAATTCCTGTAATTGATAAATAGGTGCGCGTAGTTAAAAGTAAAATGCTGACCCTCTAGAGCGCCAGTCCAGTAAAAGAGATTGACAAAAACCACATAAGATGTATTGTGTAGGGGCGAAGCATTCGGGCGACAATTTATTGCACAAAACCCAAGATTTTCTGTCCGAATGCTTCGCCCTACCGAGGTCTGTATAAGGATCCACATTTAGTTTATTTTGTCAATTACTTCTACTGGACTGGCGTTCTAGGTCGGGTCTCTGTCTGTTTGGGGATTGAATAAAAATCAAAAAAGCTTCTGAAACCAGAAGCTTTTTAGTCAGTTATTTAAGCCAGATTTGAGATTTTAATTTTGTTACAATTCAAAATCAAAAATCTAAAATCGGTTTAGCGCTTGGCACCAGCTTCCCGTGCTGCTGCAGCTTCTTCTGGGTGAATGCCTAAGCGCGTGAGATTGATGCGACCTTTGTTATCAATTTCCCGTACTTTGACGATCACTTCGTCACCGACGGCAACTTCATCCTCGACTTTGCCAACGCGGTAGTCTGCGAGTTGGGAAATATGAATCATCCCTTCTTTACCGGGAAGGAATTCCACAAAAGCACCAATGGGAATTATTCGAGTGACGCGACCGGCGTAAACATCTCCTTCTTGGAGTTTCCGCGTCATGTTGAAGACGATAGTGCGCGCGCGTTCGGCTTTTTCAACATCGTTGGCGGAAATGGTAACCGTTCCATCATCTTCGATGTCAATTTTTGCACCCGTTTCTTCGGTGATCCCTTTAATAGTTTTACCACCAGGGCCGATGACCAAACCGATGAATTCTGGTTCGATTTTCAGCGTCAGCAGGCGCGGAGCAAAGGGCGACATTTCTGTCCGGGGTTGGTCAATGGTCGCCAGCATTTTTTCTAGGATATGCAATCGTGCGGGACGAGCTTGCTCGATGGCTTTGGCAATGGTATCCATGGATAAGCCGTTGATTTTCATATCCATCTGCAATGCGGTGATGCCGCTATCCGTCCCGGCGACTTTGAAGTCCATATCGCCTAAGAAGTCTTCAATGCCCTGAATATCGGTTAAGATGCGGACTTCATCGCCATCTTTAATTAAACCCATTGCTGCACCGCTGACGGGTTTGGTAATGGGTACGCCAGCATCCATTAAACCTAATGTTGAGCCGCAGACGGAACCCATCGAGGTGGAACCGTTGGAAGAAAGTACTTCCGATACGACGCGGATGACGTAGGGAAATTGGTCTTTGGGTGGCAAAACGGGTACTAAGGCGCGTTCTGCTAAAGCACCGTGACCGATTTCGCGGCGTCCGGGTGCGCGCAGGGGTTTGGTTTCTCCCACGGAGAAGGGGGGGAAATTATAGTGGTGCAGATACCGCTTTTGGTCTTCTGGATGCAGGTCGTCGGCGAGTTCTTGGGCGTCGCCGGGGGTTCCCAGGGTGACGACGGACATGACTTGGGTAAGTCCTCGGTTAAATAAACCGCTGCCGTGGACTCGTTGCGGTAAGACTCCGACGCGACAAGAGACGGGACGTACTTCGTCGAGTTTGCGTCCGTCTACTCGCACTCCGTCTTCGACGATCTGACGGCGCATGAAGTATTTGGTGATATCTTTAAACGTGTTGCCGACGGCTTTGCTGTCTGCGGCGGCGGCAACTCGCACGGGGTCTTCTTCTGGCAGTTCGGCGATCGCTTGTTCTATTGATGCTTTAACTTCATCTAAAGCGGCATCCCGTTGGTTTTTATCTAACTCGAACTGGGAGAGGATCTTTTTGATCGGTTCGTTGCCCCGATCGCGGATAAAATTCTCCAGTGTCGGGTCTACTTCCGGCGGTGCTTCTTGCACCAAATCTATCCCCAGTTCTTTGAGCAATTCTTCCTGCGCCGCAATTAAGTCGCGCACCGCTTCATACCCGAAGTCAATTGCTTCGATAATATCCGCTTCCGGCAATTGATTCGCCCCTGCTTCTACCATCACCACGCCTTCAGGAGAACCCGCAACCACTAAATCTAGGTCGCCGTCTTCGATTTCCTTATAGGTGGGATTGATAATGAAATCATCTCCTACTAACCCAACCCGTACGGCTGCCATCGGCCCGTTAAATGGTATCTTTGCTAACAGCGTGGCAATGGAAGCCCCGGTAACTGCTAGCACATCGGGCGGTACTTGCTCGTCCATCGATAGGGTTGTCGCTACGATTTGAATATCCTCGCGCAACCAAATGGGAAATAAGGGGCGCAAAGGACGATCGATCAAACGACTGGTGAGAATGACTTTTTCTGGCGGACGCCCTTCCCGTCGCAAGAAACCGCCCGGAATTCGTCCAGCGGCGTAAAGTCTTTCTTCGTAATCTACCAATAACGGTAAAAAATCGATGCCCTCTCTGGCACCGGAACGGGTTGCCGTCACCAAAACGGCTGTATCCCCCGACTGAATTAAGACGGAACCCCCTGCCTGTGGTGCGAGTAAGCCAACCTTAAGTCTAATATCCCTTCCGTCAAAGGATATTGATTTGTCAATCTCTACCATTCTTTCGGTCTCTATCACAATTCTTTATCTGTCGCAATCGTAGCACTGTTATACGGGTGGTGTTTGGTAATCGGCGATCAAAAACTCCTGGGTCTGAAACCCCGTCCTTTTAGGACGGCTTTTGTCGTTAAACACAAAAGTGTGTAACATTGAAGGTGGTTACTAACCCACCAGAACGATGGAGACATAGAGCCTAACACCAAAGTTTGCATCATCATGCAACGGCGCAGAAAAATCGGTAGATCTGGAAAAGAGGATGGGGCAATGAGATACATCCCTTGAATCAACAAAACACATAAGAATTCCTTTTTGGACTTCGATACATATGGCTGCTGGGCTAGCAGTGTCAGTCTGTGGAGCGACCATAAGACCTAATCTCTTTAAGCGAAGAGGCAGGTGCTATGAAGCAGAAACCAAAATCGTGAGGTTTTGGCATCTCGGTCGTTTTACGACGGAGAGGATGTCAAGGGTAATAGCTTTTGCTTCAAGCAAGGGATCGATAAAGTATCAAAGCATCAACTACTTGTCCCTCTACAAGAAGCGCCGCTTTAGGAATCCGCCCAATCGTTTGAAATCCTAAAGACTGCCACAGGTTGAGGGAGGGTATGTTGGTTTCAAACACCAAGTTGAACATTACACCCTGATAGCCTCGACTCGCGGCAATTTCCAGCATTGCTTCTCCCATTACTCGACCGATCCCCTTACCTCGCTCTCCCCGTTGTACAATAAAACCAGCGTTGCAAATATGGCTTGAGCGTCCGGGAAAGTTGGGTTTCAGATAGAAAGATCCTAAAACTTCTCCTGGGCCTGATGTTGTTGTGTCGTCAATTGCTCTGGCGACAAACGCATCCGAACTCAGCCAGTAAGCAGCGAATTCTGACTCAGAAAGAGGTTGTTCTTGCGGATAGGTTTTACCTTCAAGAATTACCGCGTTCAACAGATTCCTGACCGCTTCTTTTTCTGACTCACGCATCCAATCTATTTCTATTTTAGCTGAATTTGTTAATAATTTTCGGCTGGGCAGTTGGATTATCATCTGAGGTAAAATATAAGCCTGAATTGACTGGAGAATTTCAGATTTTAGCTTAACTTGGATGGGTAAAATTCCATATGCCTAGTTGGCATGGAACAAATACCCGCTCCGGATTGTCTCTGACCTAAAAAGACAACGGTCATTTTTTTGTGAATAAAGACGAATTAAAATAAATTCTGGCATGGCAATTTTACACGGAAACTGGATACCTCAAAATCAGGGTGGTTATTTATTTATTTGGGGAGAAACTTGGCGTCCTCAAACATCTTTGGTGGAAGCGGGGAGAAAAGATGGGATATTATCTCACCCGTTGGCGATGGCGCAGGCGGAATTAGTTTCTTTTTTGCGTTCTCACAGACTCGATATAGAAGCATCTCCCTCTGCCGCGAAGGGAAAAGGCAAGGGAGAGGGGGCATCTGGGGGTGGGAAAAGATGGAAAAGTCATGCGATCGCATCCCCGACTCCGATTGTGGCAGACAAACCCACCTACCCGATTTATTCCCCCAAGGTATCGGGGGAAACAAACGATCTATATCTATATCCCTGGGAAGTTGAAGGATTGTGTTTAAATGCTGCCGATGGGATGAAATTCTTACAAGCATTGCCCCTCAGTTCTTTTAAAGCATCAGATGCTTACTTAGGGGGAGAATTGCGGTTTTGGGCGCAGGTTTGTCGCTGGAGTTTAGATTTACTGTCCAGGGGTAAATTTATACCTGGAATGTACCGAAAAAACGATGGTTCTGTCGTCGCTTGTTGGCAACCCTTGTTAGATAGTGCCGTAGATCGGGAGCGTTTGGAAAACTTTGCCCAGCAAATGCCAGGCGCTTGTCGCACTTATCAAGATGGGGCATCGGAATTACTCAATTATCCATGTTTGGACTTGCCAGCAACACCAGAAAAATTATTACTAGAATTCTTAAGGAGTACGATAGATGCTCAGGTGCGTGCTTGGGGAAATTCTACCCCACCCACAGCAGCAACTCCCGTGCGGGAGTGGTTACAAGCACTTTCCAGAGTATCCGATAACTTAGTCCAGGCAACGGGTGAAGCGGTGGGACGCCTGGAAACTGCACTGCAAAATTGGACAGCAGCCGTACAAGATTATATCGTCGTCTCGCCATCGCAAGGATTGGGACAGAACTTGTATCGCACCTGCTTTTCCATCCATCCACCTGGAGCGGGGGAAAATAGCTGGAGGTTGGAGTATTTCTTACAAGCAGCAGACGATGCCGAGTTTTTAGTTAGTGCTGCCAGAATATGGAATCACACTACTGCTGAATTAGTCCACCAAGGTCGGAAAATTAACCATCCCCAGGAAACTTTTTTGCAAGGTTTGGGTTTAGCAGCAAGGTTATTTGCACCGATTGAACCCAGCTTACGGGAAAGGCGTCCCCAATCTTGCCTTTTAACACCCCTACAGGCGTATGAGTTTATCAAGTCGGCGGCGTGGCGACTGAAAGATAGCGGACTCGGTGTCATTTTACCGCCTTCTTTGGCAAGTCAGGAAGGATGGGCGAACCGCTTAGGTTTGAAAATTCAAGCTGAAACGCCTGAGATCCCCTCCTTGCGAAGGGGGGGAAAGGAGGAGAGGATAGGTTTGCAAAGCTTGTTGAATTTTAAATGGGAATTGTCTATTGGTGGACAAACTTTATCCAAAGCTGAATTTGACCGACTGGTAGCACAGAATACGCCCCTAGTCGAGATTAACGGCGAGTGGGTGGAATTGCGCGCCCAAGATGTGCGCGCCGCACAAGCATTCTTCACCTCGCGCAAAGAGCAAATGGCTTTATCTTTAGAAGATGCTTTGCGCTTAAGTACAGGCGATACTCAAATGATAGAAAAATTGCCCGTAGTTAGTTTTGAAGCATCAGGAACGCTTGAGGAATTGCTATCTAATTTAACAAATAATCGCGCAATTGAACCGATTGAAATTCCCAAGAGTTTTCGAGGAAAATTGCGACCTTTTCAAGAAAGAGGAGTTGCCTGGTTAAGCTTCTTAGAACGTTGGGGTTTAGGAGCTTGTTTAGCGGATTCAATGGGCATTGGCAAATGCTTGTTCAAAAAATCATTGGTTTATATCAATGGTATTTTACAGACTCCAGAGCAGATTTGGCAAGCTTATGAGGGTGAAACAGAGTTTGATGGTGAGGGATATTGGTCTATTCCTTCTCAACCTTTGTTTGTCAATGCTATTGATGAAAAGACAGGTAAAATTGTGTTGGCTAATGTTAAACGAATTTATCGTCAGTATGTCCGCGAAAAATTACGGATAATTGAACTAAAAGATGGTAGCAAGATCGCAATTACTAAACAGCATAAATTACTAACAAATAAAGGGTGGAAAAATTACCTCTACATTGGGGATTACGTCTGCGTACCTGCTAAATTAGTTTGGAATGGAAAGCCAGAAGATCCCGATCTGGTTAAGTTCTTGGCTTGGCAAATTTCCGAGGGTTATGAAAACTACGAAAACGCCAGTGTCAGCATAGCACAGAAGGAGCAAAAAATTCTTGAAGAATTACGTTTAATACTTCTTCGTTTCTGCGACAAGTACGGAATCAAGATTAATAATCCTGTTGTGCGGCGTCGCAATCGCCAAAATGCTGCTGACCTCATTTTACATAGTCGAGGTTACCAAAAGTTCCTTGCAGCCAAAGGATACAACTGGGGAAGACTCTCAAGCGATAAGAGCATTCCCTCGTTTATCATGCAAGCGGATATTGAAACTGCAAGAATTTTCCTCACCAACTATTTTGATGCTGAAGGTTCTGTTATTTCAAGTATGGGAAGCATAGAAATTGCCACAGCTTCACATGAAATAATTCATCAGCTATCTGTACTTCTACGTCGCTTCGGGATTTGGTTGAGAATATCCGTTAAACGCAAACGCGCTACCAATGGTACGGGTATCTATCGTACTTATTACATTGGCACGCTTGGAGGAAATAGCGCTCGCAGATTTTTGCAAGAAATTGGCTTTGGCATTCCAGAAAAACAGCGTAAGTTAGAAGCAATATGTCAAAAGAGCGGCAATACAAACGTTGAAGGTATTCCCGCATCAGATATTTTTGCTAAAGCTGTTCAAGAAACCAAACTACCTTTGGGACATTTTGGCGTACACAGCAACGTTTACATCAACGGTTCGCAGCAGTTTTCACGCAATAGTTTGGAAAAAGTTATTGCTGGATTTGATAATATCCTGAGCGGCGAATCTGAACAACAATATCGTCAGCTAAAACCTTCCAAATGGACAAGGCAGACACTTGATGCTTATGCTCAATTGGACGTACAACAACTTAGCTTGACAAGACAGCGCTTACAATGGTTACTCAACCAGGAAGTATTTTACTGCCAAATTGAATCAATCGAGGATGTTGAATACAACGACTGGGTTTATGACTTTGAAGTCAGCGAACATCACAATTTTGTGGCTAACAATATCCTTTGCCATAACACGATTCAAACTATTGCTTTTATGCTGAAACTACAAGAGGAAGAAGCATTAGAAGCACCTGTATTACTTGTTTGCCCCACTTCAGTTTTAGGCAACTGGGAGCGAGAGGTTAAGAAATTTGGCCCCTCAATTAAAACTTTAATGCATCACGGAGATAAACGCGCGAAAGGGAAAGCATTAGCTAAGGCAGTTAAGGATAATAATTTAGTTATTACTAGCTATCCGTTGGTGTTTCGGGATGCGAAAGACCTCCAGAGTATTTCTTGGCGGGGAGTCGTGTTGGATGAAGCACAAAATATTAAGAACCCAGACGCGAAGCAGTCGAAAGCAGTAAGGGAATTACAGACACAATTTCGCATTGCGCTGACAGGAACTCCGGTAGAAAACCGCTTATCGGAACTTTGGTCAATCATGGATTTTCTCAATCCGGGATATTTGGGGCAGCGACAATTCTTCCAGCGGCGGTTTGGAATTCCAATTGAAAAATATGGGGATGGAGAGTCGTTGAAAACATTGCGCTCGCTAGTACAACCCTTCATCCTCCGCCGCCTCAAAACCGATAAGGAAATTATCCAAGATTTACCAGAAAAACAGGAGATGACTGTCTTCTGTCCCCTGGCAGTAGAACAAGCAACGCTTTATCAAAAAATAGTCGAAGAATCGCTGGCTGAAATCGAATCTGCCGATGGAATTAAGCGGAAGGGAATGATTTTAGCCTTGATAACTAAACTCAAACAAATCTGCAATCATCCGGTTTTATTTAAGGAAAAAAATCCGGAATACGGAATTAGTTCGCAACAATCGGGGAAACTCCAGCGATTGGATGAAATGTTAGAAGAATTAGTTGCAGAAGGCGATAGCGCGTTAATTTTCACCCAATTCGCCGAGTGGGGTAAACTTCTAAAACCCCATCTGGAAAAACAACTAGAACAAGAGGTATTATTCTTATATGGCAGCACCGCCAAAAAACAACGGGAAGAAATGATCGACCGCTTCCAAAACGACCCCGAAGGGCCAAAAATATTTATTTTATCCCTAAAAGCGGGTGGGGTTGGGCTTAACTTAACTCGTGCAACTCACGTTTTCCACTTTGACAGATGGTGGAATCCAGCAGTAGAAAATCAAGCCACAGACAGGGTATTTCGGATTGGTCAAACCCGCAACGTTCAAGTGCATAAATTTGTCTGCAACGGCACTTTAGAAGAAAAAATTCACGATTTAATTGAAAGTAAAAAAGCCCTAGCAGAACAAGTCGTAGGTGCAGGGGAACAATGGCTAACCGAACTAGACACAGACCAATTACGTAACTTACTGCTATTAGACCGGAGTTCAGTAATAGATGATGAATAAATAGCTAATGGCTAATGGCTAATGGCTAATGGCTAATGGCTAATAGCTAGTCAAACAGCAATTAACAATTAGCCATTAGCAATTAGCAATTAACAAAGGAAAAAAAATGACTAACGACCAAACACAAAGAGAATGGTGGGTGCAAGGGTGGCTGGATTTACTCAACTCCTACCGCTTCAAGAAACGGTTAGAAAGAGCGCGAGATTATGCGCGTCAGGGTAACGTGCTTAGCTTTGAGTTTCAAGGACCAAAAGTAGTTGCCCAAGTTAGGGGGAGAGAACAACCTAAATATGACGTTTCTTTGTGGTTAGATCCTTTCAGCGATGAACAATGGGATTATGTCATCGAAACTTTATCCCAGCAGGCGATATTTTCTGCAAAACTGTTAGCGGGGGAAATGCCGCAGAATATCCAAGATGTGTTTACGGCGAATGGGTTGTCTTTATTTCCGTTTAGCTTATCTGAAGTGCGATCGCATTGCAGTTGTCCGGATAAAGCCAACCCTTGCAAGCACATTGGGGCAGTTTATTATATATTGGGCGATCGCTTTGAGGAAGACCCCTTTGTCCTATTCCAATTGCGGGGTCGTTCCAAAGAAGATATTCTATCCGCATTGCGCCAAATGCGAAGCGCTGCGGGTGAAGCATCTGACTCAGAAACATCCCCGATTCCACAACCTCCACCACCCCCTTCATACCCGCTACAAATCAACCAATTTTGGCAATATAACGAACCTCTGGAATCTTCCCTAGTTGTAATTGCACCCCAAGGTAGCGAGACAGTTTTAGATGTCTTGGGGTCAATTCCCCCGATAAATGAGGCAGAAAACCGCTCAAAAGGTCAGGATACTCAGGTTGTAATGCAGTATCTAGATGGAATTTACAAAAATGTCAGCCAGCAGGCGGTGTTATCAGCAATGAATGTAGAAGGGAGTTGACAAAAATGACAGTTACACCTCTGGAAAAAGAAGCAGAACCAATTTTAATCGACGGGTTAACCAGGCGCGAATTCAAAGTTGTGGAACAGCTAATTGATCGCCCAGGAGTCAGACTATCTTTTCTGGATGGAGTTTTAGAGATTCGTAAAAATCCAGGGAAAAAACACGAAACTATCAAAGAACGCATCGGTGCTTTGTTGGAAATATATATGGAATTTTTGGGGTTAGATTTTACTCCCACTGGTTCTATGACCTGGGAAAGTGAATCTGGACGAGTCAAACGGGAAGCCGACAAATCTTATGAACTAAGTCCTGATAGAGAACGTCCCGATTTAGCAATTGAAGTTATCGTCACTAGTGGAGGGATTGACAAACTCGAAGCTGACAAACCTCTGCAAATTCCTGAAGTTTGGTTTTGGGAAAAAGGGCAACTGTCATTTTATGCGCTGGGGGATGAGGAATATGAAAACATCCTTCAGTCGCAACTACTCCCCAATTTAGATGTAGCGCTGTTGATGCGCTGTATTAACTTACCAAATCATACTCAAGCTTTGGGAGAATTTCGGCAGGGAATCCAGAGTTAATAGTTGCAAAATAGAAGAAGAAGTCGCTGGTAACTATCCAGGACTTAAGCAAAGAAACTGGGTTTATATGAAAAATTGTCGCGTTGGAAGTAGTAGCACAGCGCATAAAATGTTCGCTTTTACAGAATATATCGCCCGTTCCCTACGCTCCAAATCCGGTTTCTAAGTTTTGTTATCATCTCTAATCCATTCCGGAATCGCCATGACTCAAAGCACAAACCCAAGGATTCTTCCTCCTCCGTTTCCCGACCATACCCAACTGCCTGAATCAGACGGTACGTTTGTGAAGAATTTTCAAGAACATCCCCAAAGTATTCTACTCACCGACTCGATTGGCCCGGTTTTACAAAGCCTGCACCCCGATGGACAGTATGCAATTGGGCAAGATTGCGGCATTTATTGGCGCGAAACCGAACCGCCGGAACAAGGTGCAGAAGCACCGGATTGGTTCTACGTGCCGAACGTTCCTCCCCTGGTGGATGGCGAAATTCGCCGTTCTTACGTGCTGTGGCGGGAATATATTGCGCCTGTGATTGCGATTGAACTGGCGAGTGGGGACGGTACCCCAGAACGCGATCGCACCCCCCTATCGCGCACTGCTGCTGAAACCAGAAAACCGGGCAAATTCTGGGTTTACGAGCAAATTGCCCACATTTCCTACTACGCTATTTTCGTCATCAAGACGGGCGAACTAGAGGTTTACAACTTGGTAAACACTCGATACCGCCGCCTGACACCAAACGAACGAGGACACTATCCGATCGAACTCTTGGGAGTTGAATTAGGAGTTTGGCAGGGAAGCTATCAAAATCAAACGCAGCGGTGGTTGCGCTGGTGGGATAGTCAGGGTAATTTACTCCTAACCGGCACCGAGCGAGCTGAAATCGAGCAGCACCGAGCCGAACAGGAACGCCAGCGTGCCGAACAGGAACGCCAACGCGCCGAACAGGAACGCCAGCGCGCCGAACTTGCTGAACAAGAGAGAGCAGCTTCCGCGCAAGCGCGACGGGAAGCGATACCGCGCTTGCTGGGTTTGGGTTTAACGGTAGAGCAAATAGCCGCAGCATTGGGATTACCGCTGGAAGAAGTGAGGTCGTTTATGCAGGAGTAGGGGCGGCGATCGCATCTTGCACCCGATCGCGCAGCTGCAGCGAAAGTCCACTCAAGTGGACTAAAAACTGCTCTGGAGTCCACTTGAGTGGACTTTGGCTATTAGCCTCAGACTTAAGTCTGAGGCGGGTGAGAACTTCGGTGCCAGATCTGATATCATGTCCGCTTAATTACTGGCAATAAAAACTTCGACCCGTCGCCGCGTCGCCCCGTCTGGGCGTCAGCCCTAATTATAAGTGTTCAACCGGACATGATATGAGGGGCGATCGCAACTCCAAATCACCAAAAATTGCATAAGTCTTCAAATCCCAGAAATATGAATAAATAAGTAATACTCTTATGCCCTACTGATGAAGGATTTTCTCCATGCCTCTCCAAAGCAGACTAATTGCGCTGATGACTTTCTTGGTTACGATTCAGGTTAAAGATGGATTGGCAACTTCTTTCGATGGGCAATTAATCCAAAATCCAAAATCTAAAATGCAAAATTCCCAGGTATTGGCACAAACCCCAGAACCCCGAAAAGCGGAAGCAGATCGACTGTTTCAGCAAGGGATTGAGCTATTTCAAGCAAATCAATTTCAAGCAGCAATCCAGTTTTGGAAACAGGCACTGAATATTTATAGGGAAATAGGCGAGCGCGATGGTGAAGCTAATTCCCTGGGCAAGCTAGGCAATGCTTACTATTCTCTAGAGCAATACCAGCAGGCAATTGAGTTTTTTCAGCGGCAACTAGCTGTTGTACGACAGATTGGCAACCGTGCAGGGGAAGCCAATTCTCTGTACGCTCTGGGCTAGGCTGATAATTTTCAAGGCAAATACCAACAAGCAATTGAGTTTTTTCAGCAGACACTAGCCATCGCAAGGCAGATGGGTAACCTGCTACAATTCCCGGGACCAATTTAACCGCGATACTGTGTTGTTGATGAATGATTATTCGATTGTTCACCTCGCCACTCACGCGGCTTTTTTAGTTGGTCAGCCGGAAGATTCTTTTATTATGTTTGGTAATGGTGACAGGGCAACGCTGCGCGATGTGGAAACCTGGTCGCTACCCAAGGTGGATTTAATCGTCCTGAGTGCCTGCCAGACGGCTGTAGGCGGCAAGTTAGGCAACGGGGAAGAGATTTTTTGGGGTTTGGCTACCAAATGCAGCGTACAGGCGCGAGAGCAGCAATTGCCACGTTATGGTTCGTAGAGGATGGCGGCACGCAAGTCTTGATGGATGCCTTCTATGCCACCTTGAAGCAAGCCAATATCACCAAAGCCGAAGCCCTAGGTCAAGCGCAAATTGCCTTGATTACGGGGCAGCAGCGCATTAACAGCAGTCTACCGCCACAAGTGAGTAACCGCCTGGGTCACCCCTTCTACTGGGCACCGTTTATTCTGATTGGCAATGGTCTTTTGCCCTAACTGACCCCTTAAAGTCATAAACTAAAGTTTGCAATTGTAATAGTCTGAACTTGACAGAGTGACCCGTGCGGAAAATCGTTATTGCTGGCAACTGGAAAATGTACAAAACCCAGGCTGAAGGCACTGAGTTTTTGCAAGGATTTATGCCCACCCTGGAAGAAACTCCCCCAGACCGGGAAGTTATTCTCTGCCCTCCCTTTACAACGCTAGGCATTCTCTCTAAAAATTTACATGGGAGTCGGGTACAATTGGGCGCTCAAAACCTCCACTGGGCGGATGCAGGAGCGTTCACCGGCGAAATCGCCCCGGCGATGCTGACGGAAATTGGGGTGCGTTACGCTATCATCGGTCACAGCGAACGGCGGCAATATTTTGGCGAAACTGACGAAACGGTGAATAAACGCCTCAAAGCCGCCCAAAAATACGGCATCACTCCCATTCTCTGCGTCGGTGAAAGTAAGCAACAACGGGATGCTGGCGAAACTGAATCGCTGATTATTTCCCAACTGGAAAAAGGTTTAGTCGATATTGACCAAAACAATCTTGTTATCGCCTACGAACCGATTTGGGCGATTGGTACCGGCGATACCTGCGAGTCAAAAGAAGCGAATCGCGTGATTGGTTTAATTCGCAGTCAGTTAAGCAATCCCGATGTGCCAATTCAGTACGGTGGTTCGGTTAAGCATGATAATATTGATGAAATCATGGCGCAACCGGAAATTGATGGGGCACTTGTAGGAGGCGCGAGTCTAGAACCTGCTAGTTTTGCTCGCATTGTTAATTACAAGTAGGGGTAATTGGTAATAGGTCATTGGTCATTGGTCATCGGTTATATCAAATCCGCTTTCATTACCCCCTTGCAAGCCGAACGACTCGCATTCGCGGCTACACAAACAAAGACCGCCTGCGCGGTCTGTAAGAATGAATAAAGGGGGTCGTTAACCCTGATTTGGTCTTATATCATTTCTGGTTGCATCGCAATTATGATGGCGCGGTTGGGACAATTACCAATTACCAATTACCAATTACCAATTACCAATTACCAACAAAGCTAATTCCACGGGATGCCACCGGATTTGATACGATCGATCGCTAAAATGAGTATTGACAGAGGAAAAAAAATAAACTTGCTACCAATGACTGTGGGCGATCGCTTTTTCAACTGGGGAAAACGCACCTATTTAATGGGCATTTTGAACGTTACCCCCGATAGCTTTAGCGACGGGGGACTGTTCAATCATCCAGAGGCTGCATTAGCACAAGCTCGCTATTTAGTCAAGGCAGGGGCTGATATTCTGGATGTGGGGGGTGAATCGACTCGTCCCGGTGCGGCGGAAATTTCCCTAGAAGAAGAACTGAATCGGGTAGTCCCAGCAATCGAAGCAATTCGTCGGGAATTGTCCGTACCCATTTCTGTGGATACCACAAAAGCAGCGATCGCTCGCGTCTCTGTCCTCGCCGGTGCGGATATCGTCAACGATATTTCGGGAGCAACTTTTGATTCCCAAATGTTACCAACTGTAGCAGAATTGGGGGTTCCGATTGTGTTAATGCACATGCGGGGGACGCCCCAAACTATGCAAAACATGACGGATTATGAGGATTTAATTGGGGAGATTTATCAGTTTCTGCAAGCGAGGGTAGAAGCTGCGATCGCATCGGGTATCGACAAGTCTCGCATTATCCTTGACGCAGGTATCGGTTTTGCTAAAACCTCCGACCAAAACTTAGAAATTCTGCGCCGCTTGTCGGAATTTTCCAGTTTAGATTGCCCGATTTTAGTCGGGGTATCGCGGAAGAGTTTTATCGGTCGGATTGTCAATCAAACCGATCCGCAAGCGCGAATTTGGGGGACGGCGGGTGCTTGTGCGGGTGCGATCGCATCTGGCGCAGACATTTTACGAGTCCACGACGTGCAAGAAATGCGCGATGTTTGTCTTGTCGCCGATGCTATTTTCCGACGTTAAGCGAAGATTTTAGATTTCATGCAATTTGAAATCTAAAATCTTTCAGCTTAACTAGCTTTTGTTGCTTCGCCGCCCAGATCTCTGATTTGATCGCTAATTTCATCTGCAACCATCAATTCGGATACAGCTTCTGACATGTCTTTCGGGTTCATAAAGACTATCTTAGAATTCGGGCTTTCTCCCAGTTTATAGTTAGCATCCACAAATTTTTGAGCCAGGAAAAACTTCAAAGCTTCCTGACCTTTGGGGTTATCTTTCAAAACATCAGAAATTTGCCTCATGTAATCTGCGACGCCTTGAGCTTGCAATTTGGCTGCGTTTCTTTCAATTTGAGCCGCCTTTTCTTTTTCGATGGAAGCGACAATGTTTGGCGCTAATTTAATTTCCTGAATTTCCACCCTCGTAATTTCGACGCCCCAAGCTTTGGTCACTTCTTTGATTTCTTCCGTCAGTCCTTGGCTGATTTCTCTGCGGTTTGAAAAAGTTTTTTGTAGTTCCATCTGACCAATTTGAGAACGCATGGCGGTGAGAACTAAATTTTTCAGCGCGTTTTCCAGATCTTCAACTTCGTAGTACGCTTTATACAAATCCGTAACCTTCCAGTAGATGATCGCATCCACCTTGACTTGGACGCTATCGCTGGTGAAGGCTTCTTGAGGTTCGATATCGATCAATTGTTCCCGTGTCGTTTCTTCCCAAACAATCGTGTCTAGGAAAGGCACGATGAAGTTCAGACCGGGTTTGAGGGTACGTTTGTATTTACCCGTTTGCTCTACAATGGCTTCATACCCTTGGTTGATCACCTTTGCCGATCCCACGGTTGAACCCAGGATTAGCAAGATAAAGGCGGCAATAATCCCATCCATAACAAGTTTTCTCCAACTCTATTTTTGATTGAAATCCCAGGATTTCAAGTTACAGAATTCTTGACACTCCCCTAGCTAAAGCTGAGGGGATTCTGCAATCAACGTCAGAGTTTGCTCGCTTCAGGATTGCACCAACTAGCGTAGTGACCCCAACTCCTACAGCGTTACTTCCGGGATGCCCTCCCGTAGCTTGCTCTCGCAAGATTTAAAATATTTATCGCCGCATTTTCGTCTCGGTTCAATCGACATCCACACTTACAAATGTGAGTGCGAGTTGATAGAGACTTCTTCACAATCCCATCACATTTACTACATTTTTGACTTGTATAGTGTGGTTTTACGGCGACAGCTTGGCGGCTAAACTTGTCAGCAAAATACTCAATCCACTGTCTAAACTGCGCCCAAGCAGCATCATTAATTGACTTGGCTAGACAGTGGTTTTTGACCATGTTACGAACAACTAAATCTTCGTAGGCTACTAGGTCGTGAGTCCTGCAAACGTTACGCGCCAGTCTCTTGGCATGTTCATTCCGTTGCCTACTTACTTTTAGGTGTTTTTTAGCGAATCTTTGCCGCGCCTTACGTCGCCCGTTTTTGCCTTTCTCCTTTTTGTAGATGCGACGTTGAACCTGTTTAATAGCTTGTTCAGCTTTTCTCAAAAAACGCGGATTTTCCTCCTGGTGTCCGTTGGAATCTGTGTAGAAAAATTCAAGTCCCACATCCAATCCAATGGCATTTCCGGTTGGTTCTAGTTGCTGTTTAGTTTCAGCATCAATAGCAAATTGGCAGTAATAGCCATCAGAGCGACGCACCAACCTAACTCGCTTGATTGATTTGACTGGATAGGTATGAACATCCCACTTACCTAACAGCTTTAACTCACCAATACCTTTGTTGTCAGTAAAGGTAATCCGGCGGTTAGTCGAATGCAGTTTCCACCCACTGGTCTTATACTCGACCGAACGGTTGTCTTTTTGGAAGCGTGGATATCCTTTTTTACCCGATTTTTTGGACTTACAGTTGTCGTAAAATCGGGAAATTGCAGACCATCCACGCTCAGCCGCAGCTTGCACTGCCATTGAGTTTAGGTCTTTAACAAATGAGAATTCGTTGCGTAGTTCTGTCGAGTACTTGTTTAGAACAAAACCATTGATTTTGCTTTCTTTTGGCGCATCCATCCAATACCGAATGCACTTGTTTCTCACAAACTGAGTTGTCCGAATGGCTTCTTCAATTGCTTGATATTGATGAGTGGTGCGTGCTTTAATTTTGTACTCTAAGACCAGCATTGAATCGACCTCTCAATGTTCTATGTGTACTATAGTATATATGCTGACGGGCGTCATGGCGGTTACATGAAGAATCTTAAACTCGAAGTGAGATTGACTCAGTACGAAATGTTGCAGCTAGAGCAAGAGGCTCTTAGGCGAGACATGACTAAATCAGAATTAATTCGTAGTTTGATAGCTCGATTCCCCGAACCACTAATTCAGAAGGATGTGACGGGACTTAAAAGTCCCGCTCGCGCAAAACCCCCACGTAAACGATGGGGGTTTTGCGCCTCTCGTCATGATTAATAACCCAAAACGCGAGCGACCGCAAGGCTGTCAGATGCGGTGCTTTCCGCGGCTTCACCTCGATCCTAATCTGCGCTCGCCCAACTTGATGCCAGGAGTTATATCGTGTCCGGTTGCATCGGTTGCGTTTGGAGAGCAAAGGGGATGGGGGAGCAAAGGGGAGCTGGGGGAGAAAAAACGCTTTTTCGCACAATCAACTATACACAACTGATCTCTCGCGGACATGATATTAGCTATAAAATCAATCCTTATAAAGCATGACTAGGCTAGAAACCCGGTTTCGACCTGGATCTCTCCCAACCAAACCAACGATTTTTGCTAGAAACCGGGTTTCTTTGCCTAAGTCCTGTCCCGCTCAAGCATGACGAGACGCGCTTGCACCCCCTCTAAAAGGGGGGATTGGGGGGATCGGGACTAAAACAGGTTTCGTCAGTACAAGAAGTTAAAACCTACCCACCGACTGGGAGAAAGTTGACGACCCAGTATCCCGCTGCCAGGCTAGGATTTTGACCGCCATTAGGCAGAAGGATGGCGCTAAGGGTTCCTGAGTTTTCAGGATATTAAGACCGCAATGTCTTAAGAATCCCCGTACCAACAGGCGCGGGGAGTGTCAATCTACCGACGCGCGGTTATTTGCAGCCATCGGTACACGGTTGCGGGTAGTTGGGTGTTGAAACGCAAAGGCAATTCCTGGCTAGAAAGCGATTGGGCGTAGGCGGGCGTTAAAAAGGGTTCGTAGGTTTTAGCCTCTGGTGTCAGTTGTTTGATAAACGCTAAACTAACTCCTTGTAGCAATTGATGCAATGGCTCTACATCATCGCCGATGCGCTCTTGCACCAAGGTTCTTTGAATGCCCAAATTACTTGGATCTCCGACGCTGAGGTGAGTACCGCCAATGACGGTTATAAGGTATTTTTCGCCACCGAGTTGCGTGAATGGTTGCAATTGGTGGTTCACGGCTGGGGTAAACGCATCCTCAGTTCCGGATAAAATCAAGGTCGGGATCGCGACTTGTTTTAAACCCGTTTTACCAAACAATTGACCGACTACGGGGTTAAGAGCGAGCGCATTTTTTACCCTTGCATCCCCCAATTGTAAGCGGCGAGAGGGCAATTCGGAGGCGGCGCACTGCAACCATTCGGCGGGAGACTTAGAAAGCAAATCCGTTGATTTACACGACCGCCGCAACTCGTCTAATTGCAGTTCCCCACCCGCTAACGCCAAAGCAGTATAGCCGCCCAAGGAATGACCGATAACGCTGACCAATTTGGTGTTAAACTTCCCTTGCCAAGTTCCGGGTTGCTCGTTTAACAGCTCAAGTTCATCGAGTAAAAAGCTGATATCTTTGGGACGGTCGATAAACTCCGACGGGGAGATTAAATCCCCTGGATTGCCGCTAACGGACGCTCTAGATAGCCAATTTACATTACTACCTGGATGTTCTAAAGCAGCTACCGTGAGTCCGTGGGAGGCTAGATGGCGGGCTAAATACCTTAAAAATCCTCGGTCGGCACCAAAACCGTGAGAGATAATTACCAGCGGACCCGGATCTGGTGGAGTAAGGTCGTAGCCATCCAAGTTGGAATTCGGGTGATTCGAGTATATGTCTACGGGAATCAAACGATCGCGCTGTCGGTCCCAAAAAGTCAAGGTTTGCTCTTCCACGCGCCCAAAACCCCTTTGTGCGGGGTTAAACGGCGGATCGAACCCAGTGGTGTCGCTGGCGAGTTCCCGTTCCAGCATCGGACCGAGGACTTGGCTTTCCCAGAATGATGGGTTGAATTGTAACGCTAGTGCGATCGCTCTCGTCACGTCTATGGTGACGCTTTCCCCCGGAAATGCCCGCAACAAGGAAATTGCACTCAACCCGTTGGCTTGACGCGCCGCGATCGATATGGCAGCCTGTACTTGCTCGATGCTGCTATTGGGCAGAGCATCTCCTAAACTTTTGATAACTTGTTCTGCCGCCGGACTTCGCAGCCAGTCTTTAATTACTCTATCTGTAATGTTCGGGTCAACTTGCAGCCGCTGTAGCAGGATATTCCGCACATCCTGATTCAACACCACCGAGAAGGATCTCAGGTTCCCAGGCAATTCGCCGGTTTTGGCAAAACGTTCCAAGTCCTCGATCTCGATCGACTGCTCAAACGGTCCCAATCGCAGGAGTAACCGTTCCGCTGCCGATACAGGCATTGCCCAGCAAGAGCCTAGCATTAAAGCCAAGGTACAGAGAAATTTGTGCGCTAATTTCACGGTCATCGATTCACAGACATTTAGGAAAATAGTATTACAAAGCGCCGCTCAACTGATTCCCTGGCGAATCGGTATTTCTATCCAAAATTCCGTTCCCTTACCGGGTTGGGAAATACAATCCAAAACGCCACCGTGTTTTTCTACTACAATTTGGTAGCTAATCGATAATCCCAAACCCGTCCCTTTACCGACTGGTTTTGTGGTAAAGAAAGGGTCAAATAATTTGGCTTTTACTGTTTCAGTCATTCCCGGTCCGTTGTCGGCAATTCGCACTACTAATTTTTCCCCGTTTTTGACTTCTGTGCTAATCTTAATTTTCGGAACTTTGTTGTTTTTCTCTCCTTGATTTTCCGGCTTCCACCTGTTTTCTTCTAACGCATCAATCGCATTGTTTATGATGTTCATGAACACTTGATTTAGTTGACCAGGGTAGCATTCTACCTGTGGCAATTCGCTGTATTCTTTAACTATTTCAATCCCCACATAGTCTGATTTTACTTTCAGCCTGTTTTGCAATATTAGCAGCGTGTTTTCAATTCCTTCGTGGATATCTACTGCTTTCATTTCCGCTTCATCGAGGCGGGAAAAGTTCCGCAACGATAGGACTATTTGACGGATGCGTTCGGCTCCCATTTTCATCGAACCGAGTAATTTGGGCAAGTCTTCTGCTAAAAAATCTATTTCGCAGTTTTCGGCTTCATCTTCAAGTTCTGCGGGTGGATTGGGATAATGTTCTTGATAAAGCCCCAGCAGCTTCAGCAAGTCTTGGGTGTATTGTTCGGCGTGAACGAGATTGCCGTAAATAAAATTAACCGGGTTGTTAATTTCGTGGGCGACACCCGCAACTAATTGTCCCAAAGATGACATTTTTTCTGTTTGAATTAATTGGGTTTGAGTTTGTTGCAGCTGTTGTAAAGCTTGTTCGAGTTCCAAGGCTTTTTCTTGCGCTTCTTGGGCAGAGTTTTGCGCTTGGGTGTATAGTTCGGCTTGGTATAGCGCGATCGCTAGTTGATCCGCCACCGCCCGCAGCAGTTCCACTTCTTCGTCGCACCAAGTTCGCCCATTGTCGCACTGGGCGCAAACCAGCAACCCAATTGCCCCAGAAGGCGTTTGTATCGGTAAAGATACTATTGCCCTATATCCATATTTATGATATAATCTCCTACCCTCTAGATTTCGGGAGTTTTTCAAATCGGAGGCACGCAAGATTGCCTGGTTTATTAGCTGTTCGACCAGGATATTGGCTTCGACTGGATAGACGCCGACTTGAGAAGCTAGGGTGGGAATCTTGGCTTCGGTGACGACTTGCCAAACGGGGGGTGCAGATGCGGGGCGATACCAAACAAAGTTGCACCGATCGAGTTGCAACAAGGTCTGGATTTCTTGTACGGCGGTTTCCAGGATGGTATTCACGTCCAGGGAATTGCGGATATGGCTGGCGAGTTGGTTGAGTAGCGCTTCCCTTTGCGCCAGGAGTCGATACTTTTGTTCCGATGCTTGCAATTCTTGCGCTTGTCGTCTGCGAAAGGTGGCGTCTACGCCCAAACCAATTAAGCCGATGATGTTGCCGTCTTTATCTTTAATTTTGGCTTTGGTAATTTCCAGATAATGCTGTTGACCATCTACAAACGGCAGACTTTCTTCCGAATGATGGGGTAATTCCTGCGACCAGCAAGCAGCATCGGACGCCATGCTGTTGGCTGATGCTTCTAATCCTAATATTTCCGAATAGTGGGAAACTTCGAGAAAGCGCGATTCGGGTATGCCGACGTTTTCGCAGAAGGTTTTATTCACAAACTGCATTTTCCCGTTGCGATCCGTCATCCAAATCCAAATCGGGGTATTATCTAAAATCGTCCTCAAAGTTTGCTGTTGTTTGGCGAGGGCGGCTTCGGTTTGTTTGCGCGAGGTAATATCGGTAATCATGCCCAAGGTTCCGGCATATTTACCCTCTGTATCGTAGATGGGATTGGTAGAAACAATTGCCCACAAATCTGAACCATCTTTGCGGGTAAATTTAAAATCGTTTTGTTCGGCGATTCCTGGGCGACGATGTTCTAATTTGGTTTTAGCGATCGCAATTCCCTTTTCGTCCATAAATGCTACCAAAGGTTCGCCTAGCATTTCTGCGACGCGATATCCCAACATCGCCGCCATTTGGGGATTGACAAAGGTTGTCATCCCATTTTCATCTAGCATCCAAATGCCTTCGTTGGCTGTTTCTACGATGCGACGATATTGTGCTTCGCTGGCTTTTAATGCAGCTTCTGCTATTTTACGGTCGGTGATATCGTGCATCGCTACAACCGCACCGAGTTTGTTCCCAGAGGCGTCGATAATCGGTTGACCCGAAGCAAGTAAAGTCCGCGGTTTTCTATCTTTGGGGACGAGTACCATTTCGACGTTGCGAATCGTTTCTCCCCGAAATGCTCTAAATAAAGGAATCTCTTCGGTTGGCATTGGGGTTTTCCCGTCGGGCATGTAGATGTTATAGTATTTTGCCCACATTTCGGGGGGAATCGGTTGTTCGGGTAAGCCGCAATAGTCGCGGGTGGCGCGGTTAAATAAGGTTAAAGTGCCGTTGGCGTCGCAAGCGACGATACCGTCTTGCAGGTTATCTAGCAAAGCGTTGAGAAATTCCCGTTCTCGATACAGCGCTTCTCGCGCTTGTTTGCGAAAGGTGATGTCTCGCGAAATTCCCATGACGCCGATAATATTGCCGTTGCGATCGCGGTAAGCATTTTTAGTAGATAAATAAGTCCGAGTCAAGTTATCCCTCGTGACCTCTTCTTCCAAAATCTGGGTTTCCCCCGTTTCCATAATGCGACGATCCGTTGCTTGAATCTGACGCCATATTTCCTCTGGCATTAATTCGCGATCGTCTTTGCCGATAATTTCTGCTACGGATTTTCCCATGGCGATCGCACCCGCCGAGTTAATCATCTGGTAGCGTCCTTGAAGGTCTTTCACGAAGATGCTATCGGGAGTACCTTCGATCACCGAACGCAATAAACCGTTGCTAATTTCTAACTCTTCTTTAGCTTGTTCCCGTGCTGCTTCTGCCATCTTGCGTTCGAGGATTTCGCTTTCTAGCTGTTGCACGGTTTGCCTTAATTGGGCAGTACGCGCTTCGACTCGCAACTCTAACAGTTCTTTTGCTTGGATTAACGCTGCTTCCATCTGCTTGCGTTCGGTGATATCTTTCATGAAGCAGTGATGTCCGATGAACCTATGTTGGGCGTCGTAGGCGCAGACCATCACGACTTGCTTGTAAAAGATCGACCCGTCTTTGCGAATTCCCCTTGCTTCCGCTTCGACTTTGCCGTCTTTGAGCATTTGTTCGTAGGCGGCTATTAATTTTTCTATGTCTTCCGGATGAACGGTCAAAGGCCATTCCATGCCGATCATTTCTTCTGGTTCGTATCCCGCTGCGTTCGCATAAGCTTTATTGGCGCTGATATATCGCCCTTGGGTATCTAAGCGCGAAATTCCCTCTACCGCATTCGCCAGCGCTGCACTCAAATCCCGCAGTTCTTGTTCAGCTTGCTTTTGTTCGGTGATATCCCGCGCCACTGCATAAATTAAACCTTCTTCTAAGTAGGGTGCTGCATTCCAGATTAGCCATTTATACGACCCGTCTTTGCACAGGTAGCGATTCTCAAATCGGATCGTTTCTATCCCACTGTCTAGTTTTTTGACTTCCGCAATCGTTGCTTCCCGGTCTTCCGGGTGAACTAATTCCAGGAAAGGTTTGGCTAAGAGTTCGCTTTGTCTAAAACCCAGGGTTTTTTCCCATGCCGGGTTGACGTGCTTGAAATAGCCGTCTAGTCCGGCTATACACAGCAAATCCAACGACAACTTAAAAAAACGGTCTGCCATTGGCTTTGACCTGTGGGATTTTTTCCGGATGCCCGTTGGGCTTGAATTGTAGCTTAGCAATTTTGCCATCCCTCCCAGGCGTGATTTTTTAATTATTTTCTATTTTTTTAATTATCCTCAAAATTTTCACCGTTTGGGGATAGGGGGTTGCTATCTTTTTTACAAAAGTTATAACTTGGGCAAAACTAAGCAGATCAAGTACCGCGAAAGCACAAATTATCTAGTTGCCGGAAATATGGACGACGAGTTCTCGAATATACCCGTGTTGCCGATGTTCCCAAATATAAATGCCTTGCCAGGTTCCCAGTAACAATCGACCGCGATCGATCGGTATCTGTTCCGATGTTTTTGTCAGGGCGGTGCGGATGTGGGCGGGCATATCATCTGGTCCTTCGGCGTTGTGGATATAAAGCCGATCGTCTTCTGGCACTAGCTGGGAGAAGAAGTTTTCCAAGTCTTTCAGCACGTCCGGGTCAGCATTTTCTTGAATCAGCAAGCTAGCCGAGGTGTGGCGCAAAAATAAGCTACAAAGTCCGGTTTCTATCCCGGATTCGCCGACAACTGACTGAACCTTGCCGGTAATCTTAGACAAAGATTTGCCAGTTGTTTGAATTTTAAGTAACTGTTGGTAATGGGTCATGGGTAATTAGTCATTGGTGATTTAGCCGGGGTAAATGCGATCGCTCCTGGCAATGACTACCGTTGGAAGTAATTTACAATCGCTTGGGCGATCGCGAAGCTGCCTCGTTTATCTAACCGTTGAGTTTTAAGGGGCGGTTGTAGGGGTTGGTGGAGAAATTCCCAACTCGTCGCGAAGAACTCCGATGGGTGAATAATTTGATGATACCCATAATTTTGCATCCCTTCGATAAGTAAGGGAGATTCGGCAAAGCCAGAGCGAGTCAGGGATACGATCGGCAATTCTAAGCGCAACGCTTCCGAAAAAGTACTGTAACCCGGTTTAGAAATGACTCGCCCGCACAGCGGCATAAAATCCACCGGACGCAGCGAGCGCTCTCCGATTTTAATTAAATTGGGTAAATCGGGAGCATTGTCATCAAAGCTGATAAATTGCCAATCGGGAAATTGACTTAAATTCTCGTAGGGAATCGCCTGCAACCCCAATCCACCAAAGCTGAGCAAGATTGTTCTTTCCGGTGGTGCAGTTATATTAAACCGCAATCGCAACTCCTCTGGACTGTAATGAGGTGTCCCACCAGTTAAACCCACATCTTCAATTACCCGAAACGCCGACATGGGTTCATTTAACGGGAGACGAAACAAGCGATCGCATAAACCAAAACAATCCTTAATCCACTCAGCTATTTCGATAAACTCTCCCCCCCAAGCTCCATAAATAAAATCCCAGCCAAAGTTACTCAACATCCAACAAGGTATCCCCGCAGCTTTGGCGATAACAGGCGCTAACGGCGGAATATCTGCCAGCATTAATCCCACTCGATTTTGCCGGATAAAGCCAACCTCTCCCGCAATAATCGATTGCTGAGTAGAACGAATGTGCCGCAATTTTTCCAAAGTGGCATTTTTATCCATCGTTAAACTATCCGACTGAATCACCCCCACATCAAACGCGCGGGGTCGATGGATAAAATCTCCCGGAATATACGACTCCAACAACCAACGCGGCGCTGTCGTGACTAAAATTAGCAGAATTTCTGGGTTTAACCGTTGCACTTCTGCCGCGACCGAGGCGGCGCGCACCGCATGACCGAATCCGTGATTGGTAATCGCAATATATAAAACAGGTCGAGTTTTCAACACATCCTCACCGATTTAATCAACCGCCAAGACGCCATAGACAAGGGTAGCGACTTCCCGAAGCGTAGAACGCCAAGCAAGAAGAGAAGAAGATAGGTGGTCCTGTAGCGCCGAAGCGAGTAATCAGAGGAGGAAGCGGGTTTCTGAGTTTTGGCTGTCTAATTCTTGCTCAATTTTCCCCACTTCTACCTTCTGCCTTACTCTCTTCAGTACTCTAACATTCCCTATCTTCTTCTTTTCTCTTACCTTCGCGCCCTTCGCGTCTTCGCGGTTCATCACATATAAGCTTAGCTTATTAAACTAATCTCTAATTTTTAAAGATTAAAACCAAGTCAAGGAACCATAACAAATTATTGATAATTATTCTTAATTATTTCACTATTTTAGGGGGGTTGACGAGTTTGAAGTTTTGTGTTGAAATATTATTATGCTTAACATTCGGATAATGGGAATCCGTGCGCCCATATATAACCGTAAAAATAGCCATAATATCAATATAACTCAAACATGGAAACTTGCGTACAAGAGTTGGCACCCCTATCGCTCAAAATGTCAGGAAAAATTGATATTTAACCAGTCTAAAAGCACCGGCGCGGCGACGGCAGCTAAAGGGCGGACTTGACAGAATCGACAACATCGAGTAGGAGATGGATTTCGGATGGGAAAGTGAAGTAGTGGACGCAGGCGCGGACGCAGTCTGGGAAGCGAATCGTGCGGATAAAGCAGTTTTGTTGTTCGAGAAGTTTGACGAATTGATTGTGGGGGATACCTTTAACTTGGAAAGAAACAAGACCGGCGGCGGGAGGGGAAGTATTCAGACAGTTGATATAAGGTAACTCGGATAAGCGTTGCCAGAGATAGTGACTCAGATGCTGGATTTGTTGCAGGCGTTGTTGGGGAGAACCCCATCGCTCGTGGAGAGCGATCGCTTCCGCCAAACCTGCCATCAGTGGATAAGCAGAGGTAGCAACTTCATAACGTCGCGCATCGGATTGCCAGCGAATCGGATTGCCGCTGCTATCGGTAACAATGCCGCGCCAGCCGATAAAGGTAGGGTTTAAAGATTCTAGAGCATCGGGTGAGATGTAAAGACCGCCGAGTCCTTCCGGGCCGCACCACCATTTATGACCAGTAAAGGCATAAAAATCGATGGGGATTTCGCCCAGATTTAACGGCAGCACGCCGACAGATTGGGCAGCATCGACTAAAATCCTTGCCGAAGAAACATTTTTGCAGGCTGTGGCGATTTGGGCGAGGGGTAAAACTTGTCCTGTATTCCAGAGGATGTGACTGATTACTACTAGGCGGGTAGAAGGTCGCAGGTGTTGGACGATGGCTGCAACTGGGTCGCCTCGATCGAGAGTTTCGACGAGGGAGCAAATAGAGATTTCAATGCCAAAACGGCGCTGGAGTTCTTTGACTGCGGCGACAATGCCGGGATGTTCGCAGTCGGATATTAATATATGGTCGCCCGCAGACCAATCTATGCCCCAGAGGGCAATATTGCACCCGACGGTGACATCTTCGGTGAGGGCGATGGAAAGTTTGGAGACGCCGAGTTGGGATGCGATCGCCATGCGGGTGCGATCGGCTTCGATGTCGATCCAATCGTTAACCGCACTGGAAAATGGACCTGCTTGCTGGATGAATTGGTAAGCTTGGGAAATTGCTGCGAGTGCCAAACTGGGAAGGGGTCCAGTACCGCCATAATTGAAATAGGCTTTATTCGCCAAAGCTGGAAATAAGGCACGGTGTTGTTCGGTTTTTGCGTCGGTCATGGTTGTGGGTGGGAAGGGTGGCAAGATTGAGTATTTTAGGATTAAACCGCCAAGAAGCCAAGAACGCCAAGGAAGAGGAAGAAGAGGAGAGTTCGCAGTCTGTGGAATTTATTGGTAAGTTAAGGTTATGTTGTTGACTGCGGAACTGCTACTAAGTTACCAGCGCTGTGAGAGGCGAGCTTTTCTGGATGTTTATGGAGATCCTGAACAGCTCGATCCGATCGGCGATTTTCATTTGAAACTACAACAGGATCGGTTCGCCCAGGAACGAACTGTTTTGGCAGGGAAAATTTATCGCCAACCAGAGTATCGTAAGGGAGATTGGCAAGCGGGTGCTAGAGCGACCTTGGAATTGATGCACCAAGGGGTGGAGGCGATCTATCAAGGGGTGTTGCTGGCGCAATTGTCGTCAGATCGGGTTTGGGACGAGGAAGACTCTTGTTCTCTACCGAGTAATGATGACCAAGAAGACGCGGTGACGCAAAGAAGGGGTGACGGGTCGAGTGAAAATTTCCCTGTCTCAGAGTGTCAGAGCTTCAGACTGTCCTCTTCCCCGCGTCACGGTGTCCCCCCGTCACCGCGTCTTCTTCCACATACCGCGATGCAACAGGCGGGGAAAGTGGAAGCACCTCGCTTTGTCACTTTATTAAGCTGTGCGGATTTATTGGTTAAACAGCCGGGAGAATCTATTTTTGGGGATTGGTGTTACGTTCCCTACCAAATTGAACTGGGCAAGCGTCCCAAGCAGGATTATCAAATTATTGCCGCGTTTCACGCTTTTGTCCTGGCGGCGGTACAAGAAAGTTTGCCGGAAACGGCGTGGTTGATTTTGCGCGATCGCCCGCCCTATCAGGTCAATTTACCAAAAGTTATGCCCAAGATGCAGGGTGTTTTGCATGAATGCATCGCTTTGCTGCAACAGCAGGAAGAACCAGAAGTGTTTATTTCCCGTCAGCGGTGCAATCTTTGTCGCTGGTACAGTCACTGTTACGCACTAGCTCAATTCGAGCAACATTTGTCTTTGATACCGGGGGTGAGTCCGAGTCGATACAGTTACTTGCGAAGTCTCAACCTAACAACGGTAGAATCCCTCGCTGGCGCGGATGTCGATTGGTTAGAACCGACCATCGAAAGAGATATTGCGATTCAATTAGTCAGACAAGCTCAATCCGTCTGGCAAAATAAAGTAATTTTAAGCGATTCTCCACCTTTCGCGGCGGATGCGTTACCAACTGCGCCGATCGAACTTTATTTCGATATAGAAGCCGAACCAGATATTAATTTAGATTATTTGTTAGGGGTTTTAGTTGTAGATAGGGCAGCCAAAACAGAAAAATTTTATCCTTTTTTGGCAGAAAGACCCGAAGATGAAGGTTTGATTTGGGAACAGTTTTTAGAGTTGGTTTCCTGCTATCCCGACGCGCCGATTTTTCATTTTTGCGACTACGAAGTCGAGACGGTAAAACGGTTAGCCAAGTGCTATAAAACACCCTACGATCAAGTTAAATCCATCCAGGCGCGCTTTGTCGATATCCACTCACGAGTTAAACAAGCCGTAACGTTACCAGTGCAAAGTTATGCACTCAAACATATTGCCCGCTGGTTGGGTTTTGAATGGCAAAATCCTCAAGCAAATGGACAGTTATGTATATATTGGTATGACCAGTGGTTAAAGGTAAGCGATCGCCACTACCTCGACGCAATTTTACGCTACAACGAAGACGACTGTCGCGCTACTTTGTTGGTCAAAGATTGGCTTGTAAATTTAATTGAAGATTCGCAGCAAAATCCAGCTTAAATTGCTAATTAATGATAATAATTGGTGACAAACAGCGCGATCTAATTCATGGTTTTACCTGGTTTCATTGGTGGCCTCTGACCGCTATCTAAAATGCACGCGATATGCCTTTGCAACCCTGGCGCGAACGCACAGTATTGTTCACACCAAGAGCATACACTACCGATGCCACCAGACATGATATCACTTGTAGTAATATACGCTATACTCCACCCTCACCCAGGTGTATTGCCATCGGCTGTAACCCGCTGTAAATGCCGTTCAAGCTCGTTTTTTAGCTATCAATACTGCACCGGGCAGTATAAAGAACGCCTGGGTAAATTGCCCATTTTCATCCGACTTAAACTCAATACTAAAACCAGAGTGCCCCTGGAGATTGAACTCAGTTCCCCGCTCGGGAACTAACACATTCTCCCTCTCTCCTTGAAATGTTGCTGTCAAAGTCTCATTCTTCAATGCAATAGTTAAAGTAGAACTGTCCGATGCAAATTCATAAATGCCAACAAATTGTTGTAAAAAGCTTTTCTCAGTCAGTTCTCGCTCTGCTTTTCGGATGAATACTATATGCTTGACCTCTGGATCTAGCTGAATCGCTAAAGAGGCAATATTTCCCTTGAGGTCTGTAGAAAATGAGAACTTGATTCGAGGGTCCAATTGCACAATGGTCGCTGCAAAAACATCATAGTAATAATGGGCTACCAGGTAGGCGCAAGACAATAGACGCCGGACTGGGGAAAAGGGAAACCCGAAAAGGGGGAAGGATGAACAAACTTTTCCCCTTTTCCCCTTTCCCCCTTTCCCCCTTTCCCCTTCTCCATTTGCCACAATGTCCCATCTTAGATGGGTAGCCCATTTTGTACGATCGCGATCGCTACTCCTGGCACTTGCCATTGTTTGAGTGTTTCTTCTACGAATGGACGGAATTCGCTCAGATCCCATTGGTCGTTCATCAAAAGCCTCGTTGATGCAGTGAACGAATAGCTGATTCAATGGTAAGTGACAAAGAAGCGATTGTTTGTCTGATTTTGCCAAAAGAAAAGTGCTTTGCGAGTATTGAGCGCGAAGTAAAGCCATCTGGGGCGCCCTGCTTGCGCCTTACCGCTTTACCAAACGGCAGGATTTTTCTGCTTTTGTGCCCATATAAAATATTCTCCTCCCGTAAAAGAGAGGAGCTTGCTTGATTTGTTACCAATGCTGAAGATACAGCCAGCGCTTAACCTACCATGCTGCGGGGAACTCCTTCGAGAGCTTCTTCCTCGGTTTCAAAGATTTCAAATACCGAATCCATCATAGTGACTTCAAACACCAATCTAGCTTCGGGATGCACGTTACAAATCCGAAAACTGCCTTTTACCTTGTCGGCATCTCTCATGCCTGCGACCAATGAGGTGAGGCCAGAACTGTCAATAAAACCAACTTGACCTAAATTTACCACCACGTGACGGCTGAGTTTGGAGATGCACTCCTGCAATTTCAAGCGAAATTGCCACGCCGTTGTGATATCGAGACGGCCTTTAGGTGTTAAAACGATAACAGTCGTGCCGTCTTGGGTTGTGTGGGTTTTCTGCTCGATGTGAATCACTGAACTTTCCGTTAAATTCGTATAGATGTACAGCGTTTGATCTTAACTTTACCCAAATCAAGCCAAAAACGAACGCAGCCAGCTTTAGCAATTGGCGACGCCGGTGGTTGATGAGCGGAATTTTGGGGAACCCACTGGGCGAACAACAATAGTTTCTTTTTTGTTAAGTATATCCGTCAACTGGTAGGAGCATATATCCGAAAGAACAGCCAGCCGCCTGATGAGATACTTTAACAAGCTAAAGTATACCGCAGCAAGTTGCTTCAACTGAAAAATATTTGCAACTTTTTACCTTTGGTAGCGAGGGATCGAATTGCTGGCTGCTCATCTCGTGGAAGATTATTTCACTTCTGAGTTAGACTCGGACCAGTTCGCCCAATCTTGCGGCTTGAGGAAAGTGTCGTATAACTCTGCTTCGCGGGACTTTGGTTCTGGTTGATACCCGTATTCCCACCGTACCAATGGTGGCAACGACATCAAAATCGACTCGGTGCGCCCGTTGGTTTGCAGGCCAAAAATCGTACCCCGGTCATAAACCAGGTTAAATTCCACGTACCGCCCCCGACGATACAGCTGGAAATTCCGTTCGCGATCGCCATACTCCAACCCGCGCCGTTTTTCTACAATCGGTACGTATGCCGGGACAAATGCCCCGCCGCAAGATTGTATAAAACTAAACAAATCTTCCCAAGTACGCGGAGCTAAATCTCCCACGCCCTCGCTGTAAACGCCAGCCGTTCCGTTTGCATCTGCGCCTCGGTACAGTTTGCCCCTGCCGTCTTGATAGTCAAAAAAGATACCGCCCACGCCCCGCGTTTCCTGACGGTGTCTGAGATAAAAATATTCATCGCACCAACGTTTAAAAGTAGGATAGTACTCGCCATGATGGGCATCGCAAGCGGATTTTATCGTTTTGTGGAAATGAGCCGCATCTTCGGCAAAGGGGTAGTAGGGTGTTAAGTCCACACCGCCACCAAACCACCAGACTGGCCCTGCTTCAAAATAGCGATAGTTCAGGTGTACTGTGGGAATATAAGGATTGCGGGGATGCAACACCATGGAAGTGCCAGTGGCGTAGAAGCGATGACCGGCGGCTTCGGGGCGCTGGGTCAAAATGGAAGGAGGCAGGTGGTCGCCCCAAACTTCGGAAAAGTTGACGCCGCCTTGTTCAAACACAGCACCTTCGCGGATGACGCGAGAACGACCCCCACCGCCTTCGGGGCGCACCCAGGAGTCTTCCATGAAAGTGCTACTACCGTCGGTAGTTTCCAGTGCTTGACAAATTTGGTCTTGTAGGTGGCGCATAAACTGGCTCACCCTGGATCTTGAGTCAGCGGGTGGCACAGAATGGGTTGTGATTGTATCGATTGTGGAAAAAGCGGTCATAATCTCAAAAGAATCGATTAAGTGAATTTCAACCGAACAGATGTTGAATTGTGGTGGTTGAGCCGCTCCTCGCGCCTATTGGTACGGGGATTGCTGGCTGGAAGTTGGGGATAGCTTTTCGCCCGGAACCTTGAGGAACGGCTATCTGGCTAACCTTTTCCAGCTATGGGGAGAACTGCTCTACGGGGCAATCAGTACACCGGCTAAAGGACGCGCTTACTAATCTCTCAGTTTACTGGCATATCGCTCTCTTGCCTCCCTGAAGTCCGGCTCGGACCTTTGATGATAAACATCTGCAATCAGAGCAACCCTGATTACTGACTCTAGCCACCTCGACTAGAAAACCATTGGTTGACTTTGCAGCACTAAGATCCGTCAAAGTTATTTCAACCACAATTTTTACTATCACCGATAACTTCGTTTCCCCGTTGTTTCGACTTAGGCGCGTCAGCTACCTAAAAAGATGAGGCAGTGAGACGCCGTCTGTTTAGAGCGGGTTGCTGACATCGTATAAGTGAGGGCGAATAAATTCGCCGCTGCGCGTTTGGGTCCCGAACTGAAGTTGCGGGGATACCACGCTGCCGATTTATTTCGGTGTATTTAAGATTAACTCGAATCGGGTCAAGTTAAACCAAGTCGCTTTTGCCTACTTTAAGCAGCAGCGTATTAATCACAATTTTTAGCAGAAAGATGCGAAGTATTACACAAATAGCCTATGATCGAAGGCTACGCTTGCAGGCTAACTAGAGGCGGACTACCTTCAACGACCCCACCGCTCCCGGCGGATGGGGATTGACCGAACCAATTCGGACCAGTCAAGCGTTGGTGCGACTGGTTCGCAGCCTAATTCATCAGCTGCGGTGAGAAGGAAAGGTTAGAACCTTGAAAATCTCATAACTGTTCCTGGGATGGAGGTGTAAACCCTCCCCTTCAAGGCTAGAAGTGACTCCCTATCTGTCCACGCTGAGGTTAATCACCAGGGTGAAGCTTTCGCCCTGGCGCAATCAGAGCTGAATCAGATTAAGCACACTGGCGCTAATGGGGAGATACTATTGGTGAACTTAATGTGAAGCGCCTGAAAAAGCGTCTTATGCGTAAGCGAGAATCTGTATAAATCTCGACTACACCACCTATAAACCCGCAGCAATTCAACGCGTTAGCTGCAAAAGCCTTGGGTTGGTGGTAGACGAATTGGTGACACCTAAAGTATCAAAACAATCTAAGGAACGGAACTCGACTCTAACAATACCGCAAGTAGACATAGCTTGGGACACACTTGCGAATACTTCTCTAGTTCGGATTATCTGTAAGCCTGATTGGTCAGGCGTTGCGTCATGGCAAGCCATCTTAGTTATGTTGCGGGAAGGGACTTAAACGAGTTTACTGGTTCTCGGCTTGATCGGCATTAAAAACCAGTTCCCGTAAGGGATTTGGCAGGTTTTGGATTGGTGGCGAAGGGGGCTTTTAACCCCACTCAACCACCGCTCAATTCCCTCCCCACAGTGTAGAAGGATGGGGTATCTCGGAGAAAAAAGATGAAGGGCAATTTTTCCTCCAAACTGATGCGCTGGCGCAAAAAGCGCTGGTGGCAGTTTAAATTGGCTAAGACATATCGGGTTTTGACTCCAGCTTCTGTGGACGCCCTCTGGCATAAAGTGATTGACTTAGCCGATGTTTCCTGGCATCCTCTACTGGCAAGCACGAACATTCCCAAAGGGTTAGTTCCCAAACCCGGCTTGATTTACCAAGCCGTGACTCGCTCAATCCCGATTCCAATTCGGATTTTTGTCGAGCAAGTGCGACCCAGAGAATTATTGAGCGTCCGAATTATGACTTTACCAGGACTGGAAGAACGGGTGATCTACAAGGTAGAGTCCACCGTCTGCGGTACTCAAATATCCTATTCCATCACCTTGCGCGGGTGGTTGTCCCCCCTGATTTGGTCGCTAATTAAACCCAGTGCCGCCAAAGTAGCAGCGGAATTAGCCCACGCCGCCGAACAAACTAGGGGCTAGGGGCGGTGGAAAACAGCGAGAAAGACTTGTTTGTGACATCCTCCCGACGCTGACAACAGCTGTACAGCGATGGCTCTCCTTACCTCGCGATCGGGCATTCCTAGTTACTTCCCTGGCGGGGTTTTCGCCACTTATCTAGAACAGCCCCATGACTTATTCCCCGATAGACCGACTGCATAGGCGTTTTGCACCCCGAGGAGTCCGTGACGCTCCTACACCTCCCTAACGGGTAGGTGTAGGCTTCTGGGGCATTCCGCAAGCTTCGCCTGGCGCAAAGCGCCTTAGAATGCGTAGAATTTCTTTCGCGCTGGCATCAGTAGTAGAACTAGCTATTAAGTAGGTGCAGGTAAATAAAGTAAAAATAACTGAATGGTTAATTAGAAAACTAGCGCTGTTGTCTTGATTATTTTGCTATAAACAGAGTATTAAGTCAGATGCTCAATCTTTGAAATAATCAGGCAAAAGAGTGGAAAAAGCGAGCAACCCTTGTCTCTTCCACCTCCCTTTGTGATTCGCGATTTATTTTCGCGAATTATTGCAGTTTTATTCTGATTCTTATCAAATAGAAAATTTCTAGGATGGGGATTTAGTGACATTGACACTCCGTTAACCTAAGCCGGGTGGTCACCCACCCGACTCGGCTTCAAAACCGTGCATGATTATTTCTAATCACACGGCTTCTCTCCAAGTTGATCCTGGTCATGGATACTTAGTTCAGTGGTGAGATGACCGTAGCCTCCATGTATCAGGTCATGACAATGAAGGTGTACAGCAGTCAAGTTCTCTAACCGATTATCTTTGGGATTTCCATTTCTATGATGAATCTCCACAATGTCATCAGGTAGAAAAGTTAGTCCACATTCAGCGCACTTCCCTTTTTGTCTGTTGATGGTTATCGTCACCCTCTTTGAGACTCCAGGGTATGAGCCTTTTCGCTTACTCCAGTATGTCCATCTCCCATCATAGGGGGAGCTTTCCCCTTTGACTTTTGTATGTCGGTTGATTTTGGTATTGGAATGTTTTGGTAGGACTAAATCGCCGTTACCAAATGTCCATCCTTTATCTTTCTGGAGTCGCCAATATTTATTGGCTATCCATCTTCCCGACTTCTTGGGATGTCTGAACTTACCCCATCCTCGGAATAGCTTCTTCCATACCATGTGGTCTAACTGAGTAAAGATATCTTTACTACAGACAGTGGCGTAGTAGTTACACCACCCCGTGATTATTGGTATAAGTTGGCTAATTAGCTCATCTTGGGTTGCAGGGCGACATTGAGTTATTACCTCTGCTACCTTTTGATAATGAGCCTTGATACTTTCTTTGGCGGGTTTGACAATTGTTTTGAAACCTGTTCTATTCCCGTTATTTTTTCCACAGTTAGTTTGTCCAACGGGGTATGACCGGATATTGAATCCGAGGAAGTCAAACCCTGGTTTATCTTCGCCTATCCGGCTAAGGGTGTGGCTGATTCGGGTCTTTTCAGGTTTCAGTTATAGCCCGATTTCTGCTAACCATTTGCCGGCTATTTCTTGACATCTTTCAATTTCCTCTTTGCCTGGATGAAGAATCACAAAATCCTCGGCATATCGAATTACTTGGGGCTGACACAGATGCCATTTATCTCCTCGCTTTACTTTAGTTGGAAAAGCCTGGAGTATTTCTGTTTCTAACCCGTGCAAGGCGATATTTGCCAATAATGGACTCAGAACTCCACCCTGTGGCGTTCCTTCTGTTGTGGGGAATAACTCCCCTTTATCTAGAACACCTGATTTGAGCCATGTTTTGATGACTCGTTTAAACAGAGGAAATGTGTTGAGTTTGGCAAGTAGCTTTTCATGATTGATTTGGTCAAAACATTTGGCTATGTCTGCATCCAGCACGTATTTGGCTTTTTGACAGATTGCCGTATGAATTGCTTCAATTGCATCATGGGCAGAACGTCCTGGTCCCAATCCGTAGGAGTTGGGTTCAAACAATGCTTCCCATTCTGGTTCTAAAGCTAGTTTGAGAAGTGCTTGAGTTGCCCTATCTCCCATGACTGGGATTCCCAGAGGTCGTTTTTCGGCTTTTCCAGGTTTTGGAATCCATACCCTGCGGGTTGGTAGTCCGCTGGCTTTGATTTCGGTGTGTGTTGACTAATTCCATTCTCTGTTTTGGGTTGAGGGATTTAATTCCATCAACCCCTGCCGTTTTTCTTCCTCTGTTTTCTTGAGTGACTCGCCTCACGGCTAGACACTTTGCTGACCAGGATTTTGTCAGGAGTTTTTGCCAGCGGTGAACTTTCTTGACATCTCCACTCAACGAAGCTCGATAGATTCTTTTTTGGAGCTTGAAAACTTTCACTTGGATTTTCTTCCAAGGGATTGTCTTCGATTCATACCTAATCGATTTTAGCGATTGGCTCATGACTTTTGTACTCTACTGATTGACTCTATCTTTCAACTTGTAGTGGCTACGTCTGCATATCCCTAACGTTACTCAGGGCATTTGCTTCTTAGCCAATCCTACCCCTTCACTGCTTTCGGTTGACACCTACTCAGGCTATCGACCTTTGCTTGAGAGCAAATGGAGGGGTTATCCCGTTCCTGTTATCCGTTTGGCATTGGTTTTAGGATGTTACTGTCTGCCGGGTCATACTATGAGGGTGATTGTTACTACTTGCGTTATAGTTAACCTCGGATGACCGTTACCGTTTTGGTCTGGCTTGTCAGTCTCGTTTAGCCAGTTCAATTTTTCGACAGGTTAATGTAACTTTGCTTTCGCTATCCATAACCAATTTTGCTAGATGGGGTTTTGAGTGAGACTCTCAATTACCATCATTTATCCCCGCTTCACCCGATTGATAGTCAGTCGCACAGGTGGGGGATAAGCTGTCACTTTGTCACCACAAAGGGTAGGAATTTCACCTACACGGATAACAAGTTGTCAAGGTACGTTTTGGAGGTTTTACTCCTTGTGTACGACTTGCCGCCAATCTCCCAGTTGTGCTGGTTTCTGGCTCACGGGTCGCACCCGCACTGAATTGACGGGGATTCTTGCGTCTACAGATACTCTCCACTAGGGAGAATACCTTTCATCAAGTTAGGGGTTGTGCCAAGCAACCCATTCTCGCTTACCAGATGAAACCATTACAGCAGCATCTCTCTGTAGGTCTAAAGAACATGAGAAACCATCCCCGAAGGGCTAAGTTCAAGGCAGCGTTCAAATCAGCATTATGGTGGTGTCCTAATGGGCAGTTGAAATCATGTTTCTTCCTGTTGCCAATAGTTCCGCAAGTTGAACAAGATTTGCTGGTATATCGATCCGGACGTTTGATTAGTTTTAATCCCTTAAGTGCTAACTTATAATCAAGTTTCTGCTCTAAAGAATAGTACGCCCAAGCGTGCCTTGATTCCCCATGATCAAAGCGATTTTTCTGACTCTGTTTCATGGTGTTTCGACATCCTTCCAAGTCTTCAATCACAACATCAGCATTGTGATATTCAGCAAATCTTACAATCCTTCTGCTGATAGTGTGATTAACAGCTTCCATCCATCGCCGGGCTACCAATCTAAGACGGGACAAAATGGCCTCTCTCGAAGGGGATTTGGGGATTTGGGAAAAGGGGTTTGGCTTGTTCATCCTTCCCCCTTCCCCCTTTTCCCAAATCCCCTTTTTAACTGTGTTGTCTTGCGCCTACCTGGTAGCCCATCGCCGCTCTTTCTTATCCCACTTCTTTAAGGCCCGAAACTTTTTAGCCGACTGCAAAGAATGGCGACGTTTTTGATTAGAGCGACGGCGATGTTTAACTTCTTTACCGTTGAAAAACTTGCCGAAACCAAAAGCAGGTGCTACCACTGCTAGATTATTTTGTCCTCTATCGCAGCCAATTCTGTTCGTTGTCTTCACCTCTGGAACTTCCAGGGTTACAGAAATATAGGCATACCACTTATTTCGATGTTTGATTAATTTTGCGGAACCTTTATCAATCAAAGCGTCGCCAACTAACAACCTGTCTAAAATTGGTTGCCAGTGCTTTGATGCTACTTCTACTGGAACTCGCGCAAGTTGCTTTGATACTGGGAAAACTTAAGCTAAAAGTTTCACCAACTTTATGGATTGACCAGTTCTGCTTATTGATCTCTGGTGGCAAGGATTTATATTGTTTGACTTTCTTCCCTACCCCAGATGTAGTATGCCGAATTGTCTGATTTGCAATAGCAGACATGAGTGACGTTTCTATCTTGGCTGTCGTTAGCTTTCTCCGTTCTGGGAGCGGAATCGTTAACAGCCAATTAGCTAATCGAGTATTTGACTCTGTCATCTCGCCAAACATTTTTGCTTTGGCATGATTGAGGCATGAAAACTTTAGTTTTAGCGTGATAGTTACTTGACTCATGCTACTATGATAGCACCTATTACCCGACTGGGTAATATGACGGCGAATAAATAAGCCCTTGTCGCATTTCATCCACCGGATAAATCACGGTGGCTTTCATGCTACCGTGCTATTTTAGGTAAGAGTTCCATCGGCAGAGTTGAAGATTCTAGATCGCTACTGCAAGCGAACGAAACGAACCAAAACCGATGTTGTTCGGGAGTTTATACGCTGATAGGCGACTCTTGGGGGGTTCGACCCCCCAAGAGTCGCCTTGGGGGTTGATGTATCCCGACGCTCAAGCAGCGGGTGAGCGCGGAACTTATAGCCCCCAAACCCCCATCACTTAATTGCAATTTGGTGTCAGATATTGAGAGTTCTGAGATTTTTGTCTTTGACTGGCGGCAACTATCAATGGGAACCCGCCGAACGTTAAGATTTTATCAACGTAAGTCATTAACCTGCCTGCACCAATGCAGTGCAGGTGGAGAACACAATGTCTGCTACTGTTGATGTCACCTCGGTTTTAGATGTCTTGCGACCCGTGCAAGACCCGGAACTCCGCAAGAGTTTGGTCGAATTAAATATGATCCGTAATGTCAAAATAGATGGCGGTAACGTCAGCTTTACCCTCGTGCTGACTACCCCTGCCTGTCCGTTACGGGAATTTATCGTTGAAGATTGTCAGAAAGCCGTCCGGCAACTGCCTGGGATAACGGATGTGGTCGTTGATGTGACGGCAGAAACACCGAAACAAAAAGATCTGCCAAATCGCCAAGGAATTCCGGGGGTGAAGAATATCATCGCGATTTCCAGCGGTAAAGGAGGCGTGGGTAAAACCACCGTCGCCGTGAACGTTGCCGTGGCTTTGGCGAATTCAGGCGCTAAAGTGGGGATGCTCGATGCAGATATTTATGGGCCAAACGTACCCACGATGTTGGGGCTAGAAAACGCCCAAGTCATGGTACAGCAAGGCGCTGCTGGGGAAGTCTTGGAACCGGCTTTTAATCACGGCGTCAAAATGGTGTCGATGGGCTTTTTGATCGACAAGGATCAGCCGGTAATTTGGCGCGGGCCGATGCTCAATGGCATTATCCGCCAATTTCTCTACCAGGTACAGTGGGGCGAATTGGATTATTTGGTGGTAGACTTGCCCCCAGGAACCGGAGATGCCCAATTAACCTTAATTCAAGCCGTGCCGATGGCAGGTGCTGCGATCGTGACTACGCCGCAAAACGTGGCGTTGCTGGACGCGCGCAAAGGCTTAAAAATGTTCCAGCAGCTGGGCGTGCCTGTGTTGGGGATTGTAGAAAACATGAGTTATTTTATTCCCCCAGACATGCCAGAGCGACATTACGACATTTTTGGGTCTGGCGGCGGCGAAAAAACATCCAAAGAACTCGGTGTGCCGTTGCTAGGGTGCGTGCCGTTGGAAATTCCCGTGCGCCAGGGAGGCGATGTGGGAGTGCCGATTGTGATTGGTCAGCCCGAAAGCGCTTCTGCTAAGGCGTTGAAGGAAATTGCTTTTCGGATCGCTGGTAAAGTTTCCGTTGCTGCATTAGCATAATTAAAGTTCACAGACAAGTAGCTTGGATTAGAGTCATTAGTCATTAGTCATCAGTCATTAGTCCTTTGTCAGATCAAATCTGCTCGCTCGCCCAAAATCAAAATCTCAGAGCGTCCGTTGCATCGGGTGCGTCGGTTTTAACTAATCTCGCCCAATTCCCCATCCACCGTTAGCGGTGGGGATGGATAGCGACGGCGCGGGAGCGCCAATCTCTGGTAAATATTGTATTGGTCGAGTACCCGTCTGACTGTCTGGAACATACAGGCTAATTCCTTGCGTAGCAGTAAGATGCTTGCCGCAGAAACAGCAGAGATCAGAGAAAGAACGTCTCCCGCTGGTCGCTATTGCAGAAATCCATGAGACGTTGTGGGAACAAAACTCAACAACCTTGGAAAGCAGGGTTGCTGCCTGGGTAGTAGAGCAATCTACTACGAGAGTTAGGCTGCGCGTGGGCAAACCTCTAGAGGACAAGTAAGACCATCATCGTACTCGGTACGAACTTCTTCGGAAGTCCCTAACCTGGCATTGACCGTTGAAACAGGAAGCCCCATCCGCCGTTAGCGGTGGGGTACTTCACCTACGGGTAATCGACCAGACACGATATAACTTGCTAATGACCAATGACCAATGACCAATGACCAATGACCAATGACCAATGACCAAATGGCACTATGTTAAGATCGCAGACCCAATCCCGCTTCAAGACTTGGTTGATGCCTTGGCAGGGAATCGACGGCTGGCTATTGATCTTGCCCGCTGCGCTGACTGTTTTGGGCGGCATTATGATCCGCAGCACCGAGTTAACCCGCACCGTAGAATGGTGGCAGCATTGGGTGATTGGTGGAATTGGTTTGGCGGTAGCACTTTTGATTGCTAGCTGGCGGTACGAGAAACTACTAGATTGGCATTGGGTCACCTATGGGATAACGAACGTTTCCCTGATTGTGGTATTGATTATCGGTACGACGGTCAACGGTGCCCAAAGTTGGATTACCCTGGGTGGATTCAACATTCAACCTTCAGAATTTGCCAAATTAGGGTTGATTATTACTTTGGCGGCAATTCTGCACAAGCATTCGGCAAAGACAATACCTGATGTTGTGAGAGTTTTAGCGATCGCTGCGGTACCCTGGTTTTTAGTGTTTATCCAACCCGACTTGGGAACATCCCTAGTATTTGGCGCGATTACCCTCTCAATGCTTTACTGGGCTAATGCCAACCCCGGATGGTTATTGCTGTTAGTTTCTCCCTTGGTGTCGGTGATTCTGTTTAGCGCCTATTTCCACGGATGGATTGCTTGGGCAGCGATTACAGTTTTCATCGCTTGGCGCACTCTCCCTTGGCGTTTGTATGGAGTGGGCGGCACTTTGGTGATGAATTTAGTTGCAGGGGAATTGGGACACATTGTTTGGGGGTTATTGAAAACCTATCAAAAAAACCGCTTAATTTCATTTTTTAACCCTGAAATAGACCCACAGGGAAGTGGTTATCACATTATTCAATCCCGCATCGCCATTGGTGCCGGACAGTTGTGGGGACGGGGTCTGAACCAGGGGACTCAAACTCAGCTGCACTTTATCCCAGAACAACATACAGACTTTATCTTCTCAGCGATTGGCGAAGAATTGGGTTTTGCTGGCTGCGTTTTTGTCTTGATAGTCTTTTGGCTGATTTGCCTGCGCTTGGTAATGATTGCTACGAGGGCTAAAGATGATTTTGGCTCTTTATTGGCGATTGGCTTTTTGAGCTTAATCGTGTTTCAGGTAACGATTAATATCGGCATGACGATCGGTTTAGCACCCGTGACGGGTATTCCCCTCCCTTGGTTGAGTTACGGTCGATCGGCACTGCTGAAAAACTTTCTGGCTCTCGGTCTGATAGAATCGGTGGCAAACCATCGACCGCGAAAGAGATATTAGTGTTTGGCTAATGGCTAATGGCTAATGGTTAATGGCTAATGGGTAATGGCTAATGGGTAATGGCTCATGGCTAATGGGTAATGGCTAATGGCTAATGGGTAATGGGTGGTTAAACAATTAGCGATTAGCGATTAGCGATTAGCAATTAGCAATTAGCGATTAGCAATTAGCCAAGCACTGATTGTAAGCTAATAGAAGCAACCACAAGAGGAATCAATCATGTTTCTGCCCGGTTCAGCGGTGAAAGTCAAAAATATCGACGATACTTACTACGGCTTCCAAGGGTTAGTTCAACGAGTCAGCGATGGTAAAGCTGCCGTACTTTTTGAAGGGGGCAACTGGGATAAGCTAATTACTTTCCGACTCTCTGAATTAGAATTGGTTGATGCAACTGCTGGTCGGAAAAAAGCTAAGTAGGTAATTGGTCATGGGTAATTGGTAATTGGTCGAAAAGACGATTTACCATTACCCTCGTGACCACGGATCTGCCTGGGAACGCCATTACCTATTACCCATTACCAAAGTTTATGCGCCTTCCTCTGCCACAATTTACTGTAACCGATCGCCACCCCGACCACATCGCGGAGGTGATCGAAACTGCGACGACTGAATTTCTAGCCCAATGCCTAGAACCCGATACGCTTAGCTTTCCCACGATGCCGCCTTTTGGCAGTTTGGTGAGGGCAAGGGATGAAGAGTCGGGCAATCAAATTTATGCGATCGTTTACCATGCTACCACCTGCCCGATTGACACGATTCACCGCGCACGCGCTTTGGGGTTGTCGTTACAGGATCTGCGCGAAGAACAACCCCAAATTTTTGCCATGCTCAAAACCGAATTTCGCGCTTCAATTGTAGGATATCAACCACCTGCTGAGGGAACGCCTGTTATTTACCAACATCTACCGCCTCGTCCTCCCCAAGTGCATCAAGCGGTGTACTGTTGCCAACCGGAAGAAGTGGTTAAATTTAGCGAAAAGTTAGATTTTCTGCGAACTTTATTGCAGGTGAAGGGCGCACCCGTAGAGGCACTTGCTGCGGCGGCGATTCGCGAAGTTTATCAACTGAGAAAGGCGGATCGCGCTTGGTTAGTCCAGGCAGGACGCACTTTGAGTACGCTGCTCAAAGATGATTATGACCGCTTGCGGATCGTTTTGAGTCAGGTGCATTTTTAGAGCGAGCGCAACTATATTTTGCTAATTGCTAATTGCTAATTGCTAATTGCTAATGGCAATGCTGGGGTGGAAAAACCATAATTTATAGCATATTTTTAGCAAAAAGTCTATCAGTATTTAGAAGGAAATTAAATGTTTTATCAAGCATAAATAAAAAAAAAGAGTGAATTAAATCTATCCGCAGACGAATAGCATAAAAATTGGTAAGCGAGTTTAATTTTTTAAGTTATACCCTTTTTCTTAGAGTAGCGACACTCTCGCTTTAACCGATGGAATCCGCATCAGAAGTTCTCCACGAACCGCTTGTCCCCTTCGCTATTTTGCTAGCGGTGATTTTAACCGTACCTCCTTTATTTGAGAAACTGCGATTACCGGGATTAGTCGGTTTGCTAGCAGCAGGTGTAATTCTTGGCCCCAACGGGTTAAATTTACTTCACAATAAATTACCGACGATGCGGCTGCTATCAGATATTGGGTTAGTTTACCTGATGTTTGTGGCAGGACTAGAAGTCGATATGGCACAATTCCGGCGGACGAAACATCGTTCGGCTGGGTTTGGTTTCTTAACGTTTATAGTTCCCTTGATATTTGGCACAATTGTGGGGCGGATATTTAATTTTGGCTGGAATGCTGCAATTTTAATTGGCTCGCTGTTTGCCTCCCACACGCTCTTAGCATATCCGATTGTCAGTCGCTTAGGGGTTGTGGGAAACGAAGCCGTTATCGTCACGATTGGCGCTACTATTTTTACCGATATTGGCGCTTTATTAGTACTAGCTGTTTGTATCGGCATTCATGCAGGTAACTTTACCCTATTCAAGCTATTTACTTTATTGGGGATGTTGCTTGTATACTCGGCTATTATCTTATTTGGCTTTGATTGGGCGGGGAGAGAATTTTTCCGCCGTTCTGGAGACAATGAGGGGAATCAATTTTTATTCGTGCTGATGGCGGTTTTTCTAGCAGCTTTGGGCGCGCAATTAATAGGGGTGGAAAAAATTGTCGGTGCTTTCTTAGCCGGATTGGCAGTGAATGACGCGGTGGGGGAGGGGCCGGTCAAAGAAAAGGTGGTTTTTGTGGGCAGCGTCCTATTTATTCCGATTTTCTTTGTGGATATGGGACTGCTGATCGATATTCCAGCTTTTGTGAAAAGCATTGCATCGATTTGGCTCACCTTAGCAGTTGTGGTGGGTTTAATTGGCAGTAAATTTTTAGCCGCTTTGTTTGCTAAATTTATTTACCGCTATAACTGGCAGGAAATGCTGACGATGTGGTCGCTGTCGTTACCCCAAGTAGCGGCTACTTTGGCTGCAACGTTAGTAGGATATCGCGCCGGATTGCTGAGTGAAGCGCTATTAAACAGCGTGATAGTTTTAATGTTAGTAACGGCAACTCTTGGGCCACTAATTACGAGTCGAGTTGCACCGGGTTTGAGCGTACCGGAAACAAATTTAGAACCAGATCCAAATGGGACAGATGGGGGAGAGGAACAAAAATCGAGTTCGTTTACCGTTGTGGTTCCAGTTTATAATCCTAGAACCCAGCGATATTTGATAGAAATGGCGGCATTGTTGGCGCGACACGAACAAGGTCGAATTGTACCCTTATCAGTTACAACCGCCCACGCGCATATGGATGCACCCCATTTGGAAGTTGCACTCCAGCGGGGTGAGGCGTTACTTACAAAGGCAACAGAACTGAGTCGAGAATTGGGTATAGAGGCAGAACCGCTATTACGAATTGACGATAATATTGCCCAAGGAATTAGTCGCGCTAGTCGCGAACAAAATGCCAGTTTAATTGTGATGGGATGGGGTCAAAGAACGGGTTTTCGCGCTCGCTTGTTTGGCAATGTTATTGATAATGTTTTGTGGACGTCTCACTGTCCGGTTGCCCTGACGCGCTTGCTGAAGTCGCCGACTCAGATACAACGCATTTTGGTGCCAATTGAAAACCTTACCCCTGAGGCGGTGCGTCCGGTGCGGTTTGCTCAAATTTTAGCTCAGGCGAATCCGCAGGTGACGTTATTGCATGTATGGGTTAGCGAAGCGGTGCCCGATAGCGCACTTCGCAACACTACCACCACCCGACGCGCCTGGACCGAATCCCAACTCGCTTTACTCGCCTCTAAATGGGCACCCCAAAGTAATTTTGAGATTCAAATTGTTCCCCACGAAGATATCGTCAGAGCGATTTTAAATGCATCCCAATCTACCGATTTAATTATCTTGCGCTCAAAACGACGACGGACTGCGGGGGGTTTGGCAATTAGCGACTTAACAACTCAATTGGTACAGCAACTCAATTGCTCGTTAGTGATGCTAGGGGAACCGCAGCGGGCGCTAACGGGTATTCCTACCGAACGCTTGCCAAACAAAGTCTTTCCTACAATTGGGTAATCTTTACCCCTCTCCCTGGATGGGAGAGGGGGTTGGGAGGTGAGGGTATATAAGACCTATTTATTGCTCAAATGAGGGGAGCGAACCTGAGCAATTCCCTTGTCTCCGAATGCGGTTCTCACCGCGTCAAATTGCATAAAACTAACCTGAAAGATGGAAAAGTTGAAACGAGCCAGAATGCCAGATGCAACCGTTTACAAATAGTAAGGCATTTAGGCGATCGCGTTTCACTGAGCGATCCCAACAAAATAATTAAATTTTTGGGTCAAAATTTGCGCGTTTCCTCCCAAGTTTCAATGACTGCCCAACCGATGTAGGAAGCTGCAAGTAACACGACAGCTGAAACGACATAGGCAACTGCCAGCATTTGAAGGGCGGTTTCAAAGGGAACGTAAGTAGTCATTAGGTGGCCTCCATAGCCATGCTCTATTTCTAGTATTCCGCGCAAATTGCCATTTTTTCTACTGATTTTTAGGGATGTTTAATCTATCTAATGGTATAAATTGGCGATTATTGCCGGTATTTGCCCGTTTTTTTGGCATATTGCTTAAATTTTGAAATTATCGGTTTAGGGGACAAAAACGGGTAAAGCGCGCGGAATCACCCGGAATTGAGCCGGGGTAGTCGTGGTTAATTCGCCATCGGTATCGATTAAGTTGGGTTCCTTAGTATAGATGTTAATTTCTTTACCTTGAAGCGTTAGGACGCCCGGTACTTTTTTCCCTTGCACAATCGCAGGTAGTAGGGCGAGCATTTCCCACCATTGCTGGGCTTTAACGCTGTAGAGATCGAGTCTTTGGTCATCAATTGCGGCATCTTCAGCTACTACCAACCCGCTACCGTAGTAGCGACCGTTACACACAGTAATCTGAAAGGTTTTGACTTGAGTTGACTGGTTATTCCAGCGAATTTCTGCTTCAAAAGGTTGAGCTTGCCAAAGGACTTGCAGCGCCACTGCTGCATAGGCTAGCACTCCGAAGCGCCGCTTCCAGGCTTTTGGCACTCGGCGATTGATTTGGGCGCTCAATCCCAATCCGGCTACATTGAAGAAGTATTTGCCATTGACCGAGCCTAAGTCAATGGGTCGGATTTTTCCGGCCGCAATTATTTTACAAGCTGCGGGTAGACTTCGCGGAATTTTCAAGCTGCGTGCCAGATTGTTAGCCGTTCCAGATGGCAAAATTCCTAAAGGTAACTGGGTGTCTAACAAGCCTTCGATGGCTGCATTCACCGTACCGTCACCGCTGCTAATGATAACCAGATCTACCTGTTGCCGATACTGGCGGATGATTTGGGGTAAATACTGGGGGTTTTCGGCAGATTCTTGGAGCAATTCAAACTCTAATGCCTGCAATTCTCGAACTGCTTGCATTTGAGCTTCTTTTCCCCTTCTCGCATGGGGATTCACCAACAGCAACGCCCGCTGTTTCATAGGATATGACGCTCACCGAAATAATGGGTCTCTTGCTTTGTCCTTCTAGGACGGCTTTTCTTCCTTCAGTTTATCTATCCAGTCTTCAATTAGTTGAGTCATTGTCTTTTTCTTTTGTTTTGCAACTCTTCTCAGTTTTTCAAGCCGTTCTGAATCGACGCGAACACTTAACCTATATTTCATAAATGGCTATCCAATGGCTACCCGGTAATGCTATCATCAATTCAGTTGATTTCAGTTGAGCAATGAAAGCCAGATATCAGTACCGCTTCTATCCGACCGACCAACAGCGACAGAGCCTCGCTCAGTTGTTTGGTTGTGTTCGGGTGGTGTGGGTGCGATTCGTTCCTGCAAAAATGGAAAGCCCAACGGCTGAAGTGTAAGCAGGGCAAGGTTTAACCTTGACAATCTAATTTCCGTGATGGTGTAAGTCCATCCCTCTTGATGTTGGAGTGACAGCTTAATCCCCAATCTATAAAACTGGTAATCTTATAGGTTGAAGCGGGGTTAAACGGTGGTAACTTAAAATCCGATTAAGAATCCCATCTAGCATATAGTCATGGGTAGAAACACGAACTTTCGTCTGAAACATCGTAACCCGGAACCAGCCTACTCGGATTATTGGCTGGAGACAAAATGTCAAAAGTCTAAAATGCCAGATGATTCCAAACTCATAACTGGAGACATCCATAAAGACTCGGTGTATAGAAAGACCCTAAAACTAGGAACAACGGAAATTAGGAACGAAGTAACCCTTATAAATCTCTTAAGATAGGTCGAATCTTAAGTAGTAACCAGCACAAGGTTTATAAGGAAAGGA
>NZ_BLAY01000068.1 GCF_020521235.1 Microseira wollei NIES-4236 | reverse complement strand
AGCCCCTACCGATCATGCCGTGCCCCTACCTCATGTTCCCTACCGCCCTACCGCCCTACGGGGAGGGTTGCTGGCGACGCTGGGGTCTTTGTTGCCGCATCTGTTCCAGCTGCTGCTTTTGTTCTGCCGTCAGCCAAACATGGTAGGGGCACGGCATTCAAAAAACTTTGCCTTTAGCGACAAAGCTTACTTTAGCCTTAGCCCCTACCGATCATGCCGTGCCCCTACCTCATGTTCCCTACCGCCCTACCGCCCTACGGGGAGGGTTGCTGGCGACGCTGGGGTCTTTGTTGCCGCATCTGTTCCAGCTGCTGCTTTTGTTCTGCTGTCAGGACAGCATCCATTTGTCGTCGGGCTTCTTGCCGAATTGCCCTCATTTGAGCCTTTTGCTCGTCAGTGAGGGTCAAATTTGGCCTCCGGCGCTCTTGTCTTGCACGCTGAAGTTCTGCTTGCTGTTCTGAGGTGAGAATCCGATCGATTTTGGCTTTGGTTGATTCTCGGATTTGCCGCATTTGAGCTTGTTGCTGTTCGGTGAGGTTGAGGCGTCTGCCCCATCCTTCACCTCGCCTCTCGGCTACCTCTCCAGGGAGAGCAGAAGCTGGTTCGGTGAGGACAGGTAGCACGGGGGAAACTGCGAGTGCTAAAGCTAAAGCTCCAGGTATAACCAGATATAGTTTCTTCATCAAGTTACTTTTGTTGCTAGTGGTAGATTTTGATCGCAACGACGCAGGCATCGTCGATCGTGTAGTTTAGACACCACCCAAAAGTAAAAGGTTCAAAAAATTACTCATCAGCCATATCATCGAGTCCTGGTCTAGGCATGGGGGCTGGTTCGGCTTTCCAAGGCGCAACCACTGGTAGCAAAATAAACGCGGGTATAGCTGCTGCAATGGTAATCAGGAAAAATACAGGCCACCCGGTGGCTTTTTGTAAAAAGCCAGAAGGCGATACCAACACATCGCGGCTAAAAGCCATGAAGCTGGTGAGCAAGGCATATTGGGTAGCAGAATAGCGCTGGTTGCAAAGACTCATTAAATAAGCAACAAAACCCGCTGATGCGATCCCGCCGCAGAAGTTTTCTACGTTGATGCCCAATACCAATAACGGATAATTTTTACCCGCGACGGCGATCGCAAAGTAGCTGAAATTACTCAAAGCTTGCAGTGCGGCAAAGATCCACAGCGATCGATTAATGCCCAGCTTGCTGACAATCGATCCGCCCGCTAAAGTTCCGACAATTGTCGCAATTAAACCCATCCCGCCGCGAATCGCACCAATATCGGTTTGGGAAAAGCCAGTATTGAGCAAAAACGGCGTAGATAAACTGCTAAGTAAGGCATCAGCCAGGTTGTAGAGGATGGCGAACAATAAAGTTAAGACGCCCAACAGTAAACCATTGCGCTGAAAAAATTCTCCAAACGGCAATATTACTGCCTCTGCTAACGAGGCGGGGCGGTTGTGGTCTAAAATGGGTTCCGGTGCGAAAATAGTAGCCACGATTCCGATTACCATCAGCACCGCCATTAATAGGTAAACGATGGGCCAAGGCATTTGATCCGCTAGGATGAAGGCTACCGAACCCGTAACTAAGACGGCTATGCGGTATCCTAAAACGAAAACGGCAGCACCGGCTCCCATTTCTAGTTTTTCTAATACATCGGTGCGATAAGCATCGGCAGCAATATCTTGGGTAGCACCAAAAAAGGCTATGACTACGGCGTTGATCACCACAAGTTGTAACGCTTGGGCGGGTTTTTGGATTGCCATTGCCGCGATCGCGATCGCTAACACAATTTGGGTTAAAATCAGCCAGCCACGACGACGCCCTAAAAATGGCGGCACAAACCTATCTAGCAACGGCGACCAAACAAACTTTAACGAGTAAGGCAAGGCTACCAAATTAATCAGTCCGATCGCCGTAATATCGACGTTTTCTTTCGTCATCCACGCTTGCAGGTTGCTTCTAGTCAATAAAAAGGGCAACCCCGATGAAAAGCCCAATAATAAAAGAGCCGCCATTTTGCGACTCTCAAATACTTTTAACCAAGATTGAATTGCTTTCAAACGATCCTCCCTGGAGGGATAATTCTCTTAACCTTGAGCGATCTTCCCACAGGAGAGAGCCTTTATCCGGAGGCGTGCTTATCGCTGGGAGGAAGTGGTAGCTGGTTTGAGCGGCACGTCTAGCCGACGCCAGACGCCAACTAATACGCCTTGCACCTGAACTTGGTCGGCGGGTGCTTCAATCGGCGGATATTTGGGATTGGCGGGTTTGAGGATGACTTTCTCTCCCCGGCGGTAAAAGCGCTTCAACGTGGTGCCAATTCCTTCTACCCTAGCCGCCACAATCGCGCCGTTTTTGATTTGACTGGGTTCTGATACGGGTTGCATGATCGCCATATCTCCATCGGCGATGCGATCTTCGATCATGCTGTCTCCCATAACCCGCAGCGCAAACGATCGCGGCGGGAAGAATAAACTGGAAAAATCGAGTCGTTCTACCGTGTCGGTATGGGGTTCTACCAAACCTCCCGCTGCGATCGCTCCTAAAACCGGAATTCCTCCTGTGCTTTGTTTTAAAATCCGAATTGTACGGGCTTGCCCATCTGTCCAATCAATGTATCCTTTAGAACGCAAATGTTCTAGACGACTCTGAACCGGCGCGGGTGACCTTAAGTTCATCGCGCGCATCATTTGCCGGATCGAAGGTGCATGTTGATGTTGGCGAATGTAGTCTACTAGCCAGTCGTAAAGTTCTTGTTGAGCTTCTGTTAGAGGTTCCATAAATATTGGTTAGAAATGGTACGCGAGTTTTTGGAGGCGGGTTTAAGTCTGAATTTGGGCGATACAAACGAACTATATCTGTAAACCTGCCTCCCCGTGAAGGCGAGAGTTAAAACTCAAAACTCTTCCTATAGAACATTCGTACTATTAAAGCCCTATATTTGTCTAGTGGCTAATTGCTAATTGCTAATTGCTAATTGGTAATTGGTAATTGGTTATGGTACGATCGCAAGTCGTTGATACGCAAAGAAACCGGGTTTCTGCGGAGCTCTCTTGGCATAGAAACCCGGTTTCTGGCCTCGAGCGCCAGGAATTAGGCAAAGAAACCGTTTTTCATAGAAACCCGGTTTCTTTTCTCGATCTTCAACCGGTTTTGATCGCACCCATTAGACTTCGACCACATCTTTTGTGGGGTAGGCATCCTGCCTGCTTGTGAGTTTCTTTTCTCTTGAGGTCTAATGGTCATGGGTCAAAAGCACAGGATCTAATCTGCGCCAAGCAAGCTAGCGAGCAAAGCTTTTTGTGCGTGCATTCGGTTTTCAGCTTGATCCCAAACTCGCGACTGGTTTCCTTCCATGACGGCATCGGTAATTTCTTCCCCTCGGTGTGCGGGTAAGCAATGCAACACAATCGCCGTTTTGTCAGATAAACTCAACAATTCATCGTTTAATTGATAAGGTTGAAAAACGGGCATCCTTTGATCGGCTAAGTTTTCTTGTCCCATGCTTGCCCAAACGTCGGTGTAAAGGACTTGAGCGCCTTTAGCAGCGGCAATGGGATCGGTGGTTATTGTCACTTCAGAACCACCATTAGCGATCGCAACTGCCTGTTGCACAACTTCCGCGTCGGGTTCGTAGCCAGACGGTGTAGCAATTCTGACATTGATCCCCACCAGAGCGCAGCCCAACAGCAGCGAATTCGCGACGTTATTGCCATCGCCGAGATAAGTTAAAGTGACACCAGCGAGGGAACCAAAGCATTCCTGCACGGTGAGTAAATCTGCCAAAATTTGACAGGGATGTTCGCGATCGCTCAAGGCATTAATTACCGGAATTTTGGCATAATCGGCAAACGTTTCCAAATCTTTGGGATCGAAGGTGCGAATTGCCACAATATCGAGGTACCGATCCAACACCCGCGCCGTATCGATTAAAGGTTCGCCGCGACTGACTTGGGTGACGTTGGGATTTAAGTCGATTACCTGTCCGCCTAACTGATACATCGCGACGGTAAAGCTAACCCGCGTTCGGGTGGAAGCTTTCGAGAACAACAGACCGAGAATTTTATTGCAGCGCCGATGGACTGTTCCTGCTTTCATTTGCGCTGCCAATTCCAAAAGTTCGCCGACCTCGCTGGCGTTTAGGTCTGCCAGACTTAATAAATCTCGTCCTTTGAGTGTTTCCATACTCATCTCTGGTGAAGTTTTGTGCGATCGCGCATGGCAGCAACCTACCGCGCTACAAAAAGACTGTGTTAAAAACCTACCAGATTTAATTGCGCTTAGTCTTGCGTTTTCCTCTGCCTCTCCCTGGTAGCTGCTTAGAATGGTAGAAGCGATATGCACACCCCTAGCACTCGCGTTCGCATCCTGACAAAACTATGCAAGTAACACAACGGCAATATTACACCCCAGAGCAATACCTGCAACTAGAAGCAGCTGCCGACTACAAAAGCGAATACATTGACGGACAAATCATACCTATGGCAGGCGGAACGACAAATCACAATCGAATTGCACTCAATCTTAGTGCTTCTCTAAATTTTGCCTTCAGACAGCAAGATTACGAAGTCTTCATGGGGGATGTTCGTTTGTGGATACCCAAGCGGCGGATTTACACCTATCCAGATGTGATGATTGTCGCTGGCGAACCAGAGTATTTCAATAACCGTACAGATATAATTTTAAATCCACATGCGAGCGTAGAAGTTTTGTCGAAATCCACCAAAGGATACGACCGCGAAGACAAATTTGAAGCTTACCGAACAATAGAAACTTTTCGAGAGTATCTATTAATCGATCAAACCCGTATTCGAGTAGAACAGTATTCTAAGACCGGGAACAAGCGATGGGAACTTTGCGAATATGATGAAGAAGATGAAGTCATCGCCTTAACCTCAGTTCCCTTTCAAATTTCCCGGCTCGATTTGTACAATAAAGTAAAGTTTGAACAAATTGAATCAGAAAGCGATCTTTCTGATGCTGAGGAACTAGGTTGAAGCTGGCGAACGCGAGTGCTAGGGGTGTGCATATCGGTTTACTCAAAAACATACCTTTCGGCAACTTTCCAATAACGCGAAAAGCGCTTCAGGTCAATATAACCGTCATATTCCAAAAATGGCTCGACTGCGAACGCTTCCACGGGGATAGATTGCTCAATTTGATCGCAAATAGCAACAAACCGAGGACTCGGACTTTCTGCCGTCACAACCAAATCAGCATTATGTGACTTGGCAAAAGCTACCACCTCAGTCGCCACATTACCCCGCCGAATAACTACAGGCAACTCTAACAAACATTCGTAAATAAAAGTAATGCGTTTGAGACTAATTTGCCACTCTTCTAACAAAGCATCATCCCAAACCCAAATTGCCGGTGCATTCGGATATTCTTGCAGTGCAGGGCCATCAGGACTCAAACAATCACCGTGAACCCAAACAATCGGATTATTGCTCATGGTAATTTTTCTGGTTTCTCGTTCCCAGGTTCAACCTGGGAACGAACTTTTAGAGGCGGATCCTCGGTTATTCTCGTTCCCAGGTTCAACCTAGGAATGAACTTTTAGAGGATCTGCCTCGCTGATTTTAAACAGACTACTGCCGCCTTTTCCCCTGTTGCCAACTTTGGCTACCGCTGCGATTTTCAAACGGTTCGGTTTTAGGAAATAAACGTCTTTCTATTTGCTCATAACTTCCCTCAAAATCGCAATGTCCGTAAAAAGGACATTTTTTACAATAAACCCCCTCTGTATATTTTTCCAAATTTTCCCGATTAAAAAAATACGCCTTATGGCTAAAAGTACTAGCAACCCACTGCCAAGATAAATTATTACTAGCAGGATCTCCATCTAACAAATGTGACAAAAACCACTTCGCACCCGCTTGCCAACGGATGCGCCGCCAATGCACGATATAAGCAGCCATCCACATGCGCGCGTGGTTATGCAGGTAACCAGTTTCCCGCAAGTTGCGGCTAAAACTATCAATGCAAACTAAACCCGTATTGCCCTTGGCGATATCTTCCGGTAAAGTATCGGCATAAGCTTTAGCATCGTAACCCGTTTTATACTCTTCCCGATCTTTCCAAATATCATTCCCTAATTCAGCATACAACCGTTGCCAGTAGTCGCGCCAAGCTAGTTCGTTGACTAATTTATTCGCTTCATCTTTATGATTAACTTTCTTGAGTACGGCATCGCGAACTTCTGCTAAACTCAGCACGCCATAACGCAGGTAAGGAGATAAGCGCGTTACTGCACCAGTAAGGAAATTACGAGATTTTCCATAGCGTGCCGCATCTACTTTTGCAAGTACTTTAAGAGCAGCTTTACGTCCACCTAGAGTCTCGCTAATATGGTCATCCCGCGTCGCTGCTGCTGGAAATTGTTCGCGCAGATAGGCTACCATCTGTTCGCGACTGGCAAATTCGCGTTGCATGTCTTCGGTCATTGTTTAGCCTGTGAATACCCCTCTTTGTAGGGTAGCGAATATTCGAGCTGTTTTGTTTGCAGATGTCCTAGAAACCCGGTTTCTCGAAGAAACCGGGTTTCTGGTTTCTTTACAAGTGCCGCAAGTATGATTCTGGATTATTCAAAAAAGCTTTTGTTAAAGTAACCTGTTCGAGTTGAGCGTAGGCTACTTCTTTAACTGGATAGCTATCGAAACTCAAAATAGATGCTTGGGGTCAGGCCATGAGAATGGGAGAGTGAGTCGCAATAATAAATTGACTATCTTGGTTTACCATATCTTTTAGCATTGATAAAAATGCTAATTGTCGCAGTGGCGAGAGGGGTGCTTCAGGTTCGTCCAACAGATATAATCCACCAGGAACAAAACGCGATTGAAAAAGCTTTAAAAAACTTTCGCCGTGAGAATTAACATCTAAATTATCCCCGTATTTACTCACTAAAGCTGCTTTTTGTCCCAAAACTGCTGCCTTGGCTAATTGAAGGCCATATCCACTAAATTTTCCTTCATACTCTGAAGCTTGTTCTTCTAGTTCTTTTGTCATATTATTGAGGCGTCGGGCAAAGTTGAAGAAGTCTTCTGCTCTCAGGAAAAATCCCCGCGTGGTTCTTTTATTCCAAACAAATTTTAACTGGTTGGATAAGCGTCTGGCGGGGTCTAAACTTTTGTCCGTTTGAATGTCTTCTCCACCCACGGTTATTGCTCCTACACCTGCTGCTATCGCTGCCAACAACGTTGACTTTCCCGACCCATTTTCCCCCACAAATAAAGTTACAGGCTGATGCAAGTTAATTGATTTTAAATTTTTGATTAAAGCCAGATTGAAAGGAAATAAAATGCTAGAATTTTTAACAGCTTTTTGACAAATAGCTCTTAAATGAATCATACCCAATCCGCTCTGAGAAACCCTCTTTATTCTATCTCTTCTTCTTGGCGTTCTTGGCTTCTTGGCGGTTCGTTTAAAAAGGGGGAAGTAGTGCGCGGATTTGCTTTTATCAAAACTTGCGCTCGCATCGCCCCTGACGGTAATGTAAACTATTTGTCGGTTAGCGCAATCCTTACCAGGGTAGTTGACCTTTGGCACAAAATACTTATACTAAGTCAAAATGGAGTGATAAAATGCCGCTGATGCCAAAATTTTCAACCCTCATCCGCTTCTTAAAGCCTAAAAATCAAATCCTCGTCAGTATGGGGCTGCTTTTGTTGGTATTAACCGGAACCCAAATTTATGGACGCACGGTGGCGCAAGCAGCCTCACCCACGCCGCCAGCGACTGCCCCATCCCAAAATACTGACGCAACCAATTTTACTCTAACTAAAACCCTCACAGAACATGCAGGCGGAGTGGGGACAGTTGCGATTAGTCCGGATGGTAAAATTTTAGTCAGCGGCAGTAGCGACAAAAGTATTAAAATTTGGGATTTGGAAACGGGTGAACTGCGGCGGACTTTAACGGGACATACTAACCCAGTTTTAGCAGTTGCCATTAGTCCAGATGGTAAAACTTTAGTGAGCGGCAGTAGCGATAAAACTCTCAAAATTTGGAATTTAGAAACGGGTAGATTGCGACGGACTTTATCCGGACATTCGGGCGGAATTTATTCAGTTGCCATTAGTCCAGATGGTCGAACATTAGTGAGTGGAAGTGGAGATGGCAGGATTAAAATTTGGAATTTAAGTACTGGAGGATTGCAGCGTACCCTTTCTCCTCGTTCGGGTATGATTTTATCGGTTGCTATTAGTCCGGATGGGAAAAGTTTGGCAAGTGGCAATCAAGATTTATCGGTTAAAATTTGGAATTTGAGTACTGGTAGATTGGTTCGCAGTTTGAAGGGACATACTTTTTATGCCGTTTGGTCGGTGGCGTTTAGTCCCGATGGTAAAATGTTGGTGAGCGGTTCCCACGACAAGACAATTAAAATTTGGAATCTGGATAATGGCGAAGTTATTCGCACGCTGCAAGATGAAAGTCCGGTTTTTACTGTGGCGATTAACCCCGATGGTAAAACAATTGCCAGCGGCGATGAAAGTAGTAATATTAAACGCTGGGATATGAATACGGGACAATTGCTGCAAACCCTTTCCGGACATTCAGATCAAGTGCGTAGCCTTGCTTTTAGCCGCGATGGGAAAATTATTGTCAGTGCCGGTAGCGGGTCTAGAGATGAGACGATTAGAATTTGGCGATCGCAATAATTTGGTAATAGGTAATTGGTAATAGGTAATTGGGAGAGTAAGAAGGGAGCGAAACCCTTTCCCTTACTATTACCCATTAGCCATTAGCCATTAGCCATTAGCCATTAGCCATTACCCATTACCCATTACCCATTAACTCCCAACAATGTAGTTTTTCAGGTTTTGAATTTGGTCGAGTAATTCTTTGCGGTTGCTAGCACCCAGCAAGTAGCGGTAAATAAACCAAACCGTGTATGCTATCCCAATTAGCTCCAAGGTTGGTGCTACTAATGGAATGTCATTAATCGCATCGAGCAAACCAAATAAGACTTTAACGCTGACAAAGCCTGCCAGAATTAAACCAACGGTAATCAGGGGTCGCTTGTATGTCGTAAAAAAGTTGCTGACGTAATCTGGCGGCGTATCTACAAATTTTAAGACTTGGTCTACTGCCTGCCGCCATTGTTCCTTCGGGGGTTCCTCTGACGACACCGATGGCGTCGCCGTTTCTCCTGCTTGGACTTTGACCTCTACGGTCGGCAATTCCGTTTCAGCCTTATTTGTGGCTGTTGGGGGATTTTCAGGCTGCATATCGATTCAGAGGAATAACAACTTGAAACTACTTTCTGAGGATATCGTTATCAGCCGCTCTCGCTACAACATATTAATTTTTCTTCTAATTTTGCTTGTCTGCATCATCTCCCTCATCTCCCTCATCTCCCTCAAAGATGGCATTTGTATAATAAGTTATGTAACAACTAAGGTGACTGCACGGCAGATAAATCTGCCCGTGTCGCCATTCCACCCCGATTTAAAAATACGGGGCTATCTGCCTCCCGCTCTATTTTCGGTATTATTTGCGACTGCAAGCAACCCTGGAATTCGCTTTAATTTTGTTCAGAAAGCAGATGCGATCTGCTGCCATTGTGCTTATTTCCACCCGTTGCGATCGCAACCGTATGGCGCGAGATCTGCCACTCGTGGTTGCGATCGCTTTTTATTTTAGACCCAGAGGACTATCAAGCCAATTTTGTATAATTTTATAAAAATTTGCTAAAATAATCTAAGATTAACCTGAAAAACTTATGCCATTTTCCAGTTCCCCATCCCCAAATAAAATCTAAAATCTAAAATCTAAAATCTAAAATTCCCCAGATGTCTCACCGTCCCATCTACCTCGATAATCACGCAACCACCCCCGTCGATGAACGGGTGTTAGCGGCAATGCTACCTTACTTTAAAGAACACTTTGGCAATCCCGCTAGCATTAACCACGTTTATGGTTGGGAAGCAGAAGCAGCGGTGAAACAATCCAGGGCAATTTTAGCAGCAGCAATTGGCGCTACACCAGAAGAAATTATCTTTACGAGTGGGGCGACGGAAGCAAATAATTTAGCCATAAAAGGAGTGGCGGAAGCTTATTTCCAAAAAGGGCGTCACGTTATTACTGTCGTCACCGAGCATAACGCGGTTCTCGACCCTTGTGAGTATTTGCGCTCCCTCGGTTTCGATATCACCTTCCTCCCCGTACAACCAGACGGACTGCTCGATTTAGCCGAACTCGAAACAGCAATTCGTCCCGATACTATTTTAGTGTCAGTCATGGCAGCTAATAACGAAATTGGCGTGTTGCAACCCTTGGCAGAAATTGGCGCAATTTGTCGCGAACATCAGGTATTATTTCACACCGATGCTGCCCAAGCATTGGGTAAAATTCCCCTCGATGTGGAGGCGATGAATATCGACCTTTTATCGATGACCGCTCATAAAATATACGGTCCTAAAGGTATTGGAGCTATTTACGTCCGTCGCCGCAACCCCAGAGTTAAACTCGCACCCCAGTTACACGGGGGAGGACAGGAACGGGGAATGCGATCTGGTACCCTGTACCCGCCGCAAATAGTCGGGTTTGCTCGTGCGGTAGAACTCGCTTTAGAGGAAATGCCTTGCGAAATGGAACGTTTGACCAACTTGCGCCAGCGTTTGTGGGAAAATTTATCCCCAATTGGGGACATTTTTCTCAACGGTCATCATACCCAGCGGTTACCGGGTAACCTGAATATCAGCGTCGAGGGGGTGGACGGTGCGGCGTTGTTACTGGGGTTGCAACCCGTTGTGGCGGTGTCTTCCGGCGCTGCTTGTACCTCGACTAAAACGAGTCCCTCCCACGTTCTGATGGCGCTGGGACATTCGGAGGCGCTTGCTTATGCTTCGATTCGGTTTGGTATTGGGCGGTTTAATACAGAAGCAGAGATAGATACAGTGGCGCAACATGCGATCGCCACCATCAAATCCCTACGAGTTGCATCTCTTTCCCAGTCTAAAGTTTAGCTCGCCAACGGGGCATCGCTACGAACTTGTTGCTGGATGGGAATCACAATTGCAAACTCAGTTCCCTTTCCAGGAGTGGAGAAACACTCCAATTTGCCATTGTGTTTTTCTGTAATAATTTGATAGCTGATCGACATCCCCATCCCCGTACCTTTACCCACAGGTTTGGTAGTAAAGAAAGGATCGAAAATGCGTTGTTTAACGGGTTCGGGAATGCCGGGACCATTGTCTGCGATCGCAACTTCTACCCATTGCGAATCTACCACAGATGTGCGAATGGTAATCCGACCGGGATTATCTTTGATTTCCCGATCAGTTCGCTTGGCATTAACTTCTTCGATAGCATCGATCGCATTTACCAGAATATTCATAAACACCTGATTCAGGGGTCCGGCGTAACATTCAACTTTGGGCAAGTTGCCATAGTCTCGAATCACTTCAATTTCAGGACGTTCCAGTCTAGCTTTTAGGCGATGTTGCAAAATCAGCAAAGTACTCTCAATTCCTTCGTGAAGATCGACATCCTTAAATTCTGCTTCATCCATGCGCGAAAAGTTGCGCAACGACAGTACAATTTGACGAATGCGGTCAGTTCCCACTTTCATCGAACCCAATATTTTCACCAAATCTTCCTGTAAAAACTCCAGATCCAATTCTTCAGCTTCGGCTTGAATTTCCGCGACTGGATTCGGGGAGTGTTGTTGGTATAGTTGCAAAAATTTCAGCAAATATTCAGCATATTCTTGCAGGTGGGAGAGGTTGCCGTGAATGAAATTGACCGGGTTATTAATTTCGTGGGCAATACCCGCCACCATTTGCCCCAATGCCGACATCTTCTCGCTTTGGAGCATTTGTGCTTGCGTGCGTTGCAGTTCTGTTAGGGTGTTTTTAAGTTCAGCCGTGCGTTCCTCAACTCGGTCTTCGAGTTCTACATTTGTTTCCTCTAATGCAGTGAAAGATTCGCGCAATTGTTGTGCCATTTGGTTGAATGCGTTTGCCAAAATACCTAACTCTTTGAAGTAGGAGATTTCAACTTGTTGATAGAGTTGTCCGTTGGCAATGGCTTCTGAGGCTTGGCTGAGCTTTAAAATAGGGCGCGTAATCCAGGCTGCGGTCAAATATCCTATTAGAGTGGCGATCAGGAGAGATGCCAAACAAAGCAGGATGGTATCGCGGGTGTTGGCATCAATTTCGGCAGTAAATTCCCGTGCTGGAACCGCAACTATTACTAACCAATCTAACCCGTAAGCATCTTTCCAGGGCATAACCTGGACATAGTGCCGTTCGCCCTCAAGGTCAAATTGCAGATTGCGAATTTCACCAATACTCTGGAAGTTTTTAAACTGTTGCTGAAGTTGTTTAGCTGCACTTTGTACCAAAGGGTTAGGACTATCAATCGCGTTGATGCGTTCAATTTTGTGGTTGCGAATGCGGTAGGGTTTCTCCGTCCCGGAGTTGGCAATCAGTGCGCCATTCCGTTCTATGATAAAAATCTGTCCCGTGTGACTGGGATTGGAATTGCGTAAAAATTCACTCAACTTCAGCAGGTGAAAATCGCTGAATAGCACTGCTATTAGCTTTTTATCTTTATCGTAGAGGGGGTAGTTTGCCGAAGCCGAAATGTAGGGAGGGATGGACCCGGTGGATTCATACCAGGTATAGATGCGCGACCAAATGGGTTTGCCTGCTTTGACAACATTGCTATGGTACGCCTGATTGAGGGCATCAAAATCAACGTTGTAGAGAAGTTGCTGGCGATTTCCATCCGCATCGGTGGTGTAAGTGTATGAATTTTTAAGCGGTTGCGAAACCTGTTCATTAATGGTGACAGTTTTGTCGTCGTAGCGAGCAGCACCCGCACCTGTCCCATCACCAGAGGTGTGACCTATGTAGGTGAAGTCGTACACCTGCATCTGTTTCCAGTAATATTGTCCTGCCTTTTTGCGATCTCGCAAATCAAGCAAACCCAAGCGCACCGCATCTGCATTAATCTGGTTCACCTGATGGGGAATCTTCAGATAGTGGTCTAAGTGTTCATCCACAACATCGGTGGTTTTCTCCATCAACTGGTTCGCCAAATCGTTGACGGTATTTTGCCCATTTCTAAAAGACAGGTAACCCACCAATCCCACAGCACCGAATATTTGCAGCACAAAGGGAACGATGAGCAACCACTGGAGGGATAAGGATTGGGTAGGTTTAGCAGTAGGTAGGTTCATGGGGTTCGATAACAATGGCGCTAGCAAAATCTGGCGTGGTATTCACCCAGGTATCCAGAGTTATATTGCCCACATTGTTTCTGTCTCGCCCACTTGCTACGGCATTGATTAAAATTTCGCTTAAGTAGAGAGGGAATCCATCCCCTCTCTCCTGGAGAGAATATTACCAATTAGCTGGCGAGCGCTGTTTCGCCACTTGGTGATAAACTGCCTCGGTCTGCCCCGCAATTTTAGCCCAACTAAAGCGCCGTTCTAAATCATCATCAGCATGACTTACGCAAAAAAACAAAGGCGATCCGAGCGAGATTGACGCAGAAACCCGGTTTTTGACCCCGCCTGCGGGAAAACACGCGACGTTAATTTAGCTATTGGGAGTCTTGAGAAAGCATCAAGTTTAGGACATTCAATTCATTAGAAGTTAGAAAATACTTATCTGTAAAAAGTTTGCTTCTAATCTCATTTAAACTGTAGCTTCTAAAAACCAGAAACGGGAAATCCTTATATTTGTGACCAATCGGCAAAATATTACTGACAGGATAGAGAGAATTAAGATACGTAGCTAAAATATCTCGAAACCTTTGATCTTCCGGTTCTTCATCATTGCTGCCAAAATATTGACTCATCGCCTCACCGCTAACAAACATAAATAAGGGTAAAGCATAATACTGGTCAGAATACTGGCTGTTCTGTGCAAATTTTTGTGTCTTATTGGGTTGTTCCTCCAGCAAGTTCACTAAATCCATCGCCTCCTTAATAGCAGAACGTAGACTATCTGGATAGGTTGTACTATTTTTAATTTCGGACATTTGATTGAGTAATTTACCGTCACTAAAAGTCACAATTTCCTGTCCCAGTCGCATTTTATACTTTTCTTCTACCGCTCTGCCTGCCAGAGGAACAACTAACAAACTGCCACTGATATAACCTGTTTGAATTGGAACAAAACTTAGTAAACTATCTAAACTATTATTTACTACCTGCAATAATTTAGTATAAAATGACTCGCGCAATTCCAGATAAGAAAGTCCTTGCTCGTTATAATTAGCCAAATCTCGCAAAACTATTTCGGCTGAACTTAGCAAACCTTCTAAGGTAGTATAGACCTCTTGTAACAACTCATCGTTACGACGCTTTTTGTGTTCTTTTTTGAGTTGCTTAATCAGCGTAGCCATCTTGCTACTAAAAGTTTGACCCGCAGCAAATACTGATTTTCCGCCGATTGGAATCGTGATGAAATCATTTTGACCTATGCACCCAGAACCAAAAATTCGCGTCATAATGGAAGTCTTTAAAATTAGCAGAACGTTCAAAAGACTCAGCACGCTTTCTTGTAAAGACAACTGCTGCTCGTTACTAGAGTTATGAAAGGATGAGTGACGGTCTTTAGGATAATATACAGCTTGCTCGGACAAGTAAAAAATTAGCTCCTTGTCTTCACCGTCCAAAGTTTTCTTGATGCCATCTTCGTTGTAACTTCCACGACCTCTGTAAATGACCTGAATCACTTCCATCAGGTTTTTTTCAATTTCAAACCGGGGAATATCAACTAGAATATGTTTAGCTTTAGGAAATGATAGACCTCGACTCGCTGAGGCAGTCATAAAGATAACTTGGACGCGATTTATGTACTCGTGAATTCGTTGTTTTTCGGAGTCAGAGTGAATCTCCAGGTAGTCTTGATGCTGTATAAATTCGCCTCGCTCTTCTCTAATCTTTTCAATCAGGTCAGTCAATCTCTGTTTATCTTGAATATAGACAATCAATTGAGCGGTATTTTGCTGGTTTAAAAAGGTATTTATGTCTTCTACAATCTGGTTTTGAACGCAATTCTCTAGCTCGTACTTTCTGGGAAGATTTACCTGTTCGTTGAACTTAACAGACTCGATAAAAATTTTATAGCTTATTTCTAAACTTTTGGCTGGATAAGAGTTAGCATTAATAACCCTAGCCTTTAAGTCTTTAAACTGGAATGTTTGTACTGATAAAGGTGAAGCCTTAGCAGCAGCTTTCCTAAAAAATATTTTATTAGGTTCTGCCTTTGTTTCCTCTAAATGCTGCTTAATTACATCTGGGTCAACAATTGAAGCATCAGACACAATAATTTTGGTGTTAAAACCATATTGACTATCGATTAAACCATAATTTTTTAAAATCCTACTAATTCCATTGAGGAACTCTACTCCGCTATCGTCTCCTGTGATTTCATCAATCATTATGAATAAATGTTTTATTTTACTTGATATTTGTTTCATCTGAGAAGTAATTACCATACCTTCTGTAGAATTATAGGCAGATTTAAAGATTTTTTCAAAATGATATAAAGTGTCTCTTCCGCTTTGGGTTTTCTTCAAAGATTGAATCGAAACTGTCGCTACTATATTATGAGAAAGGTTACGGTTGATCGTGGTGTAGATGGCTTCGCAGATGCTATCTAAAACCCCTCGGTTTTGCTGACATACATCTTGAATTTGGTCTTCTGTTAGTCTTTTAAGATTTTTAGATAATCCCTGAGAAACTAATTGTGTATTTTGATTGACAAAATGTACAGTTTGCTCTACAAAATTATCGTCACGCTGATTTGAAAGGTAGTTTACCGTACATTGTCCACCGTTATTTTTGATTAAATCGGCGGAAGTGGTGATGGTAAATATCCGGTCGTCATATAAGTTTGTTGGTGTTTGTTTAAACTTTTCGATGATGTCTAGATTGACTTGCGTTCGGGGACTGACATAAAAGAATAAAAAACCTTCATTGAGGCATTTTTCAGTTTTAAGAAAGTTAGCGATCGCAGTCGTTTTACCTATCCCTGGATTGCCTGTTAAAAATATATAGGTAACATCAGAATCTAATGCTTTGGTAATCAGTTCTGCGTGAGCTTGTCTCAAATCTAAGTTTGGGGTAACTTGAAGTTGTGTTGCTAAATATGGCGGGATCGCATCGATTGAGTTGAGAAAATTCTCCACACGATCTTGATGCACAATAGAAGTTATCCCATCTTGGGAAACGTCTAAAAGTCTATTGATAAAATTTTTACCATCTTGAAAACTTTTAGCGGCGTTTCGCTTAATTAATCTTAAAACTTCCTGGCGAGCATCTTGAATTTCTAAATCGCTGGAATCGCGCTTGTAAATGTGAGAGCAGGTTGCTAAAATATCTAAATTATCCCGATTCAGGGACATCGCACTAATTCCGCGATCGCTATACCCCACGACATTAAAAATCACCTCGGTTTCTGCTGTCAGAAAATTATGCGATCGTAAGAATTCAGCAAAACTATGAGCATAACTCGCCGCCTGAATTAACTTCGCAGTTTCTTTGTCCCCTCGCTTGAAAGCAGTAAAGTACCGTGCCAGATTTTCCGATAGATTTAGTTCGGAAGTTTTACTATCTAACCCTAAATTACAAAAAACACTTTTCGACTTTAAATATCTAATTTCACTAAGCAAAATTCTCCGGATTACTTCTACGCTATCTACATCCACCAAATCCTGGATTGATTTAATCGAAAATATTGAATAATCCAGACACAAAACCCTCAACTGCTTTCCACACCGGATGAGAATCAAAGTATCTGCACGTAAAAATTCTCCTTTCTCGGAATATTTACTAATATCAACTTCAATCTCGCCAAACTGCGATAAAACTTCTTTAAATACTTCGTCGTCACTTTTATTAATAGTTCCTAGACTGTTGTCACCGCAAAAACAGCACTGGTAGTACAAAATTTCTAGACGCTTTAGCTGATGTTTCTTCCACCCTGTAGATTTAATATACTCGCTGAAAAAATTTAAACCAGCCAGAAAGCTTTTTTGTAAGAATAAAGTCCCCCACTTGCCAATAATCTGTCTATTTTGTTCGCTAATAACTTCCGCTTTAATTGCTAGTTGCTTCAGCATTTTTGGGAAACTTAGCTGCTGTAAATATTGACGATATAATTTCCCAAATTTATGAGATAACTGATTTTGTTCAATATAGGCAAGCATCCCAATATTGAACCCTACTTCAAACAAACGACCCAATTCTTGTCCTAGATCGTATCCCCTCATGTTTCCTCACTATCTGGCTGCACGTTTAAAGCTTTTCTCACTTCTGTTAAAAAGGCTAACGAATTAAACTTAACTCTGCCTGTCATGTCTTTAAATATAGACAATGATCCAACGCTATCATCGCCTATAAGGTTCTCATATGGATCGAGCTTAAAACTAATATTACGGGATTGTGTCGGCGCCGCCTCATACCGAGAAAAATGGAATAGAGTCAGAAACTGTAGCAAATCGTTTTTTAGGGAATTATCATACATCAAACCCATACGAATATCTTGGTCATCTAAAATCCCTTCATAGATGTTTAATAGGGTAGCGTAGGAAATAACCCCGTTATAGTATTTCTCGTTACCGACTTTAATTCCATTAAAGAGGTTGAAAAATACAACGGCTTGTTTACTGGGGTCTTTCACCAAAGTTTCTAACTCTGATATATCTTGTATGTACAATGAACTAGCTTTAATCTTTCCGATATTTACGGCATAGTATTTGTCAAAAAATATGGGGTATATCTTGATGTCTTCGCGCTCTCCCTTTAAAGACCGTATCACAGCTTTTGACATAAAAAATAACTCTTCATCTTCTTCTGTTTTGGTCATGTTTAAAGTATTGCAATAGGGAGACTTGGCAATGTACAAAAAGTGTCTGTATCCTTGTTGATAAAGCTTATTGACTTCATCGATGAGAACATCAGGATGATTGTGAATTTCCTGGCTACCATAGTTATCAGAGAAACTCCCGCTCATATATAATCGAATCGTGCCATCAGACTGACGCTGTACTCCGACAACTTCTCCCATCAAGTTGGCAATTTTATAATCGCTTGATCTGCTGCGATCGCTTTCTCGACTAGACACTACAATAATTGCTAGCTTGTCTAGCTGGTGTTCCGTAGGAGGTGTATTGAACTTAAATTTCTTAGGTAAAATTGAGTACAGCGAACTCAGACCATTACGAATTTTATACTGATTGATACTTCTAATGCAGAATCCTTGACAATTCGAGCGATGTCTTTCATTCAAGAGATGGGATAATACTGCAAAGAGAGAGCGCATAAACTCTTCTTCCGGTGCAGGGTTTTGCTTGTCACTCAAATGCAGTCGCAAGATGGGAATAAATAACCGGCGTTTTGCTGAATCAAGTAAAACTTTTAGCGTCGTATAAGCAAGTAAAGAGAAAGTCACTCGATAAACAAAAGCCTTTGGTGAGTCTTCATTGTTAAAGACTTGTTCTCTCAGGCGTTGATAGTTATAGGTAAATTCCAATAACTTTTTCTGTTTTAAATTGTTTTGAGATATGTTTTCAGCAATCTTTCTACAATCATCGTCTTGAGGAACCAAAAGAACAGGTATTGTGTAAATATTTCTGAGATCGTACTCCATACTGAAGCTTTGGCTATCCTCAGTAGAGAAATAGTGAATCTCGCTAATCTGGATGTTGGCTGTAAGATTACAAAGTGAAGTTGTATCGACGCTGGAATTACCAACTGATATATATTTTAAAGCCGCTTTAGGATTTTCTCTTAATTCGCTTTTAAACAAGGTACTATTTTTAGAAATAGTGCTAGCATCTTGCTCCAAAATCCCTTTCTTAAGACTGATATGCAGGGGATAATTTCGGGGTTGTAAAGAAGTATCTTTCTGAAGCAAACTCAGCAGTAATTTCTTAAGCTTTTCTACCTTCTCATTAACCTTGTACTGCGCTAATTTCTTTTTCAGTCCTCTCAAAATGCTTTGTTTTTTATTTTCATCAGAACCTTTTAATATCGGCAATACTTTTTGGTCAAAAACCAATCTAGGATCGTATTCTAGATCTGATTCTGGTGTGTAACCCTCCCCGGCGGGATCGCTACTAGCAAAGACAAAGTAATATAACAAAGTTATTTTTAATACTTTTTCTACAAAAAACTTCTTTTTGAACGACGAATCAGAAATGCTCTCTTTATGTTCGGTACTGTTAGAATCAATTTGATTTAGGTAATAGTCAAAAACAGTTTCTCCGCCTTGGGATTGAACCTTACCGCCTAACTTGAGCTTAAGTCCAAATATGAACTGTAGCTTACCCGAATTTTCATCAGTCGTTTCTCCTAAATAACCCACTATTAAAGGAATAATAGGTAACATATCAAACGCCTCAGCACGGCAAAATAAATCTTTGTAATTTACTGATATTCCCGCATAATTGACTTCATAATGTCCGTCCTCTTTTTCAACATCGCTGATGTAGTCTTCGATTAATTTTAGTCTTCGGATCAAGTCTTTAAGGTAGATAGCATCTCTGGACTTATCCAGGTGTTCTAACAAAAATTCTAAATACTTAATCTTGGCTTCTCTTTGGAGTTTTCCCAGCGCTTCTGTATCCATCAGGCGCTTGAGTATATAAAAATCAGACTGGCGATCTGCTACTAACTCATCAAGAATATCATTCAGGTCTTCTTGCTGATTTGAAGAAAACTTGAGGTTGATAAAATTTCTCAGACTGGCTTGTATTTCTTCGTCAAACTTACTTGTGTTTTCTACTGTAATTGTTAGCTTATGAGATTTGAGCAAGCAATTATTACTAGCATTGTTTTCCACGCTTAATCGCTGCTTTTGCAAACCTTCATGGGTTTTCCCGAAAGGATAAGTAAATCCCAAAGTTTTGCTTTCACCTGTTAATTCTTTTAATTCTGTAGCTAAGCTGTTAACATAGTCCTCAAGGGATATATCTTGACCCTCTTGTTTAAGTAAAGATTCTACATGCTGTTTTAAACAATCTCTAATCTGCTGAACTTGATTAATAAAAAAAGGTTTGACCCCCCGACTTAAATTCACGCTGGCGGACTTAGCGCTGCTAGCAGATATTCCCAAGGGATTCTCAATCGTTGAAGACGCTACCTGAAAAGCTATTTCGTCAAGATCGATCAGCAATTGGTTGCCATCTTTGGATAAACTAAAGCGATTTTTGGTATCGTGATTTTGCAGTAATTTTAAAATTTTAGTCAACAAATCGCTGTAATCCAGCCGCACTAGACCGTTGTCGCCTTCTGCCAAAGTATTTACCATATCTGCTCCCTAAAATTATAAAAGGTACAAATGTATTATATACCAAACAAACTCGGGACTTACGCAACTGGCACATCAGTTTGTTCGTAGTAAGTGCTATAGCTGACGCCACGCTACGCGAACAGCGCTTCAAGATCGGCACTATAGCGGATTGCAGGCAGATGAGGTACACCTGAGTTTGTCAAGCGCGCTGCCATTTTTGCTGCCGCTATACAAACAAAGCCTAAAGGCTTTCCCTCACTCGCTTGCAATCGGCACTAAAGTGCCTACTACAAACATCTATTGATATTTTTATTGTGACACTTGCGTAAGTCCTGAAACTGTTGCATAAAGAGCTAAGGTGTTCCAGGAATACCCGCTTTCAGTCTCGCAGATTGACCTTTGAAGATGCTCTGACAAAGGAGTTGGGGAGACACTCTAAGCACCCCTTCCCAAGATCGAAGCACCTGGTTTTGAGCCTACCGAATTTATCCGAAATAGGGGAGAAAATTCTTCCTTGTTGGAATCCCCTGACTTTAGGCATGGGGTTTCCCCGCGTCAGAATTTCCCCGTGTCCCCGCGTCCTCTTCAATGGATGGGTAACGGGCTAATTTACCTTCTATGATTGGAGAGACGGGAGACATCCCGTCTCTACTGAGGAGTAGGATTACCAATCAACACGCGATCGCTCTTTCGCCACTTGTTGATAAACTGCCTCGGTTTGCCGCGCGATTTTAGACCAACTAAAGCGCCGTTCTAAATCATCATAAGCATTGTCAACCAACCATTGGCAGTAACCGGGATTTTTCAACACTTCCAGAATACCCCAAGCGAGGGAATCGGGGTCGTTGACACGAGTTGTGATACCGTTCTTGGTGTGTTTCACTACTTCTGGTAAACCCCCCGTATCCGATACAACCACGGGTACGCGCGCGGCAAAACTTTCTAGAGCTACAATACCAAACGGTTCGTATAAACTGGGGAAAACAGCACAATTAGCAATAGCTTGGAATTTATTTAAATCTTCATCGGACATAAAGCCAGTGAAATAACATTTATCCCAAATTCCCAAGTTCCAAGCTTGACGCTTCAAGTGGTCGGTATTGCCGCCGCCTATCAGGACGAATTTAACCAAACCTCCCATTTCCCATATTACTTTCGGGGCGGCATTTAACAGCACGGAAACGCCTTTTTCATAAGTCATGCGTCCGACGTAATAAACAATTTTTTCCTCATCATTGGCATAGCGGCGGCGGAACTTCCACGCATCAAAATCGTGCCAGCGGAGTTTTTTTTCCGGACGAATGCCGTTATAGATCGCGTCCATCTTATCCCAAGGCGTATTAAATGCGCGTTGCAATTCGCGCCGCATGTAGTCGGTACAGACAATAATTCGCCAAGCTTCGTAGGAAAGGATGTTTTCTTTACCGTGGACGTAGCGCTGTTCCTCTTTATGGATACCGTTGTGGCGTCCGTATTCCGTGGCGTGGATGGTGGCTACCAGGGGGACTTTAAAATTATGCTTGAGCCCGATCGCTGCATCTCCCACCAACCAGTCGTGAGCGTGGATGATATCAAACGGCCCATCCTCTAACATTACTTTACCGCCGTGGCGACCCATACTCTCGTTCAGGTTCGCCACCCAGTGGAAAAAGTCGTGACTCCACCCTACGGGTACCCGATGGACGCGCACGCCTTCCACCAGTTCGTACATCGGTGCTTCTCCAAATTCCGCCGTGATCAAGTGGACGTCATGCCCTAATTTGACCAGTTCTGGATATAATTCTGCGACGTGGCGTGCAATTCCCCCGACTAACCGAGGCGGAAATTCCCAAGTCAATACCAGAATCTTCATCGCTTCCAAGCCCCTCAAGGTTACGGATTTATTAAGATTGACACATTTCCATTGCGCTCATTATGGCAATTTGTTTAACTTTTTGTAATTAAAGTTAATGAACTTGTTGATTTCTTTACATTCTGAGCAGAGGGCATGGGGCATCTTGTGCAGGTGGGATAGGCATCCTGCCTGTCTGACCCATGTCAGGTGCAAGATCTAAGAAAACCAATTTTTATCTACTTCAAGCAGCACAACTGCTCACCCGGTCACTTGCACAAGATGCCCCTTCGCTCCTACTTGCTATTGACAATTGACTGCCATGCTGCTAAGGCTTTTGGGTTAGAAGCCGCGCCTTTTTGCATCAAAATCACGCCATCCTCACAGCCAATAATGCCGTATTCTCCCTCGCTAGTAACCAGTTTGATGGTGCGAAGGCTATCCTGTAAGGTTTGGCGATCGCCTCTAAAAGCTGGTTGATACTGTTGCAACTGCCATATGTCCGCGATCGCATATTCTACCTTTACCACCTGTCGTGCATCGTTGCGGAACTGCAACGAAGGAAACCGGATAATTTCGCGACGACCCGAAAGATGTGGCACGATAAACGTTGTCGCCGATACGCTGGCATCCTTAGGGATTTGATTTAGTAGGGAACGAATTGCTGTGGCGTGTTCCCACTGACGGGGTAGCGGCACGTAAACCCAAGGTTGAATGGAATCGGGGATTATAAACGATAGCGTGCGATTTGGGTTGGAAGTAAAGCTAAAAAACAGCGAAATACAAAGACAAACTGCCCAAAATCGCCGCATCGAGAGTTTCAGCCATTTTGGGTGCTGCTCGAACCAGTTTATCGCCCGGTCGATGATTTTACGCCATCGTGTAAGCGATCGCAGCGAGTAAAAAGGTTGGATAACGAACTGGCGCAGCGGTGCATCCAGAAGATTTTCGCGACCTTTCCACCACAGAATAGCACCGTAACACAGCCCTGGCACGACGGTCATGGCATAGCGAATGTTAATTGCCAAAACCGACTCGCCCTTACCTAAGAATAGTTTCAGCAGGGGGAAGCCAGCGATTGCCCAAGCTGCAGGTGTTACAGCTGGGACAAAGGCAAACGGTAACCAATGGCTAATTAAATAGCGAATCGTCCCAAAAAAGGGCGAAAATAGTTCTACCAGCAATCGCAAAGGATTACTAACGATACCCCAAATAATCTCTACGGTAGAAGCTTCTTCCCCATCCGCATACTGACCAAACCGTTCGATCATAAACCGCCGGGAAATATCATCGGAAAACAGCGGCATGATCGCATTAGTAAGTAGCAGCATGTAACCAAAGCTCAGGGTACATACAACCAAGCCAAGTTTAGGATAGCGGCGACTGACTATCAGGTAAAATCCGACACCAAACAAACTGATGCCGCCATCTTCCCGCAAGGCTAAAATGAACGCCGAGAGAATAGCAAACAGCCACCACCAGCGTTTTTCCATTGCCAGCAGCAGGCCGAACATAAATAGCGGCAGTTGGCATATATCGTGAAAATTAGCCAGTGTCGGGCCCACAATCCCATTAGCGCCGTAGAAGCTCAAGGTAATTATTGCCGATACCGTTGGTTGTAAATATTCCCTGGCTAAAGCATATAAAACCAATCCAGCGGCAGTGACTAAAGTTACTTGCAATAGGGTCAAAGTAGCTGGAAACGGAAACAGGGCGTAGATCGGTAACCAAAGTAATAAAGCAGGTGTAAAATGTTGCCCCAAACGGTGGTAATATACGGCAGGAACCTCGCCGTTGTGGACGACATTGGTAGAAAGTTGGGAAGAAAGGGAACTTTGGAAAAATCGCCCGTGAATACCGTTCCAGAAAACTTGGTTGAAAATCCCCTGGTCGTAGGAAGAATAGAAACAGAAGTGCCGGTGCAGTGTTAAAGTAAGAGCCAAAACGAAGAAAGCGATCGCTCCCACCAGGAGAACCCGCACTTGGGGTGATTTTCGCGCCATCAACACCATCACTCGCTCACCAATTTACGCTCTCGATCAGAGTCTCATGTTATGTTGTATGACTCAAGATAGGGGCGGGTTTAAATAAACAGTCGCCGATGGCATAGATCGTGGGTAAAACATGCCGCATACTTCATGATAGATGCCCTATACCCTAAGATAGTGGCAACGACTTACTAGAATACTCAGAAAGAGGTAGCTTATAAATAGAAGTCAAACGGGCAAGTACTCTACCCTCACCTGGTTGATTACCTTAACCTGTTGGAATAGCGTCACCTTGGAAATTCCGCCGTGCTGAAAAAAGAATTCATGCCAGCAACTGCTGAAAAGTTAACCCATCCCCAGACGCCTTTACAGCTGTTGTTATTCGTAGACGAACGTCCAAGTTCCACTGAACAACTTCAGCAACTCCGACATGATCTGGAACACCTCAAGGCCGACTATCCGTTAGAATTTGAGGTCATTGATGTTGGGGCACAACCGTATCTAGCCGAACATTTTAAACTGGTGGCAACGCCAGCGCTGATTAAAATCAGCCCACCGCCGCGACATGTGCTGGCAGGTAGTAACTTAGTGGCGCAATTGCAGGAATGGTGGACGCGCTGGAAACACGATGCGATTGAGCATCTGACATTACAACCTGATGCCAGTGTAACCACCCAACCTTTGCTCGCTTCGATTAACAATTTTGCCGAACTGATTCAACTAACGGAAGAAATTTTTCAACTGAAGCAGGAAAACGAAGAACTACAACGGTTGTTGCAGTTCAAAGACCGGATTATCTCCATGCTGGCGCACGACCTGCGAAATCCCCTCACGGCGGCTTCGATTGCCCTAGAAACCCTAGAAACCAACTACAATCCTCATAACGGTCAAATATCGCGGCTAACACCCGCCCTCACCGCCCATTTAATCAAACAGGCGCGAGTGCAAACCCGGAACATCGAGCGGCTGATTGCCGATATACTCCAAGCAGGGAAAGGGAAAACAGCAACGCTCCGCATTCACCCGCAAAAACTCAACCTGGAGAACCTCTGCTTAGATATTCTCAATTCGATGAAACCCGTATTTGAAGCAAAAATGCAGCAGGTGACAACCGATATCCCCAAAGACTTGCCTTACGTATATGCCGATACAGAACGAGTGCGTCAAGTGCTGGTAAATTTGCTCGACAATGCGATTAAATACACCCCAGAAGAAGGCACGATTGAAATTTCGATCCTGCACCGCACTTCCCAGAAAGTACAGGTCAGCGTCAGCGACAATGGTCCCGGTATCCCCGAAGAAAGCCGAGAACACATCTTTGAAGACAGCTTCCGCCTCCAACGGGATGAAGCCAAGGAGGGATACGGAATTGGTTTATCTTTGTGTCAGCGCATCATTCTAGCACACTACGGTCGCATTTGGGTAGATTCTACTCCCGGTAGTGGCAGTTGCTTCCACTTCACTTTGCCAGTTTATCGACAAAGTTAAGATGGGGCATGGGCGCAGTTGCTTTAGCTTTTTCGCAGTGCGTTGATAATCTCGACATTAGCCTGGGGAAACGGATACAGATCAAGCTGATCTAACGTTACCCAACGCACTTCATCGCATTCTATCGGCTGGGGTTCGCCGCTGATGTGGCGGCAATGATGCACGATTAGGGTAACGTGGAAGTGAGAATAGGGGTGGTTAATCGTAATCAAATGGTCGCCGACTGCGATTTCAATTCCCAACTCTTCTAATATTTCCCGTTTGATACACTGTTCAACGGTTTCACCAGGCTCTAGTTTGCCACCGGGAAATTCCCACAATCCTCCTAATAAACCATCTTGACGCCGACGGTCAATTAATATTTGTTGTTGGTCGTTCCATATCGCGGCAACGCCAATTAGCTTATGGGGTAAGGGTGCGTTTGGTTCGCGCATCGGTAATTCAGATTTTATCCCAGTTTAGGAGCGATCGCTTCAATTCCCCCATAATAAAACTCGACAGGCCGTTGAGGTAGCCTGTCGAGTTTTTGAGTGGGGACGACATATTCAACGCACCCCACTGCTTGCCTATTCGCCTTCGGGGGCGCTGGCTTCAACACCGCTCAAAGATTTCTCAAAAGTCATCCGCTGTTCGGCGTTGCGGAGAAAGTAACCGCTAATCATGGCAGAAGCCAAAAGTCTACCAAAATTTTCCCGACTGGTACTAATGGTGACTCCAAAATGTTCTGAAGGCAGGTTGCCCAACAAACCGATAATGTTGCGTTCCATCACCTGAAAAACTTCAGCCGAAGAGGGTTTCGATAGCTGGGCAACTGTATCCGGACTCATAGATTGCACGTATTGCCACAGCAAATTCGCTTGTTCGGATTCTTCTTTCAAAAATTCTGGGCCTCTATTAGATGATTGATTCACCATAACCTCCGTAGTGGCGTGCAATTGTTTGAATGCTTAACTTTAAAAGGCGCACTTTTGAAATGTTTACAACCGAGCTTGCTATTTATGCGCTTATGTCAACTACTGTAGCAATCCGATCTAACTCACGTAGTGGGTGGAACCGAACCTTTGTCTGGTGGTTTTTCTCACTGGAATCGGGCATTGGTAAGGGATAAGAAAGAGCGAGATCGAGGAAAGGTATACTATTATACCTCAGATGAAGCAGAATGCAAAGGTTTTTTCGGCTCCCTATTTCCTCTCTTTCTTACCTTCCCCCTCTCCCTCTTCTCTATCTTTTTTATGCTCCAACCAGGAATTCCTCCATATCCGCTCTGCGCTTGCGGAGTTTTGTCAGGGCTTCCCGTTCGATCTGCCGCACTCGTTCGCGGCTGATGTTGAGGCGATCGCCTATTTTAGCCAGGGTTAAAGCTTGTCCGTCTTCTAAACCAAACCGCAACTCTAACACCTGCCGTTGCTGGGGCGTCAGATCCGACATCAGCTTTTCCAGATCTGTCTGGAGTGCCGACTGCACGGCGAATTCTTCTGGGGAAGGCCCGGTATCTTCTAACAGTTCTACCAGTTCGGTGTCCTGGTTATCGCCGACGCGCAAATCTAACGATAGCGGCTGACGCGAGCGCTCCAGGTATTCCCGTACCTGCTTCGGGGTCAACTCTAATTCCTCGGCTAACTCGGCAGCGGTAGCAGCTCTTCCCAGTCTTTGGGATAGATAGCGCTGAGCTTTCTTAATTTTGTTCAGCTTCTCGGTGATATGGATCGGCAAGCGAATCGTCCGACCTTTTTCCGCTATAGCACGAGTAATTGCCTGACGAATCCACCAATAGGCATAGGTGGAAAACCGATACCCCTTGGTCGGGTCGAATTTTTCCACCCCCCGCTGCATCCCAATCGTGCCTTCCTGAATCAGATCCAACAGGTCTACGTTGCGCTTAATATATTTTTTGGCAACCGATACCACCAGTCGCAAGTTGGCTTCGACCATCTTGCGCTTGGCAATTTCTCCCTCTCTCATAATCTGCTGTATCTCTGACGGGGACAGCTCAACTTGCTGCGCCCACTCTGCCATAGTGGGTTCGCGGTCTATCGTAGCAGCAAGGGATTCTTTCGCCGCCATAAGTGCCGTTAAGCGCTGTACCTGTTTGCCGTACAATATCTCCTGCTCGTGTGTCAGCAGGGGAACTCTGCCGATTTCCCGAAGGTATGTGCGCACTAAGTCTGTGGAAGTCTGAGCGGTCTTCATGGCGCTACCTTTAAAGTTTTGTAAAAAATTGTAACATTTATGAATGGCATTGTATAGCTCTTTTGGCTGGTTTTGCAGGTACTAGTACCTTGTCGCCAGGGAGTTATTCCTTGAGATTACCCGGAAATCAAAGTGATAACTGCATCCTGAAAAACAAAAATCCCACAATTCGGCTGACCGCTCGACTATTAAGATTTATTAAAAATGATTGACTTTGATGGAATAATTTATCTGGCGATCGCAAGGCAGCTGGTGGGGACCGGGAATGTCAAAATGAGCTATACATTTGTTTGTACGAGTGTTTGTACGAGAACAGAAGCAAAGTCAGCACCCCGCTCTAAAGAGACGGCGGCTCACTGCCTCGAAACTTTAGGTAGCTGACGGGCCCGAGTCCGGTGCAACGGGGAAACGAAGTTATCGGCAAGCGTTCAAGTTCCTACCAGGGAATGAGAGTGCTAGTTCCCTGCTCTAGAACTCAAGAGTTAAACAGTTTTACGAGGTGTAAGACAGTGCTTTTGAGATAGTACCGACCGATAACCTTGGCCTTGCTAACTTTACCCCAGAAATGGGGTTTGGGGGACAATCATATCCGCAGGGAGAGGCAACCATACCTCTCCACAGCGTTTAAAAACGCTGCATCCTGTTTCATCCACCACTGAAAAGATGGTGGTTTCCACACTCTCATGAGGTTTTAGATGATCGATGCAAAACTACAGGGTGCTTTTGACCAAGGCATTGCCCTAAAAATTATCAGCGGCTTGAATAATTTCGACCCTATGCGAGTAGCAGCAACGGTGAAAGCCGCTCACCAAGGCGGGGCGACGTTTGTGGATATTGCCGCCGATCGGGATCTGGTTTCCCTGTGCCGCGCATTGACAGATATGCCGATTTGTGTATCGGCAGTGGAACCGGATCGGTTTGTATCGGCGGTGGCTGCGGGTGCAGATTTGATCGAAATTGGCAACTATGACAGTTTCTATGCCCTGGGGCGTCGGTTTGAAGCAGAAGAAGTATTGGGGCTGACGCAGCAAACGCGCAGTCTCCTGCCCCACATTACCTTATCGGTGACGGTTCCCCATACCTTAGAACTGTCCCAACAGGTACATCTGGCGGAAGAACTGGTGAAAGCGGGTGCTGATATTATCCAAACCGAAGGGGGTACCAGCAGCGCCCCTACTCATGGAGGCACTCTGGGACTGATCGAAAAGGCAGCACCTACCTTGGCGGCGGCGTATGAAATTTCCCGCGCCGTATCCGTCCCGGTACTTTGCGCTTCTGGGATATCCAGCGTCACCGCACCTTTAGCGATCGCTGCGGGTGCGTCTGGCGTCGGTGTAGGATCGGCTGTTAACCAACTCAATAGCGAAGTCGCAATGATAGCAGTCGTCCGCAGCTTGGTAGAAGCCTTGGCGACAACTAGCAAAAACCGCATCCGCGTTTAATCGTAGGGGCGAAGGGGCACGGCGTAGAGCGGTTTTGATTTCTACCCAAAGATGGTAAAATGCCGTGCCCCTACAGTTTGACGGCGTGGATCGGTTTTGATTTCTACCCAAAGATGGTAAAATGCCGTGCCCCTACAGTTTGACGGCGTAGATCGGTTTTGATTTCTACCCAAAGATGGTAGAATGCCGTGCCCCTACAGTTTGACGGCGTAGATCGGTTTTGATTTCTACCCAAAAATGGTAAAATGCCGTGCCCCTACAGTTTGATTTTCCAGCTGTTTTAACAGGTTTGTAGGGAATGTAGATCGGTTTTAATTTCTACCCAAAGACTTAAAAATGCCGTGCCCCTACAGCCTGAAATTTATTGTTCCTATTGAATTGGTAAAACCCGCCCCTACACAATACCGGGGCGGGTTTAAATCAATTGTCGCTGATGGCATGGATCATCGGTAAAACCCGCCCCTGTTGGCTATTGACTAATGACTCTTTTAATGCATAAACAACTCGCTTTTGTTGTTCGATAGATAGTTCTGGAAATATTGGCAAAGACAACACTTGGTGGCAAGCTTGTTCGGCAGCGGGAAAGCTGCCTTGCTGATAAGGTAAACCTTGATAAACGGGTTGCAAGTGCAGGGGTAAAGGATAGTAAACCATTGAAGAAACGCCTTTTTCTTGCATTTGGCTGCGTACCCTGTCCCTAGTAGCCGCTTCATCTGTGCCGATTACCCGAATCGTAAATTGATTCCAGACAGTTTTACCCTTAGTTGGTGCTTGGGGGAGGATAATTCCTGGAATTGGACTTAGCAGATCTTGGTAGCGGGTGGCAATTTCGCTACGTTGGGCATTCCAGGTATCGAGGTAACGTAGTTTAATTTGCACAATAGCGGCTTGCAGGGCGTCTAGGCGACTGTTGATGCCGATGGCTTCGTGGTAGTAGCGACTGCTGGTGCCGTGTTCTCGCAGGCGGCGAATTTGGGTAGCGATCGCGCTATCATTAGTAGTCACCGCGCCCCCATCACCGCAAGCGCCTAAATTTTTGGTGGGAAAGAAGCTAAAACAGCCGATGTGTCCGATGCTGCCTACCTTTCGCCCTGCCCATTCTGCCCCTGTCGCTTGGGCGCAGTCTTCTATGACAAACAGGTTATGGGCAAAAGCAATTGCCATCAAGCGCGTCATATCTACAGGCTGCCCAAACAAGTGAACTGGTATAATTGCCTTAGTTTTGCAGGTAATAGCCGATTCTATCTGGTTAAGGTCTAAATTAAACGTTTCGGGGTCAATATCGACAAATACTGGCGTTGCGCCAACGGCGCTAATCGCCTCGGCGGTGGCTATAAAAGTGAAGGGCGTGGTAATAACTTGATCTTGCGACCCGATGCCGAGGGATCGCAATGCCAAATACAGCGCGTCAGTACCAGAATTACAGGCGATGCATTCGCTGACGCCAGTGTAGCTGGCAAACTGTTGCTCAAAGCTTTCGACTAGGTTTCCGCCAATGTAACGACCAGAGGACAGTACGCTTAAAACAGCAGCATTCACTTCTTCTGCGATGATCTGATATTGCTGCGCCAAGTCAACGGGGGGAATGTTGCTCACTCTCTTACCAGTAATTTTTACCTATAAGAATGGTAATGGGTAATGGCTAATTGGTAATTGGTAGGAGGGAAAAAGACTATGACGCGCTGGTTGGCTTCCCGTAGGATGTCCATAACCCCATTACCAATTACCGATTACCCATTACCGATTAGCATATGGAATTAATTCAACTTGATATCGTACACCTAGCTTGGGGATTGGGTTTGATCGCAATTGCCATTGGGTTATCTGCTATAGAAAGACTGGGACTGGAATGGCGTCTGTTGACGGCGACGGTGCGCGCGATCGCTCAATTGTTTGGGGTAGGCTTTGTTTTAGAGGTAGCCTTCGCCGGGAATAACCCAGTAGCTGTTCTAGTTGTGTTAATTTTGATACTCACCACTGCGGCGCTGGTAGCAAGAAATCGCATCGGTAAAAAGATTCCCCAAATCTTACCTATTGTGTGGGGTGCGTTATTACTCAGTACGGCTTTAAGTGTAGGTTATGTCAATTTGTTGGTATTGCATCCGCCGACTTGGTACGAACCCCAGTATCTTGTGCCCTTGGCGGCGATAGTATTAGGTCAGGCGATGAATGGGGCGGCGATCGCAGGCGAACGCCTCACCAGCAGTTTAGTCGCCTCGCGCATAGAAATTGAAACTCACCTCAGCTTGGGCGCTACACCTCAACAAGCAGTAGCATTCTATCGCACTGAAGCAATCCGCGCTGGGATTATTCCCACTTTAAACTCGATGGCGATCGTCGGTGTGATTACCTTGCCAGGATTTTTCACAGGTCAAATTTTGGGTGGTGTTAGCCCATTTCAAGCAGCATTTTACCAGATGTTAATTTTATTTATGGTGGCAACTGCTACTTTAATCGCTACTTTGTTAGTGACAAAAGGCATATGTTTAAAAGTTTTCAATTCATCCGAGCAACTAATTAACTAACTTAATTTGCTAGTTACCTTTTTAGGGCTGCTAATAGCTAATAGCTAATGGCTAATGGCTAATGGGATATCCGGAAAATTTTACCAGGAACAATTAGCAATGATAGTGTTTAGTTCTGACTAAAAGAGAAGATTTGCCCATTTGGCGCGAATTGAGGACATAGCAAAACTCACCGCGAAGAAGAGCATCATAGATTGGGGAATCAGCAAGTCGTTCTACATAGCTAGTTGCATCAAATGCCAGACTACCGCCTACTTGGTATCTATCATTCATCGCGGGAGGTTTTGTTGTTGGATTCCTCAACTATAGCTAGGGGCTAGGGGAAGAAGAAGGTCAAATCAAGGGTTTCAGGAATTAATAATGTCCTAAAAAGGAAGTAAAGCGATCGCTGATAGCTTGTATGGTGGATACAATAGACCAGTGTGGCGATCGCTACCCGTTTAAGCAACAGCTTCAGGACTAGAAACCGGGTTTCGACCTATATCTCTAATTTGTAAATCGACGATTTTTCAGAGAAACCCGGTTTCTGCGCGTAAGTCCTAAATAAGCAATTACCAATTAGCAATTAGCAATGAGCAATTACCAATTAACTTTTAGGCGTATGAGTACCGATAAGTTGACGGCGGTGGTCGTAAAGCGCCAGGGGCAGGTTAGCGTTTTCGCTGATAGCTTCTAGGGCAGCTTGTAAGGTTTGGAGATGATCTTCGACTGCTTGTTGGGTATCGGCGTCGCCGTTGAGAGTGGCGGTGGCGTTAGTTCTTACCAACTGGTTGTAATAAGCAGGAGTAAGATAAACCTTAATACCATCGTTGGCGACATTAAAATTACAAATCCTGGTTGTACCGGAACAAGTGCGGTTGAGATCCAAGCGGGCTTTTTGTAAAATGAGGGATATTTTCAGATTGGCTTCTGCTTGCTTTAAAGCATTAGCATAGGCATCGATCAGCGGTTGGGTTTGATTGTAGTAAAAACTTTCGCTGGGGACTTGGGAGGCGGAGGTAGAAGCTTGACGCCAGGTAGCGACCGCTTGGGACCATTGACCTTGTTGTTCTAGGCGCTGGGCGAGAGATGCCAGACTCACGGCTTGATTGTAACCGTTTGCCGAGATTTGTTCTCTGGTGCGGCGATCGCGTGCGGTTGCCAGTTTAGGTCGGTAGTTTAATAATAAATCCTGGGCTTCTCTGTAAGCGGTTGTAGTTGGCGGGATCGAGGTGAGGGCATCGATTGATGCCTGCCAGCTATTGAAAACTTGTTGCCAGTTTTCAAACGTGCGCGCGTTCCCCATGCGCGCTTCGGCAACTTGTGCCGTTTGCTTGGCTTCGATCAATTCTTGGTCTGCTTGTTGTTCGGTGCGGATGCGCTGGTTGACAATTGCGACGTTGAGCTGGTATTCTTCTAATCTTTGCTTGACTAGGGGATAAACCGAACTATTGGGAGCGACTTGCCGCATTTGCCCGATCGCCTCGTTCCACAGCGCCAGGATGTCTCGCCATTCTTGCACCGAGTGGGGAGGATTTTGACTTTTTTGCGTTGCTTGGGTGGCTTTGTTTAACCCGGTTAAAACCAAGTCTAGCCTCGCCATCTGCGCTGAGTAATTCTGTAACAGGTTTTGTGCCTTGGCGCGATCGCGCGCCCAAGGGGCTATACTTTTCAATTGTTCGGTGGCTTGCTGCCATTTCTGTTGCGCTACCACCAATTCTTGCCCCGACTTGGCTTGACGCAGAATTGCAATTGACTCTTGATTTAACTGCTGCGCGTTTTGTAGCTGGTAACAAGATCCGATGGTGCAAGGACGCGTCAAGGCGTAAATACTTGCCAATGACAGCACCCCCGCCATTACACCAACGGCTGCCAACAATGGTACTGGGGGCGCACTCGACGGTGTTTCGCTGTCACTGCTGTGCTGTTGCACCTTGGGTGTTGTTTTAAACGGGTTCTCTCGCTTTGGCGTGGGTTGCTTTTGGACGCCTTGGTGATATTCGACTGTTGGTTTTGATGTCCCCGTTGCGGATGTTTCGGGATCGTTTGTGGAATTATCCCAGCTTAGGGGCGGGTTTTCTTCTTCTTCCAATGCCAGCAGGTTTTCCAGTTCAGAAGCGTTCTTCGTCGAAGCGACTGGGTTCTCTACTGTAAAATCTTCCGCTGCATAAGGCTGCTTTTGTCCCGCCACTCTCAGGAAAACGTGTACCTGCTGGAAGTCCGACCCTGGGTTGGGCAAAGCCGATCCCACGGCAGAAATTGCTTGCTGTAGCGTGTTGAAGATGTTTGTCGCGTCAAATCCGTTTGATGCCTCGTGTTGCACCAAAATCAATAATTCCCCATCTTTGAGAACGCACTGTAGTTGGAAGGGTACTTCCAAGGCTGCTTCTGACTGCAACCGCTTCTGCAAAAATCGCTTTAGTGCTTTGATCTCATCCTGCTGCGCTACTGTTTGCATAGGGTACCACCTTTGGTTTTTTGAGTGTTAATTTTAATCAATTTGATTTTCACGTCGATGTTTGTTACAGATAACTCCCATCCGGGTTTATTCTCAGATCCAACCAGCCAAATAAGTCAATTTTCCCACCTCACAAACATGACATGTGCGCTGCGAAAACTTATAAGAAATGTAAAGATAAGATTAAGAGCGTCCCCAGGGCAGCAAACGCAACCAGTCATATAAAAAAGAAACTCCTGCTCACCTGCCCACCTGCTCTTGAGGGAGTTTCTTAGGAGTACTAAATTTACTATGCCCGATTTTCCTGCCTTATCCGAACAAGTTGTACTGATCACTGGTGCCTCCACGGGAATTGGAGCGGCTTTAGCACAAGTTTTGGCTCAACGATTTTTAGGCATCCGATTAGTTCTGGCAGCTCGCAACAGCGAAAAGCTCGAAGCCGTTGCCACCTACTGTAGCAAAGCCGGTGCGGAAGTATTGGTCGTCCCCACAGATATGTCAAAGGTCGAGCAAGTCGAAGCCTTGGCAAGCATTGCCTTGGAAGGATTTGGTCGCGTTGACGCCTTGGTTAATAATGCCGGGTACGGTCAAATGGGGCCGATAGAATTAGTTCCGGCAGAAGCAGCAAGGCGGCAATTTGAAGTTAACGTCTTGGGACCGTTGGCGTTGAGCCGAGCATTAATTCCCGTTATGCGTAACTCTGGCGGCGGACGCATTATTAATATTAGTTCAATCGGGGGACGGGTGGCGTTTCCGTTTGGCGGGTTATATAGCGCTTCTAAATTTGCTTTGGAATCGCTAAGCGATGCCCTGCGGATGGAGTTGGAGCCGTTTAATATTAAAGTCAGCCTTATTGAACCAGGGCCGGTGAGTACGGATTTTTTTGACGTAGCCGCCCAAGGCGTTGAGCAAGCGGTAACAAATCCCGAAAATACACCCTACCGCGCTGCGTTTGAGAATTTAAAAGGATTGCAGGATAAAACCAGTTCCCGCGCTTGGACATCTGAGCGCGTGGCAGAGGTAATTGTGCGTAGTCTTACAGACACCAATCCAAAACCCCGCTATACTGCTGCTACGGGCGGCAAGATTTTGCTGTTTCTCATGACCAAAGTCTTGCCGACAAAGGTTGTAGATCGCTTCTGGCAGCGGTTCTACGGCATCGATCTAGTCGCCAAAGACTGGCAAGAAAAGGTAGTAGGTAATAAGTAGTGGGTGAATCTAGTCACTATACACCGCAATACACACTACCGCAATTATTTATGGACCTACTAGAATATCAAGCTAAAGAATTATTTCGCGAAATCGGCATTCCGGTTTTACCGTCCCAACGCATCGACCGCCCTAGCGACCTGAAGGATTTAAAGATACCCTATCCAGTGGTGTTGAAGTCTCAGGTGCCAAAGGGGAATAGGGGAAGAGCAGGCGGGATTAAATTTGTGGAAAATACAATCGATGCGATCGCCGCAGCTCAAACTATTTTCCAATTACCCATTCGGGGCGAGTATCCCAAAGTACTCCTAGCAGAAGCTCGCTACAACGCCGCACAAGAATTCTATCTGGCAGTCGCCCTAGATTATACCCTTTGTCGCCCCGTTTTGTTGGGTTCGCCCCAGGGCGGTATGGATTCAGATGCGGTGCGGCAGAAAATGCAGCAGGTAATTGTAGAGGGTGAATTTTCCCCATTCTACGCCCGCCGTTTGGCTTTGAAGATGGGATTGCAGGGTCAGTTAATTTCCGCTGTCAGTACCATCGTCGAAGCGATGTATAAATTGTTTATCCAGAAAGACTTGGATTTAGTCGAAATTAATCCCCTGGGTGTCAGTGCCGCTGGCGAAGTCATGGCGCTAGATGGTAAAGTCATCGCCAACGATGCGGCTTTGGGACGCCATCGCGAGTTGGTAATGCTGGCAAAACAGCGGGAAAAAGAAAAGGGAGACGATCGCACTCTTGCTAAAGATTTAAGTTTGTGTTATAATCAAACGCCCCAGGTATTGGAAACGGAAGGGAATATTGCGGTGGTGTGTAACGGGAGTGGGATGGGGATGGTGACCCTAGATTTGGTATACCAAGGAGGGGGAAAGCCAGCCAGCTACTTGAATATAGGCGAAGAGATGACGGGGATGGGGACAGGAACGACGTTGTGCGATCGCTTGGAAAGGGGACTGGGATTATTGAGCGAAAATAAGGGGATTAAGGTTGTTTTAGTGAATATTTTAGGCGGAGCTACTTCCTGCGATGGCGTAGCTGGCATTATTGCCAAATATCTGCCACCAAGTGGGGAAACAGAACCAACAGTGAATTCAACGAGTGGGAGTCGCCGCCGTAGTGGGGTTAGCGTGACCCAGGAAGTAGCTGCTGGGGTGGAAGTGCGATCGCACACTCACTATCCCCATTTTGTAGTGCGCCTCGCGGGTTCCTACCTAGCCACAGCTAGAGAGCGTTTGGCAGGGTTGGGAGTATCTGTGGTAGATAAATTGGATGAAGCAGTCTCAAAAGCAGTTTCCTTAGCCAAATAATCAAGAAACCCGGTTTTTTAGAAAAACCGGGTTTCTTGTATGGTGGAAAGCCAGGACTAGGGTACGAGTTCAACCAGCCATCCCTGGTTGTGTTGATATCGTGACAGCATTGATCTAGAACAGGACTTACCCACGACGATCGTAGAAACCTGGTTTCAAGCTGGGATCTATAGTTCCAAAGTGACGATTTTTCATAGAAAAAAAGGTGATTGGCGTAAGTCCTACAGGACTTACGCAAAAAAACAAAGGTGATACGAAAAATCATGGGTTTCCAGTCGCGAGATTGACGCATCACCTTTGTTTTTGGCGCAGCGTGCGTAAGTCCTGTCCTAATTAAAATAATCCCAATGTTTTCAATGCGTTCCCTATGATTAGCTATTTCATTGTCAAAAGTTTGTGCAATGCTGGGAATTTGCTCAGAGTGAAGCAGGAGCGAACGCACCCATTCGGCACAACAACAAGCGATCGCTTTGTATTAAACTATTACCGCAACTGAGACAACAATTTATCGTAATCAGCGTGCGATCCAATCCAAAACCACACAATACAATCGTCGATGGGTTGACCGACTGCCCGATAAATTTTGCTGAATCTAGCACAATAGATTGGTAAAGTTGGATGCACCTGCTTAAACCGAAGGCTGGGATGGGATGGCTCTTCCCTAAACTGGCGATATGCTGCCCTCGCTTGTGCTTGAACTTGCGCTGGCAGATCGGCAAAAGCTTTACGAAATTGAGCCGTTGTGCGGGATTTCACAATCTATCCGGATCTAACTCTTGAGTTTTACCTGCGCGATATTCAGTCATCGCCTCTGCTGCCAGAATAGCGAGTAAATCTTGAGACTCCTCAAATGCTTTGTCCCAACAAACTTCATCTTCTAATTCTTCCAGAATTAATGCAGCGAGATGCCTCCGGCAGGCTACGCCAACGCATCCTGTTGGCTAGCTGGCAATTGCTTCAATTTTGTAATGGCTTGTTCTAATAACTCGGTCATAATTACTGCATTCACAAGCAGATATACTGACACAATTATTTTATCGCACTACCATAACAATTAGTATTTTATCTCTAACCCACTCCCATCATGACCCTCACCGAACAAATTCTTTCCCAAATCCCCGGCGATGTCTTAGCACAACTGCGCCGCGTCGATACCTTGTGGAAAACCATCAAAGAAAACACCGCACCCATCCCCAACGTAGTCAAAGAAAATCCCACACCCTTGGGAGAAGTAGATTTTGATGTCGTCATCTGCGGCGGCACTTTAGGAATATTAATCGGCGCTGCTTTAGCCAAAAAAGGTTGGCGAGTTGCTGTAGTTGAACGAGGAATCTTGCGCGGCAGAGATCAAGAATGGAATATATCCCGCAAAGAATTAGAAACATTTGTCGAATTGGGACTGCTTTCAGCAGCAGAATTGGAAAAAGCGATCGCCACCGAATATAACCCCGCCCGCATCGGCTTTTTTGGCGGCAACGATATCTGGGTAAAAGACGTTCTCAACATCGGCGTCGATCCAGTTTATCTCCTAGAAACCCTCAAAACAAAATTCCTCGAAGCGGGCGGCAAGCTATTTGAAAAAACCCCCTTCCAAAGCGCAGTTATCCATCCAGATGGAGTAATGCTGGAAGCGGGTAACAACTTCAAAACTCGCCTCTTAATCGACGCAATGGGACATTTTTCCCCCATCGTACAACAAGCCAGGGCAGGAACAAAACCCGATGGCGTCTGTCTAGTTGTCGGAACTTGTGCCACAGGTTTTCCGAAAAACGACACGGGCGACTTGTTGTACTCCTTCACACCGTTGCAAAATCAATGCCAGTACTTCTGGGAAGCCTTTCCCGCCCGCGATGGCAGAACAACCTACCTGTTTACTTACATGGATGCTAACCCACAGCGCTTTAGTTTAGAAGCATTTTTTGAAGACTACCTGCGCCTTTTACCCCAATATCAGCAGGTAGAACTCGAACAATTGCAATTTAAACGGGCGCTGTTTGGTTTCTTCCCTACTTTCCGCGAAAGTCCCTTAAGAATGCCTTGGAATCGCATTCTTCCGATTGGAGATAGTAGCGGCAGTCAATCGCCTTTGAGTTTTGGCGGTTTTGGGGCAATGGTACGGCATCTAAAACGTCTCGCGAACGGCGTCCAAGAGGCGCTACAAAGCGACCAATTGAGTCAAAATGCTTTGAAACTCCTACAGCCTTATCAGCCAAGTATAGCGGTGACGTGGATGTTTCAACGTTCGATGAGCGCCGGGATTAATCAACAAATACCCCCGAATCAAATTAACGAACTTTTGACGGGGGTATTTAAAGAAATGGAGCAGTTGGGAGAAGATGTGTTAAAACCGTTTTTACAAGATGTGGTGCAATTTCCCGCCCTGTCGCAAACGCTGTTTAAAACTTCTCTCGCCCAGCCTGGATTAGTAGTCAAAATTATTCCGCAGGTAGGTTTATTGACCTTGTTGGATTGGATGGTTCATTATGTAAATTTAGGTGCTTATAGCGCTCTTTATCCACTGGGTAAAGCAATCGAACCTGGGATGAAAAATTTACCGCCTATTCAGCAATATTATTACCATCGTTGGGTGGAAGCTTGGCAGTATGGTTCTGGCGGCGATTATTCTATACTCTAGTTCCCAGGCTCAGCCTGGGAACTAGATCCTCAAGGCTCTGCCTGGATGAGTAAAACGATGCAGAGGATCCACAGTTTCGTACCCAGCCTGAGCCTGGGTACGAGATAAATTAGTTGAGGATAAAAGCAGGATGAAACAGCAATTTCAGGGGGCGAAATCCTTTGGTGTGATGATAAGTCTGCTGCGGGAGCGCGCCCTCTTTTTAGAAGAAATTCGTCAAGGGGTAAAAATCCCCAGCAAAATCTTTTCTCTGCTCGTTTGCAGTTCGCTATTCCTGGCAATTTATGGCGGAATTATGGGAATTTATCATAGCTGGATGCAAGCTTTATCCTCGGCAGTTAAATTGCCAGCGCTTTACTTAATTACGCTGCTTGTTTGTCTGCCAACGCTGTACTTTTATAACATTATTTTTGGCTCCAAGCGCAGGTTTGGTCAGCATTTCGCTTTGGTGCTAACGGCGGTTTCGGTAACGAGCGTGCTGTTGTTCAGTTTTGCGCCTATTACGCTGTTTTTCTTGATTAGTACTACCCATTACCAGTTTCTCATTTTGTTGAATGTGGCTATCTTCACTTTAACTGGATGGATTGGGGTATCTTCGTTGTATCAGGCGGCAAATTGTATTTTGGAACAAGATACTGAAGGTAGCGATACGCGGCGAAAGATTTTACAAGCTTGGTTATTTCTTTACGCTTTCGTCGGTTGTCAGTTAGGATGGACGCTTAGACCTTTTTTCGGGATGCCTGATTCTCCGTTTTCGTTGTTTAGAGAAAGGGAGGGTAATTTTTATGTGAGCGTGTTTCAATCTCTCGCCTATCTTTTGGGATTTCGTTAATTGAACGCGCGTCAGCGCTAGGACGCAAAGAGAAGAAGAGGCAATTAGCAATTAGCAATTAGCAATTACCAAGGTTAGTTATGATTCAGAAAACATCTCGCTCAACAAATCATTTTACGGTGTTGATTACGCTGCTGCGCGATCGCAAAGCTTTTCTCCAAGAAATTCGTCAGGGTGAAGGGCTTCAAGGTAAGATTATCTCGCTGTTGGTTTGCAGTTCGGTTTGTTTCGCTCTTTATGGGGCAATTGTTGGCTTATTCCACAGTCCGGCTCAATCTTTATCTTCGGCAATTAAGCTGCCAAGTCTTTATTTGCTGACGCTGTTAATCTGTTTACCAACCCTGTACATTTTTAGTACTTTTTTTGGCTCGAATCGCAGTCTGGGGCAGCATTTTGCAGTTGTCCTGAGTGCGGCTTCTGTGATTAGCGCGCTTTTATTTGGTTTTGCACCCGTCACTTTGTTTTTTCTGATTACAACTGGGCATTATCAGTTCTTTAAACTGCTGAATGTGGCAATTTTTATGCTCACGGGGGTAATTGGGGTTCAATTCCTTTATAATGGAATTCAGCTAATTTCCGATGAAGACCCGGAAGGTCAAGCAATTCGTACCAGGATCTTGCAGTTATGGTTGCTGCTTTATGGATTCGTCGGAAGTCAGCTAGGCTGGACTCTGAGGCCGATTTTTGGCTCTCCCCACCAGCCTTTTGAACTGTTTCGTCAGATGCAAGGCAACATTTATCTTGATATCGTAAAAGCAGTGTCTGAAATTTTTGGTTTTAATTAGATGGACTTCCCCCTCCCACGGCAATACTTCTACAAAGAAATATATCAGCCAGAAGAACAAATCGACCTGGCAAAGGCAGCTTTGTATATTGCCCAAGAGGAGTATCCAGACCTCGACCCGGATGAATACCTCAGCGCCCTGGATACAATGGCAGATGAGGTGAAAGAGCGTCTGCCAGCTCAACGCTATCCCCTGCGGGTCATCCAGACGATTAACCAGTATCTTTATGATGACTTGGGGTTCTCTGGAAATAAGGATGATTATTACGACCCGCGTAACAGCTTCTTAAATGATGTCATCGAGCGGCGCACTGGCATCCCGATTACTCTATCTTTAGTTTACTTGGAAATTGCCAAGCGGGTTGATTTTCCAATGGTGGGAATAGGGATGCCCGGTCATTTTCTAATTCGACCTGATTTTCAAGATGCTGGCATCTATGTGGATGCGTTTAATCGCGGCGAAACTTTGTTTAAGCAGGATTGTCAGGAAAGATTATCTCAGCTTTATCAGCAAAGAGTGGAGTTAAAACCCTCGTTTTTAGAGCCAGTTAGTAACCGCCGCTTTTTAGCGCGGATGCTGATGAATCTGAAATTAATTTACCTGAATCGCCATCAGTTGGAGCAAGCGCTGGCAGTAGTTGAGCGCATTTTGCTGTTGTTTCCGGGTGCGCCGATGGAATTGCGCGATCGCGGTCTTCTATACTATCAAATCGGAGAGTTGACCCTGGCAAGTCAGGATCTGGAAACTTATCTCGTCCGCGTCCCCAATGCTGAAGATGCTGGCGCGATTCGCAAGTTATTAGACCAGATTGGGAATGGGTAATTGCTAATTGCTAATTGCTAATTGCTAATTGCTAATTGCTAATTGCATGGGGTAGGGGTGGGTTTAGTTTAATAGTCTGTTTTTGGCAAAGAAAGATCGTCGGTAAAACCCGCCCTTACTTGCCTATTTGCCCTTCTGCGACTCGTTTGAGGCGACGCAGTTGCGCTTGCATATCTTGTTGAGTCAAAGCAGCGGCAAAGGTATTGAACCCCCAGCGAATTATCGGGTTGGGAACCTCGAATTCAAAGCGGTTCAGTAGACGGGTTCCTTTTTCGATCGGTTGGCATTCCCAGCGATCGCGTCCTTTAAAAAATCCGTCAAACTCCCATACTATCAGCCCCGGTTCTCGCTCGACTACCGTACTTTCCAGTGTAGGCTGTAACAGGGGCACCTCAATGACAAAGCGACTGCGACTCCCCATATCTGTACTCCACTCACCCACCGGATCGCATCGCAACGCGGGGTTCAGCCATCGGTGCATCAAAACGCGGTCGGCGATACAATGCTCAACTACTGTAGCTGGAGCATTGATTTGAATCGATTGTTCAAAAACTTGCTGCTGTGACATTTTTATAGTCAGAGGGAGAGGAGAAAGCACTCTGTTCTCAGATAATACCGCCCACCTGCTCACCTGCTCACCTGCACAAGATGCCTTGCCTCGATTTGGTAGCAAAATATAACAAATACTGGCTTCCCACACTCGGTGCATTAGTGTAGTATCTCAGTCAGCGATTACTTCGCTTTAAGCGATAGTTTTCGCCTTTTTGCCGCTGAATTCTGAGGTTGATCGAGAACCATGAATAAAATATGGCAAGATATGGCACAACCCCTGCATGTGGGCTTATTGATGCCAATCAATGGAATTCTGGCACAGGCACAGAACGCACCACCCCGACCGGCACCCCCGCCGCCGGCTCAGAATATTCCTGCCGAAACGGCTGCCTTTTTCCAAACATTTTGGCTAAATTTAGGCAGCTTTATCCCGAACATCCTGGCAGCGATCGCGATCTTAGTCCTGGGGTGGGTGATCGCGGCGATCGCATCCGCTGCAACCCTGGGTATCCTCAATCGCACCAATATCGATAACCGCATTTCTGCTTGGATAGCGGGGCGTCCGGATGGCGCTGAGGCACCAGAGGTGGAGAAATGGATTGCCAAAGCGGTCTATTGGATTATCATTATCTTCACGTTGGTTGCCTTTTTACAGACACTCCAGCTGACGGCAGTTTCTACCCCCCTCAACCAATTACTCACCCAAATTTTTGATTTCCTGCCCAAGTTAGCAGGTGCTGCGGTTCTGTTGGGAGTTGCTTGGTTACTGGCAAGTTTGGTCAAACTACTGGTAACTCGCTCCCTGCGGACGCTCAATTTGGATCGGCGTTTGGGTCAGCAAGTTGGAGAAGCACCCACGACTGGGTTTTCTCTGAGCGAAACCATTGGCAATACGCTGTATTGGTTTATCTTTTTGCTGTTTCTCCCGGCTATACTGAACACTTTACAGTTGCAGGGAACTCTGCAACCAGTACAGCAGCTGCTCAATGAAATTCTGTCGATTCTGCCGAACATTTTTGCTGCGTTATTAATTGGCGCAATCGGTTGGTTAATTGCTCAAGTTGTCCGCCGCATTGTCACGAATTTGTTAGCAGCAACAGGGACGGATAGGCTAGGTGTCCAATTCGGCATTTCTCCCGCTACTTCGGGTCAATCTTTGTCTGGAATTATCGGTACGGTTGTCTACGTATTGATTTTAATTCCGACCGCGATCGCCGCCCTCAATGCGCTGCGAATTGATGCGATCTCCGCCCCGGCGATCGCTATGCTCAACCAAATTCTCAACGCCATTCCCAGAATCTTCACCGCTGGGGTAATTTTGGCGATCGCCTACTTCATCGGACGCTTTGTGGCAGATTTTGTCACGAGTATCCTGACTAGCGTTGGCTTTAACAATATCTTCACTTGGCTGGGTCTACCTGCACCCAGAAGGACTGCGACGCCAGTAGTCGAAGATATCTCTCCCGAATCTCAGCCAGCACCCAAAACCACCCGCACTCCCTCAGAAATTGCGGGGATTGTGGTGCTGGTGGGGATTATGTTGTTAGCGATCGTACCGGCAACCGAGGTACTGGCTTTCGCAGGATTAACGGCGATTGTCACGGGAATTCTGGGGATTTTTGGTCGCATTCTCGCGGGATTGCTCGTATTTGCCATTGGTATGTATCTGGCTAACCTAGCCTTTAGCCTGATTGTCAGTTCCGGCACGGCACAAAGTAAGATCCTGGGAAATGCAGCCCGAATTGCGATTATTGCCCTAGTCTCTGCAATGGCACTGCAACAAATGGGAATCGCCAGCGATATCGTTAACTTGGCGTTTGGTTTGTTGTTGGGCGCGATCGCTGTCGCCATTGCCCTCGCCTTTGGTTTGGGGAGTCGCGATATCGCCGCCGACCAAGTGAGAGATTGGCTAGCCTCATTTAAAGACAAGAAAGACCAACACTAAGTAACGTAAGTTGCTAGTTACCTTTTGAGGGCTGCTAATAGCTAATGGCTAATAGTTAATTGCTCATGGTAAAGCCAGAAAATATGCTCACGAGCAATTAGCAATTAGCCATTAGCAATTAGCCATTACCAATTAGCCATTACCAATTAGCCATTAGCGATTAGCTATTGGCAATTTCAACTTAGCTTGCAGTTCATCTTTAAGTCGGCTAAGAATCGATTCTTCATCAAGCGATGCCAAAATGCTCGATACAACGGCTTTCGGGCCATCTGGTCCCCAAGCAGCGCCATTAGCCAAGTAAGTTTTCGTTACTTGTCCGATGGCGTAGGAAGAAACACCGGCAACCCCCGCTTGGGTAAGCGCGACGGATACGTAAGCGCCTAAAGATACCCCACCTGTTGCGGGTGTTGCCAAACCCAACAAGCTTTTGAGCGAACTTAAACCGAAGTTCGCCAGCAGTTCCCCTGCACTTAAACCACCCATTGCGATCGCAATCTTTTGCAGTAAGTTAACCGCTCCGGCTTGGGTCATCTGTATACCATATAGTTTAGATAAAGTCAAGATTAACGCGACATCAATCGCAGCGCTGCTGAGCAAATCGATAACTGCGATCGGGTTGAGGGCGATCGCCACGGCTTTAGTAATAGCTGTATTCCAAATTAATCGGTTGGCGCTACTATCTCTAATTTCCATCTTTCGCTGCACCAATTGCTCGTTGACATCATCTGCGTAGAGCATGGTATTTAAAGCAACTAAAGATTTCCCTTCTCGATGCAAAATCTCCAGAATTTTTAGCTTCAATTCATCGACTTGGGGGGCACCGGGTTGCCGCTGCACTGCTAAACTGCCATCAGGACGGCGAGTGGCTTGAGCAATCAGGGGGGATGCCGCCGCCATGACAATTTCATCGGGGGAAAGCAACTCCCGCACCCGTTCATCGCGGATTTTCTGATAAATTGCCTGCCTATCGGCGTCTGGATATTGGTCAATTTTGTTAAACACGAGCAAAATTGGCTTACCCACTTCTCGCAATTGAGATAGCGCCTCGTGTTCGACTTTGGTCATGTCCCCCGCGATGACAAATAATATCAGATCGGCAGTTTTAGCTACGTCGCGAGCCAAAGTGGCGCGGGTTTCTCCGTCCACCTCGTCGAGTCCGGGAGTGTCTATGAGTTCTACTTGGGAATTGTCTGCACCGCTAATGGTTACTTGTAGGATAGAGCGATCGCTATCCCCAGAAGGTTGCCAATTCGCGCGCTGACTCGTGCGAGTAACGCCGTGCAATGGTCCAGTTTCAAATACTTTTTCACCCAACAGCGCATTCAGGATGGAAGATTTACCCCTTCCCACCATGCCAAAAACCGCGATCTGCACCACAGAGCGTTCTAGCTTGGAAAGCATCGCCTGCAAATCGTAAATCGCCGGTTCTAGTCCAGACCGCTCTTGAGGCGTCAGATCTAGATTTTCTACCAAATCTCGCAACGCCGTTTGTGCTTGTTTGTAATTCAATTGCGCCTGAAGATCGGAAAAGCTCTCGACCGTGCTTTGGAGTTGCCGATCCAGGTCTGGGGGATTTAATGGAGTAGGGGGGAAGAATGGTTTCTTGTCCCCAGAATTTTTAGTACTCAAGAGGGGATTCTCCAAGGCAAAGGATAGCTGTGGTGAGATGCGATTTTTAGCCGCATCGCCTTATATGCTGCTTCGATCCTAAGAAATATTTAATATCGACATTTGCGGCCCAAGCTGGTGATGGCAAGAGGTTTTTATCATGGGTAAGTGAAGTACCCCAACCTGCGAGAGCTGAGGTTGGTGGCTCTCCAACAACAACTTAATTCAGGGACGGTCTTATTCGTCATGCAGAGTTTACCGCTTCACAGGCTCTTGCCACGTTAGGAATACCAAGAAGGTATTCGGGACACGGGCCCGATGATGGTCTTACTTTGCCTCCACAGGCAGCCGCCTATCTTCCATAGGCAGTTTGATTTATGTTTCGACACGCTGATCTTGGATTTACAGCAATGGCTAACCAGCTAGACTTGCGTCTTCCCCGATCTCTGCTAGTACTTTTACACCTAATAGGTAGCCTTTTAGTCAGTCGGGCGGGTGATCGACCATCTCTATGTTAGCATAAGCGCGGCGCGTTGTGTACACATAAATGAAGGAAAAATCATTACGATTCAGGATTTCGGAGCGTCGATACAACAAGCTAAAGCTATATGCAGAAGCCAAAGAAAAGACTATGACGCAGTTGATTGAAGATTGGATCGACAGATTGCCTAGTCCAAGAGTTGATGGGACAACAACCACCCCACTCCCAGATCAACCGTTAGGTTGATATTAGTCGGGGATGGTTTCGTCGCCGTCCGGCAATAATCCCCACCCTATAAGAGGGATGGGGAATTGGGCCGAATTAGTTAAACGAACTGGGAATAAATCGACTAACCATTGAACCGTGAGTTCTAAACGTTTACCGGAAACCACTGCCTATGTCCGGATTACCGTACAGTCATGGGAGTTGGGCAAAATTGAGGGCGAAGTGAGAGCGGGTGAATATGATTGGCAGTTCCAGTGGTGTTTCAAGCAGGGGAAATTATTCCTTCAGCCTTCCCTGGGACGCGCTCTGATTCAAGAACCCCTCAGCCGTTTTTTGGAGAAATCCGACTACAAACTGGAACCTGGGGGGGACTATGCTTTTACCATCCGAGCCGAGTTGTAGAATTGCAGATTTTAGATTTTAGATTTTAGATTTGTCTTCAATCTGCAATCTTCAATCTGCAATCTGCAATCCCCTATGCCCGCGATAAGTATCTTTCAATCAGGAGGATAGCTACAATGTCATCTACGGGTCGTGGAAGGGGTCGCATTCCCTTTGGAACGAGGCGAGAAAGACCGCTTGGGGGGTACATTTGCCAGTAGCGATCCCGCGCCTCCAGGGTACTATAGCGCTCGTCTACCAGTATAATCGGCGGTGGTTCTGGCAAGTCTTGTTCCAGTTGCCGTTTCCATGCTTTAGCCGTCGTTTGATCTCCCATCACCAAAACCGAGATGGGATACTTTTGCCGCAAGCGGGAAATGGTAGCGAGCGCCACTTCTGCCGGAATCACTTCATGGTAATACAGTTGGCGATCCGCTCCCATGACGGCAATACCGCATTTATCACGCCCCGGATCGAAGCCCAAAATCCCTGCCTGAGCGGGAGTAGTAGCATGATTCATATATACATTTTTGAGCCTGCGTAGGCAGGCTGTGGTTGTGTAGCCGCACCCTTGAGGGTGCGGCAGTAGTAGCATGATTCATATATACATTTTTGAGCCTGTGTAGGCAGGCTGTGGTTGTGTAGCCGCACCCTTGAGGGTGCGGCAGTAGTAGCATGATTCATATATACATTTTTGAGCCTGCGTAGGCAGGCTGTGGTTGTGTAGCCGCACCCTTGAGGGTGCGGCAGTAGTAGCATGATTCATATATACATTTTTGAGCCTGCGTAGGCAGGCTGTGGTTGTGTAGCCGCACCCTTGAGGGTGCGGCA
>NZ_BLAY01000067.1 GCF_020521235.1 Microseira wollei NIES-4236 | reverse complement strand
GATGAGTGCTCTCATGGAGTTAATCCAGTAAGGTCACGGGTAGAACACCCGTTGATAGGCGTCAGGTGGAAGTGCAGTAATGTATGCAGCCCAGGCGTCCTAATAGACCGAGGGCTTGACCTCAAACTATTTGTTGCTATGCAGTCTTCTGGGTTTTGTAAATTACCCAACCATTTTTCCTGGTGCTGTGAGCGCGGTGGCTCCACACCGAACCATCCCGAACTCGGAGGTGAAACGCCGCAGCGGCGAAGATACTAGGCGGGTGACTGTCTGGAAAAATAGCGCGGTGCCAGGTTCTATAATCAACCAAAAAGCTCTCTTCTGTTTCTGATCGAAGAGAGCTTTTTGGTGTTTGTATTTGTTGGTTTAGGGGGCGACAAGCGCCCTAGAAGGCTTGCTGTATAAGCGTTATTGCCCTCAACCCCCGTTGATAAAATGCCCGCTTATTGCGAAGCGGCGATTAATTAGGGCTTGCTGAATAAGTCTGCGATCGCGACAGAAGGATTAATGATTTATTCAAGCTCGATCGTACATAAGTTGATATGGTCCAAGATGCGCCCAAAGATAATTTTTGATAATCAGCGAGGGGGAGAAAGGTGTTGTTTTGGGAAATCGACACAAAAAAGCACAAAAAACCCGTCTGATCCAGGTAGAAAGATTGATAACTAAAAAAGTAATAGCAATGGCGGTTTGAGAAGTATTAGAAAGTTTGGCCATCACTCGAGAAAGACTAAATCTTCGTTTGCCTTGTCCGAACTTTCCCTCAATAGCGTTGCGAATTTTCTCATCTTCTCTGGCATGCTTCTTGTTTTCTTGACTCACATGAGCAGGCGGTCTTCCTAAAGGAGGGCCACTAATTCTAATTCCTCTCTCTTTGCACCAGGCTCGGTTTTCTCTAGTTCGATAAATGCGGTCAACATGAACCGATTCACCGATAATATCCTGTGAAGTTATAATAAGCTTCTATTTGGGATTTGAAGTCTCCCGATTCGTTAAAGTTATCCCAACTGATGCGATCAAAAAAGCGGCACAGGTCGTGGGGCGTCTCTGTGACTGGGAGAGGCGGGTAAGACCGGCACCATTCGTGCCAGGTTAAGAAAGTGGAACTTTTGTCAATGAGTGAATATGCTCAAAAAGACTGATAATGAAAATGAGAATCTTTGCTAGTCGGGCAGAGGGAAAAGGCAATCGCTGATTGCCTTTTCCCTCTCTGTATGATTATCATTCTGATCAAAGACACGCAAACACGATCTTTGAGGGCCTCTCTGTTTTAGCAGAACCTACTTGCATTGGCTCAATTTGGTTCTTGTATCGCTCCTGCGCTGAAACATCAGGGTACTGAAGATGTCAAACTAGCAGCAGCTATGGTTTGACGTTCTAAGTATGAAAAAACGGATTTTGCGCCACCCTGACCACGGGAAGCGACACAATACACCCAGCCCAAATAACCAAGTTATCGCCGCGCATCTAGAACTAATCGCGGCTGTCCCCACCTTCTTACAAGGTGGGGAAGGATAGCGGAATTTTTGAGGGGTTCGATACCCCTCAAAAATTCAATCACTCTTGCGGAGAATCCTGAGACTTGATATAGGCTTTAATTTTTTCGATGGGCGCACCTCCTGTAGAGGCAACATAATAAGATCCAGACCACAAAACAGGATTTTTATAAAACTTGCTCAATTGTTCTTCAAACTCATTTCTGATGATGCGACTAGATGCACTTTTAAGACTGCCTGTGAAAGCTGAAATGTTGTTGTCTGGATGGAAGTTTATCAACAAGTGTACCTGGTCTGATTCGCCGTTAAACTCGATCAATTGACACTTGGTTTTAACGCAAACATGAGCCAAAATTTCTCTCATGCGATCTAGGATTTGAGCCTTCAGCACCAGGCGCCTATACTTGGTAACAAACACGAAGTGTAGGTGAATGCTAAAAACAGAGTGTGAACCTTTTCTGACAGACATTGACGCTACCTGCATCTGATGTTAAGCTTTAGTATATCAAGTAAAGGTAAGTTTGTGGCAGTCAGACGAGTGACCTTTAGGCTGTATCCCAAGCCAGCAGCAGCTAAAAAACTGCTGTGGGCAAGGAAAATGCATCAACTGCTTTACAACGCGGCTATTTGCAACCGCAAAGTCCAGTACGAAAAGCTTGGTCACTGTGTTTCGTACTTAGAGCAACAAAACTCACTCGCTGCTTTTAAACAAGTTTGGCCTGAGTATAAAGAACTCGGTTCGCACACTTTGCAAGCGACTTTGAAACGAGTTGATTTAGCTTACCAATCCTTTTTTAAAGGACTAAGAGGCAAGCCTAAATTCAAGTCAATTCGGCACAGTGGATGGAGTTATCCAGACACTCAATCCTGGAAGGTTCATACAGGTAACAATGGCTACTTAGAATTGACTGACCTCAAGCTATCTATTCAGATGCGGGGTAAAGCCAGGATTTGGGGGACACCTACTACCTGCACGATTGTTGATCGCAATGGGATCTGGTACGCATCGATTACTGTTGAGTGCGTACCAATCAGAGAAGCGGGTGTAGGTGCAGTTGGGCTAGATTTTGGCACCTATCACGCCGTCGCCATGAGTGATGGAACGCTAATAGAGAATCCCAGGTTTTTCGCCAAAAGTCAGGAAAAAGTCAAGGAAGCATCTAAGGGGAAACGCCGCAAAAGAGCGCCTAATTTCAGGAAAAAAGTTAAGGCATCAAAACGCTGGAAAAAGGCAACCAAGCGGGTATCAAAACTACAGCGCAAGGTGACTAACCAAAGACAAGATTGGACTCATAAAGTTGCGGCAGAGATAGTCAGCGGTAACAGCCTCGTCGCAACTGAGGAACTCAATCTCAAGGGGATGACCCGCAAGGCAAAAAAAGGTAGCAAAAGGAAGGCTCATGCATACGGGGCTTAATCGTTCAATGTTGGACATTGGCATTGGGAATCTCACCAAAGCTATCGAGTACAAGTTACAGGAATCCGGTGGATTTTTGGTCAAGGTTCCTACTAAAAAAGTTAAGCCTTCCCAAACCTGCCCCAATTGTGGTCATCAACGCAAAAAAGACCTTTCTGAGCGCGTTCATCTCTGCTCAGAGTGTGGCTATACTAGCGACAGGGATGTAGCCGCTGCTCTTGTAATGCTGTCATGGGCGTTAGGAACTAGCGGACACGGGTCGTGGAGAGGTAATCCCTACTTCCAGTCCCCAACACACGGGAGGTTGGAAGCAAATTTCCTCTATGAAGCGACAGAAACCCACTGCTCAGCGTTAGCAGCAGTGGGTAGTTCATGAATTACTAACACCAGCGATTTTCCACCAACAAGCTTACCTAAATAATAGCGGGAGCATTTCATCCACCGTGATTTATCCGGTGGATGAAATGCGACAAGGGCTTATTTATTTGCCGTCTTTACCCATTAGGGTAAGATATGCTAAAATAATAGCATGAGTCAAGTAACTATCACGCTAAAACTAAGTGCGATTCGTTCTGGTCGGAATGGAAGCCAAAAGGCTGAAATATAAACCGGGCAAGTATTTCAGGAAAACTGAAACTTGACAACTTAATTTCCGTAGCGGTGAAAGTCCACTCCCGTAGATGTTGCGGTGAAAGCATAACCCCCAGTTCATAAAGCTGGTAACTTTATGGATTGAAGCGGGGTTAAACGGCGGTAACTCTGAATCCGACAGGGAATCCCGCCTAGCACCTAATCATGGGTAGGCATACGAACTCTCGTCTGAACCATCGTTATAGCGAACTAGCCTACGCGGATTATCGGCTGGGGACAAAAGTCAATAGTCCAAAATGCTCGAAGAATTTTAGTATCTTAACGAGGAACATCCATAAGGACTCGGTGGATAGAGAGACCCTAAAATTAGAAACAACGGAGATTAGGAACGAAGTAACCTCTATAAACCTCTTAAGAAGGTCGATTCTTAAGTAGTAACCAGCGGAAGGTTTAAAGAGGAAGGATGATTCAAGAAGCCGCCTGTTTGTAATGAACAAGGATATGCTGACGTGAATCCGGTTGCATGGATTGAATAGTCGTCAATAGCAATTCAAAAGTTATGAACACGATTGAAAAATCGATGTATGAATGGAAGGAGATCAATTGGCTGGCGAAAAGTCGAAAGATGTGTCTTTAAGTTGCAAAAACGAATATTCAGATCTAGTCAACAAGGTAATGTCAAATTAATCCACAAATTACAACGGCTACTCCTCAAGTCCTGGTACAGCAAACTTTTAGCTGTACGGCGGGTGACGCCAGATAATCAAGGTAAGAAAACAGCAGGAGTTGATGGAAGAAAATCCCTAACACCTCCTGGAAGAATTACCCTAGTAAACCAACTAAAAGTTGGTCACAAATCGAAGCCAAACCGTCGAGTCTGGATACCCAAACCGGGAAATGATGAAAAGCGACCTTTAGGAATTCCTACAATGTATGAACGAGCTTTACAAGCTCTAGTAAAATTAGCAATGGAACCTGAATGGGAAGCTCGATTTGAACCGAACAGCTATGGATTGGGACCTGGACGTTCAACCCACGATGCTATCGAAGCAATATTCCTGGCAATTCGATACAAACCCAAATTTGTGTTAGATGCAGATATTTCAAAATGCTTCGATAAAATCAATCATGAAAAACTTTTGACAAAACTACGTATGCCAAGCTAAGACGACAAATCAAGGCTTGGCTAAAATCAGGGGTTATAGATGGCAGAACCTTATTTCCTACCGATGAGGGTACACCACAGGGCGGTGTAATCAGTCCGTTGTTAGCAAATATAGCCCGACACGGTATGGAAGAGAAAGTGAAGCAATATGCTGAAACGCTCAAAGGAAGGAAAGGGAATAACAGAAAAGCCCTATCCCTAATCCGATATGCAGATGATTTTGTTATCCTGCATGAAAGCTTAGATGTCATCCTTGACTGTCAAAAGATAATCAATGAATGGCTAGCAGAAATGGGATTAGAACTCAAACCTAGTAAAACCAAAATAACCCATACATTGAATAAACATAATGGGGAAATAGGTTTCGAATTCTGAGGATTCAGCAGACAATACCCACAAGGTAAAAATCAATGTGGCAGCAATACTAACGGAGAAAAAATAGGATTTAAAACCCTCATCACCCCTAGCAAAGAAAAAGTAAAAATCCACATCCGAAATTTAGGTGACAAAATAGCCAAACATAAATCCTCGCCTCAAATTGCACTAATAAAGGAGATGAACCCAATCATTAGAGGATGTTCGAATTACTACTCAACCAAAGTTAGTAAAGAAACCTATAGCCATTGTGACAATATCCTAGATCTACAACTGAGAAGATGGGGAAAAAGAAGACACCCTAATAAATCCTTAAAATGGGTACACAGTAAATACTGGAACTCAATAGGAAATAGAAACTGGGTGTTCTCAACTAGGAAAGGACAAAACGCTTTTAAACTCCAAAACCATTCTGACACTAAAATTGTCAGATCCACGAAAGTTAAAGGTGAAAAAAGTCCTTATGATGGGGATTTAACATACTGGAGTAGTCGGATGGGTTCACACCCAGAAATGCCAATAGATAAAGCCCAATTGCTTAAGAAGCAAAAAGGCAGATGTGCATATTGCGGATTAACATTCCGAGATGGGGAATTGCTGGAAATCGACCACATTACTCCCAAATTCCTTGGGGGTAATAATTCCAAAAGCAATAAACAATTACTCCATCGACATTGCCATGACACCAAAACCTCATTGGATAAGGTTAGTATGCGTGAAAAGCACCGTGTAACTGAGGATCCGTGTGAGGTCGAAAGTCTCACGCACGGTTTTGAAGACGAGTCTAGATGGTGACATCTAGGCTTAGTTTAACGTGCGATTCGTTCTGGTCGGAATGGAAGCCAAAAGGCTGAAATATAAACCGGGCAAGTATTTCAGGAAAACTGAAACTTGACAACTTAATTTCCGTAGCGGTGAAAGTCCACTCCCGTAGATGTTGCGGTGAAAGCATAACCCCCAGTTCATAAAGCTGGTAACTTTATGGATTGAAGCGGGGTTAAACGGCGGTAACTCTGAATCCGACAGGGAATCCCGCCTAGCACCTAATCATGGGTAGGCATACGAACTCTCGTCTGAACCATCGTTATAGCGAACTAGCCTACGCGGATTATCGGCTGGGGACAAAAGTCAATAGTCCAAAATGCTCGAAGAATTTTAGTATCTTAACGAGGAACATCCATAAGGACTCGGTGGATAGAGAGACCCTAAAATTAGAAACAACGGAGATTAGGAACGAAGTAACCTCTATAAACCTCTTAAGAAGGTCGATTCTTAAGTAGTAACCAGCGGAAGGTTTAAAGAGGAAGGATGATTCAAGAAGCCGCCTGTTTGTAATGAACAAGGATATGCTGACGTGAATCCGGTTGCATGGATTGAATAGTCGTCAATAGCAATTCAAAAGTTATGAACACGATTGAAAAATCGATGTATGAATGGAAGGAGATCAATTGGCTGGCGAAAAGTCGAAAGATGTGTCTTTAAGTTGCAAAAACGAATATTCAGATCTAGTCAACAAGGTAATGTCAAATTAATCCACAAATTACAACGGCTACTCCTCAAGTCCTGGTACAGCAAACTTTTAGCTGTACGGCGGGTGACGCCAGATAATCAAGGTAAGAAAACAGCAGGAGTTGATGGAAGAAAATCCCTAACACCTCCTGGAAGAATTACCCTAGTAAACCAACTAAAAGTTGGTCACAAATCGAAGCCAAACCGTCGAGTCTGGATACCCAAACCGGGAAATGATGAAAAGCGACCTTTAGGAATTCCTACAATGTATGAACGAGCTTTACAAGCTCTAGTAAAATTAGCAATGGAACCTGAATGGGAAGCTCGATTTGAACCGAACAGCTATGGATTGGGACCTGGACGTTCAACCCACGATGCTATCGAAGCAATATTCCTGGCAATTCGATACAAACCCAAATTTGTGTTAGATGCAGATATTTCAAAATGCTTCGATAAAATCAATCATGAAAAACTTTTGACAAAACTACGTATGCCAAGCTAAGACGACAAATCAAGGCTTGGCTAAAATCAGGGGTTATAGATGGCAGAACCTTATTTCCTACCGATGAGGGTACACCACAGGGCGGTGTAATCAGTCCGTTGTTAGCAAATATAGCCCGACACGGTATGGAAGAGAAAGTGAAGCAATATGCTGAAACGCTCAAAGGAAGGAAAGGGAATAACAGAAAAGCCCTATCCCTAATCCGATATGCAGATGATTTTGTTATCCTGCATGAAAGCTTAGATGTCATCCTTGACTGTCAAAAGATAATCAATGAATGGCTAGCAGAAATGGGATTAGAACTCAAACCTAGTAAAACCAAAATAACCCATACATTGAATAAACATAATGGGGAAATAGGTTTCGAATTCTGAGGATTCAGCAGACAATACCCACAAGGTAAAAATCAATGTGGCAGCAATACTAACGGAGAAAAAATAGGATTTAAAACCCTCATCACCCCTAGCAAAGAAAAAGTAAAAATCCACATCCGAAATTTAGGTGACAAAATAGCCAAACATAAATCCTCGCCTCAAATTGCACTAATAAAGGAGATGAACCCAATCATTAGAGGATGTTCGAATTACTACTCAACCAAAGTTAGTAAAGAAACCTATAGCCATTGTGACAATATCCTAGATCTACAACTGAGAAGATGGGGAAAAAGAAGACACCCTAATAAATCCTTAAAATGGGTACACAGTAAATACTGGAACTCAATAGGAAATAGAAACTGGGTGTTCTCAACTAGGAAAGGACAAAACGCTTTTAAACTCCAAAACCATTCTGACACTAAAATTGTCAGATCCACGAAAGTTAAAGGTGAAAAAAGTCCTTATGATGGGGATTTAACATACTGGAGTAGTCGGATGGGTTCACACCCAGAAATGCCAATAGATAAAGCCCAATTGCTTAAGAAGCAAAAAGGCAGATGTGCATATTGCGGATTAACATTCCGAGATGGGGAATTGCTGGAAATCGACCACATTACTCCCAAATTCCTTGGGGGTAATAATTCCAAAAGCAATAAACAATTACTCCATCGACATTGCCATGACACCAAAACCTCATTGGATAAGGTTAGTATGCGTGAAAAGCACCGTGTAACTGAGGATCCGTGTGAGGTCGAAAGTCTCACGCACGGTTTTGAAGACGAGTCTAGATGGTGACATCTAGGCTTAGTTTAACAGTTTTCCGACCTCAATCAAGCCAAAGCAAAGATGTTTGGCGAGATGACTGAGTCAAATACTCGGTTAGCGAATTGGCTGTTAACTATTCCACTTCCTGAACGAAGGAAGTTGACCACAGCCAAGATAGAAACGTTGCTCATGTTGCCAAGAGCTAATCAAACAATTCGGCACACCACGTCTGGAGTTGGGAAGAAGGTTAAACAATATAAATCTCTGCCCCCAGAAATCAATAAGCAGAACTGGACAATTCATAAAATTGGGGAAACTTATAGCTTAAGTTTTCCGAAAATGAAAGGAACCAAGCGAGTCCCTGTAGAAGTAGCGTCAAAACATTGGCAACCAATTTTGGAATTGTTGCTTAAAAATGATACTTTTATTGATAAAGGTTCTGCCAAACTCATTAAGCATCGAGGGAAGTGGTATGCCTAGATCTCTGTCACTCTGGAAGTTCCAGCAGTGCAGACGATTAACAGAGTTGGATGTGACCGAGGGCAGAACAATATCGCTGTGGTAGCACCTGAATCCGGTTTTGGGAAGTTCTTTAGTGGCAAGGAAGTTAAACATCGTCGTCGTCCTAATCAGCAGCGTCGAAAATCTTTGCAATCAGCGTCTAAATTCCGCGCTTTGAAAAAGTGGGATAAGCGAGAACGTAGGTGGATGGAAGCCGTCAACCACACTATTAGCAGAAGGATTGTTCGATTCGCGCTCGTATCTGAATGCTGATGTAGTGGTTGAAGACCTAGAAGGGTGTCGTCAAACTATGAAGCAGAGTAAAAAGAATCGCTCTGACAATGGAGAATCTAGACATTCTTGGGCGTATTATTCTCTGGAGCAAAAACTGGAGTATAAGTTAGCCTTAAAGGGCTTGAAACTGATTAAGCGTCCGGCTCCATATACCAGTAAGTCTTGTTCTACTTGTGGCACTCTTGGCGATAGAAAAGGAGACCATTTTAATTGCCCTAATGGTCACTACCACAATGCTGATTTGAATGCTGCGAGAAATCTAGCCGGGTAGGATGGTTTCTCATGTTCTTTAGACCTAAAGAGAGATGCTGCTGTAATGGTTTCATCCGGTCTGGAGAATGGGCTGCTTGGCACAGCCCCGAACGCAGATGTTGGGTATTCTCCCTAGTGGAGAGTATCTGTAGACGCAAGAATCCCCGTCTGTTTAGAGCGGGGAGTGTCAACCTCTAATGAATGATTGAGAGCAAAAAGTTTAAGCGGGATCGGAAACTGTTATATCTGTTGCAACAACGCCTGGATATGCTTTATTGATGTTTTGATCGACGTTGCGGAAGCCAACGCTGCCATCTGCCTTACGGAAGTAAATTCCACCTTCCGATTGAGGATCGCCAACCAACTGCACCCGATTGTCCAGATCGTTATAGATATCCCAACGCAGATAAGGCTCAGGAGCCCAACGCGCCCAACGCCCATCGGTGGTAATCGCCCACAGCCGCCCGTTTTTACCTACCGCAATCTGCTTGGCAGTAATACCGGGGAACGTTTTGTTGACGTTGTGATCGACGTTGCGGAAGCCAACGCTGCCATCTGCCTTACGGAAGTAAATTCCACCTTCCGATTGAGGATCGCCAACTAATTGAACTCGATTGTCCAGATCGTTATAGATATCCCAACGCTGATAGGGAGCAGGAGCCCAACGTGCCCAACGCCCATCGGTGGTAATCGCCCACAGCCGCCCGTTTTTACCTACCGCAATCTGCTTGGCAGTAATACCGGGGAAAGTTTTGTTGACGTTGTGATCGACGTTGCGATAGCCAACACTTCCATCCGACTTCAGGAAGTAAACCGCACTCTTAGTGGTTGGATCGGCAACTAATTGAACCCGATTGTCAAGATCGTTATACACATCCCAACGCAGATAGGGAGCAGGAGCCCAACGCGTCCAAGAAAGACTTTTTTGAATAACCCAGGGGCTTGAGGTATCTGGGTTGGCAAATGCTGGGTTAGTTGACAGCAAACAAACAGCAGAGAAAACCGTCAGCACCACCATCAGAGTGGTTGCCAACCGTTTGATTAGGCTCGAAAACTTTGTCATGTCGATCTTTATACCTCACTTGGTGAGTAAACTTCGGTTCTATTACTAAGACGTTTTCACTTGGCTATTCCGGCCAATTTTTCGAGTTAGAGGCATTTTTTCCCAAATCGGGGCATAACTCAAAAAACGTCTCAAAAGTGGGACAAAATTGTCACAAAACTTGACAAATTGAGCGTCAACTTAAGCGAAAATCTTTGCAGGGTGGGCAATTGGCGTGAGCAGCTTTGACACTAATCTATTAATCCTTAATTCGGGAATTGCCCACCACACCGACTGGTGGGCAAGACGAATTTGGGCTTGGTTGTAGGCGTGAAAATACTGTTCGCCCGGGAGCAGCTCACCCTACGAAGATCTGATTGAGTAAGGGTTTGACGCTTAAGTTGACACTAATGGATACCAAGGCTCCTACGAACGACCAGCAAGAGCGCTATCTCGAAAAAGCCGGTTGGCGATACTCAACCTCACCTATAACAGAGCGCTCGCCCTAATGCACCCTACGGCAATTGGCGATCGCACTCCCTCACCCTCAAACCTAATCCAAATGCGGGAGCGTTGCGTCTGGGAAGAAGGACTTACGCACTCCCCCCTTACCCCCCTTAGGCAGCATGTCAGTGAAAGCAAATATACGCCCACAGCGTCGAAGCCTAGAGCGCCAGTCGAGTAAAAGTATTTGACAATAAGTAAGATTTATGCATAGAGAATATTGTTAGTAGGGGCGAAAGCGTTGCGGTAGCGATAGCGCAGTGTTAGCGAGGAACGAGCGTCGGAACTAGCGTCAGCATTCAAGCAACAAATCTTGGATTCGAGCCATAAATTATCGCCCGAATGCTTCGCCCCTCCAGAGGTTTTCGGTTACTACACAATCTGCCTATTTTGTCAACATTGAGTAATGGACTGGCGCTCTAGAACACAACGATCAGGGGAATGCCATCGCTTCGGTATCTCATCCAAGCGAGAACCCCCCGATTAAACTAGAAGTAGCCATCTTGCCGCTTAACCACCATGACCTTTGCTCAAAATTCAGAGGCTGCGGCAAGTTTAACTGTACCGACCGAAGCGGAAGATATAATCATTCCACCCTGCGATTTGTGGAGTGATGCGTAAATTCGGGTGAGCAACACCCTATTTTAAGATGAGTAACTGTTTTTTGCAGCTTTTAGCCATTGCTCAACCATTATTTTCAGCCTATTTAACGAATAGTGGTAAAACGTTCGACCTTTTTCTCGGCTGGCTAGTTTTGCAGCGCAGCGACTGGTTTACAAACCAGAATATTTTAAGCCTTGGTTTTCGGCATGATGCTAAATCTAGCATAAAATTACAACAAAGTCAATATTATCGTCATAAATAACTATGAGTAACTAGAGTAAAGTATTTGGCTATTTAGTCAAGCTCCCCTAATTTGCAGACCGAATTATCCACTGACTCGCGGGCGCCGGATGTGAGTGAAAATGGGAGAACATCCACCATCTTTTGACTGGGAGCAAGCTAAGAACAAATGGAGAAGGCAGTAACCCTGGAGGAAGCTTTACGCTTGGCAATGCAGCTAGAGCTGGTAGACAAAGTAAAAACGCGATCGCACTCAGTCAAACAGCGCGATCGCTCTTTCCAACAGACAGCCAGTGCCCAGCTTATGCTCTCAAACGGGCAGCCTGCGTTCCTGCGCTGTTGAGGCTCCTAGTAAAGGCTTCTATGACATCTTGACCGCTGAATTCCTGATTGGGCTGCATGAACAGGGCCGCAAAAGAGAGGCTCGTAACCCCTCCTGTGGTATTGTTCTGAATCTGGAAGTTGGCAAACCCGTCATTGTTATACTTCTGCAGGTCAATACGATATCCCTCTTTACTGACGATCGTACCTCGGCTTTCCTGAGGCCCAATAGAGACTTTTGTGCCCTTGCCGTCTTTGCTTAGTTTCTTGCAGAATTCTTCGAGGAGTCCGCTGTTTAGAATTGCTTTTTTTTGACTCGCTGAAGGTGCACTGAGGCCACTGACATTTTCTAGTTCGATCATGGTTTTATTAGTTAATAAACTGGATGAAAAACTGATTCAATTTGTAGCATCCTTCTTGTCTAGTTGAAGATACCTAAAGCCCTTCTTTACTTATCACCTGATCTCCTCCCCTCTCCATGTATGGAGAGGAGTCGGGGGTGAGGTTGTTCACCTGCTGTCTTAACAAGAAGGATACAAACCAACATGATATGAGGGGTTGAGTTCGCAGCTTCATTATCTACACTGCCTCTCTAGGGCAGGGGTAGTGTAGATATCCCATCCCTTATCCGTGTTTTGGATACACGATCCTTACACCTTAAAGACGCTCTCAGAGGGCAATTTGTCTAATTTTTCGAGTTAGAGGCAATTTTTTCAAAATCGGGGTATAAGTCGAAAAAAGCCTCAAAATTAGGAACATTTGTGAACAAAAGTTTACAATTGTTTCAAAGCCTCGTTGACCGGAGATGGTGCTGGGTAGAGCAAATTCCCAGACAAGGCACGGCGGTAAGCCGAACTTGCGCCCGTCACATCACCCAATGCGGACAATGCCCTCCCTTGCCAGTAATCAGCGGTAGTGGGGTTAAACTTCATTAGTGCATTGGCGTAGTAGTAAGCTTCTTGCCACCATTTCCGACTGCAACGTTCATCCCCAAGCGCCTGATAACTCTCCCCCAACCACACAGACGCAGTTACCGATCGCAGATCCCCTTTGGGTGGCAACTGCCATCCTTGTTCCAGCGCTTCAGTTGCTTCCCGATGCCTCCCTGCTAGCGCCAGCACCCGTCCATGCAGAAACCAAGCATCAGGTAGCCGAGGTTGAAGTTGCACCGCTTGGGCAGAAATCATACACCCTCGCTCAATATCTTGATAATGTTCCACCAGCACTCGCCCCGCCGTTACCCAAACACTCCAGCGTTGGGGAAAGCGCTCGAGCATCTCTTCTAGTAGGGAAGCAGGAGGAGATACCAGGGTTGTTTGATTCGACTCATAACCCGCCCGGAAATCTGGGGCTACAGCACAAGTCGGTTGAAACCGACTACAAGAAATATCAACAGTAGGTTTTAACGGACTTGAGCTATGAACCAGGGAATTTATTCCCTGGCGGAATACATGAGAATGGCGTAACTCCCCCAATCTCCCAGCAGCAGGCAAAATCTCCCACAGCGCCCGATAGATTTCGCAATCATTCTGGTAAAGCGTATAAGCTCTCAAAATTGCATCAGCAGCTGTATAGGAATTGCCCGTGTGGAACAAACACCAGGCATAGTAATACCAGCCAAAAGGACTGTTAGGGTGTTCCTGTGTAAACTTCAGCAACAGGGCAATCGCTTTTTCCCACTCACCCCGGCAAAGGTGGTAGAGTGACAAAACTTGATGGGCAGTGGCAGAGTCAGGAGCCAAAGCCAAGGCAGTTTTAATCAACTGCTTAGTCTGCTTGCCCGCCTCGCCCGCAACTAACCCTTGCTGGCAGCGATGCATCGCCAACTGTTGGAGAGTGCGGCAATCATTAGGAGATAGCTTTAATGCCTGCTCCAAACGCTGCTGTGCCTTCTTAATTTTGCCCACTGCCAACAGAGGCTCATAACTCTGGCTCAAGGCAACAACGTCATTCGGATTGAGCGATAATGCCGCATCAAAGGCTCGTAGGGCTGCCACAGGAGATTCTGTCTTTAGGTATATGTCTGCTAGCGCATACCAGTGAGCAGGGTTGTCAGGTTCGGTGGATGCTGCCGACTCGAACAGCTTCACAGCTTCTTGATGGCGATCGCGACAGACTTCAATCAATCCCTCTATATGGTGCCCAGTCGCAGCATTGGGGGATAAAAACAAGGCTTTCTCATAAACCGCGATCGCCTCTGCTTGTTTTCCCATCAGGTGCAAAATCTTCCCCAGTTGCAACTGCACCCCCATTAAGCAGGGCTGGCGCTGGAGTACTTGCTGATACTCTTCCACAGCTTCCTGCCAGCGTCCCATCTCGTACAGCAGATTTGCCAATTCCAAACGTTTCTTCCATCCTGAGGGATAGCGTTGCAGATAATTGCTTAAGGTTTTCAGCTTCTGGTCTTTTCGGGTGGGTTTGTCGTCTAAGACAAGGTGAACGTTCATCTGCTCTTCTAAACGTGTGTAAACGTGTCGATTGCTTGGATTACTCCAAGTACACCGCAAACTGTTGCCAGTTTGTGTGGCGCGAGCCGCGCAAGGAACCGCAGTAGTATATTGATGGCAGAGTTAGTATCTCGATCCATCACATTACCGCAATGGGGGCAACGATAAGTACGTTTGTACAGGGGCATATCCTGTTGGTGAGAGCATCGCGAACAGGTTAAGGATGTATCTCGCTCGCTAATAAGGTGTAAAGACTTACCAGCTAACACACATTTATATTTGAGCATTTCAACAAACTGATACAATCCCCAGTCATTAAACACAGCCCGGTTCCTAAACTTATTATGAGAGTTGCTCACCATCTGTCGGGGTGACAGTTCGCCAATCACAACAGCACTTTCAGCCAGTTTGTAAGCGATCAAGCTAGATGCTTTATGGAGAGAATCAACGAGCTTATTTCTTTTCTTTTCGGCTACGAGTTGATAGACTTTACTTAGGAAACAGTCAACCTTGAACCTTTTTTGCATGAAGACCTCCTTGAGCGAATTTTATCTAATTGACGGTTGAACCATCTATAACCCTTAAAGCCACCTATCTGATAAACTCTTCCTTGTTCGTTAACTCCGCTTGCTAGTGTCTGGATGCCTAAATCTATCCCTAGATATGTTGGGTTGTCACTAGGAGAATAACTATTGGTTTCATAGACAAAACAACAGTAGTAGCGACCACGACTGTCTTTAGTGACAGCTACTTCTTTAAAATTTGGTGGGGGAGTTTCTGTTAGATGTGCGACGACGTTTTCAAATTTTTTCCCCTTGCCCTTGCCGACCGTTGGCAAAGTAATTTTCCCGCCGCTCACAGCTAGATAAGCCCCTGGATATTTGAGTGGAAAAAACTGATGACGGGGCTTAAATCTTGGGAACCCAGGTTTTTCGACCGCTGCGACTCGTCGAAAGAAAGCAGCCATTGCTTTGTCTAGTCTGAAATAAACTTCTGCTAACAGCTTTCCCTAGACGTATTTCAGTTCCAAATCGTACTGCTTGCTCGCAATTAAACTCTTTTTTGCTTCATACAGTTTCCAATGTTCACCATTTCTGAGCAGAGCTATCCACCAGTTATACAACCCACGACACTTGGCTTGCATAAACTCTAGTGTTGCCGCATCACTCCGACTGAGTCGGAGCTGAATCTTTTTGACTAGCAGCATCTTTAATTGCCTTTTTGTAAGACCTCAGTCCGTAGAGTCGCGCACTGAAGATATGAACAATTGACAGTAAATCTTGCACCAGTTCTTGTTCTGGTGATAGGGGATCTCCGTTAATGACGATTACTTCAGCACCGTGTCTGGTGCAAAAACTCTCAAACCATTCAAAGCCAAAACGAACTAACCTATCTTTGTGTGCTATCACAATGCGACTTACTTGCCCCAGTTCGATTTCCTCAAACAGTTTGGAAAACTTTGGGCGTTTGTAGTTAAGTCCACTGGCGATCTCTTCTATCGACTCATCTACGAGGATTTTATGGTGAGTACAGTAAGTTTCTACGGCGGCTTTTTGGTTTTTCAAATCTGGCTTTTGAGCTGAAGTAGAAACACGCAGATACATCACCGTTTTACCTGCATTATTTGATTTTAATCCTTTATATTCTAGTAATTGGTCATGAGTGTAGTATCGGCGTCCAGTCGGAGCGCGGTGCGCTTTGAGTATTCCAACTCGATCCCACCGCTGCAACGTCGATACTGACTTACCGATTAGCTTGCCAAACTTGGTCTGTATGTCTCCATCATACAGACATATTAACAGGTTTACCTATATTGTCTAGAGCTATCTAAAAGCTCCACCTCAGACAACTGGGTGACCTGTACCATGTATGTGACAGGACTTCTAGACATGTAGCAGCAACCTTGTAATCGATTGACTCTGGAGTACACCCCGCAGTTATCGGCGTTTTGCAGTCGGAAGTCGCGATTCGTTCAGATACAAGTTCTTCCCAGGCAGGCTTGATGGCCGAATGGCAGAATTGCTGTCCCCCCAGAGAAAAATCTCTCTCCCAAGACTCCTGACTCGTAACTCCCTTTTTAAAACAATAATTCAAGTCGGTATCTGAGCGAGAAGAGTTATCCAACTCTGAAAAATACTTGTTCAACTGTGTTTTCAGAATGGCTCGCGCTTGCTGAACTCGTTGGCGCACGCTGTCGTTGGAGATGGCGAGTTGTTGGGCGATGTCTGAGTAGGACATCTCCCGGTCATACCGAAGCATAAAAGGAATGCGTACATTGGCAGGCAAGGCATCGATCGCGTCACGTATGCATACATCCCTCTCGCGTTCGAGGACTGCTAACTCGGGAGATGGGGCGCTAAAAGCAACATACTTATCCTCTGCCATAGCAATTTTTTCAATGCTCTCAATATCTGTTGCTTCTCTGCGGCGCGATCGATGCATATCCATACAGAGGTTATGAGTCAGTCGAGCCAACCATGCTCTGGGGTTAGCAATTTTCCCAGCGTAGTCAAGCCATTTCTCCCAAGCTTTGATGCTGGCTCGACTGAGTGCTTCTTGGGCATCCGTAGAGTTGCCTTTCATACAACTCAGACAGCGCTGATAAAGATAGTCTTGATACTGCACCCATAACTGCCAAAAGTCGGTGCCGTCACCTTGAAACCGATTGTTTATATAGTTCATATTTTTCTGTTGTACTTGCTACAGCCTAAATCAGGTTTTTGTGCTGACGGGGCGATAAAAATCGGTCAACCCCTTACTGCGTGCGGGGTTGACCGATTTTTGTTGCCTTGTCAGGGTCTTGCGCCTCAAGGACAACGGTTTAGAACGATAGACATCTCCTGGATGGAGGCGTTGTTTCGGTTTATAAATTTCAAAAGTTAAGGTCAAGGTAATATTATCAATTAAACCCCAGGCTGTTACCGCTACGATACCATTGTCTATTTTCCCAGCTTACCTAGATACTGGCGACTTACATAATCTGTTTATCTCCGGTCTCATCAATAATTACAAATATTTTTCAGCCTTTTAAATTTTGTCAAGTATAACCTAACCTCTGGCTTTTCAATTGTTTAGCTGACCAGGTCGATTTGCTCAAGAAATGATGCAACGATTGCGAATTTGGTAATCCCACTATTTCTGCTATTGCTGGTAAAGTTTTGCGCTTCAGCTCAGATATCATCCTTATATGCAGATGTTTCAGGACTTACGCAACTGTCACATGCGATCGCATGAGCAGCAATTTTGCCAAGATCATGGCTAAACTAGGACGTTTGAGTTGTTGAATTAAGTAGTCTGAAAGCAATCTGTGCTTAAGTTGATAAACAGTTTGACCTGTTTGATAGGCTTTATGTTTAAGTCTAAGCCAGACTAGCATGGCACAAGCAATATGATTTATTTGAATTCTTCCCTTACGACATTGGCAAGATTCAATTCCTGTTAATTGCTTAATTTCAAGGGTGTTACTGCTCAATCTTCCAACCGAAGTTACACACCTCTTGTACAACATCATTAGAATCTTGAGACCAGTCATTCGTTACTATAAATTCCGTTTGGTCCGTGGAGACAATTACCCGGAACAGCTTCACTTTTTTGTTTTTAGGGAAAGCTTTAATTTTGATAACCTTTCCCATTGTTTGTTCTGATTCATTCCAGTCAAGAGAGGCTATCGATTTATAACTTTCTTTTCCTCCTGTATCATCTACTAAGCGATTCTTCTTTAAAGGACAGTAGTAAATCTTTCCTCGTTTGTCAATATATTGCATCAAGTTTTTTGTCGCATACCAACTATCCATCAAAACTGTGGGAAAAGGCAGCAGTCGATTAGTAGATCAGGTTTTGAAGCATTTCTAATACATGGTCAAGCTTGCTCTTCCCATCACCGTCTGGATCGTAAAGACGATAATCAATTACCCAGAAGTGGCCTGAAACAGGATTAACATATACGCAATTAACTAAGTCAATACCTTTGATAACTCTATGTTCATTTCCACTATATTGTTTTCAGCTAAACTCAATTTATTGGCTATATCTTTTATCTAAAATTATATAACCTTGGTCATGGCTTTGAATTAATGGTTTAACATTTTCCCATAGACGATGGCTAAGCTTTTCTGCTCTTAAATAACGATTAATTTGGTCATGACTAATTTTTTTGATATCGTCTGCTAAATTGGTTATTGTATAGTTAATTTGACCGCTCAATAAATATTGGCAGTAATCTAGCTTGCTAAATTTCATAGTTTACGAGCAATTGAGTCCTGTTTTTGTGATTTTAGTTATGATAAACCTTTTTGTTTTTAGTTGAACCTTTGATAGGTGGACAGCACGGGTCAAAGACCCGTGCTGTCCACCTAATAAGTTTGATTATCATTATCATAATTCAAGAACATTAAATAGTCTTTTTGTCAAGCCCATGCTACCCAGATCCTGTGTACGCGATCGCATGTGACAGTTGCGTAAGTCCTGTGTTTAAAAGCCTCAAAACTTCTGACATCTGAAAACAGATTTCTCTAGGCAGCACAATATTCATCTACAAAATTGAGGGTTGGTCGAGCTGGACGTGGCTTATCCATAAGCTTTGCTTGGGTTCTAGCTGTTTTCCCTAATTATACTATCATCAGAGTGAAAAAACAGCGGTAACCCTAAGGCGGGCAAAATCCTAGTCTGGCAACTAGATCCTCGGTCGTATGGCTAGTGGGCTTTTGGTGTATAATAGGGAGTCTTTTAGACCAAGGGCAACATCAGGATTTTAGGCTACGGAGGTTTAGATTTTTATGATATAAAAATTTAAACCTCCGTTCCAGCTAGAGGGAAAAATGGCTGAAACCCAGATGTATCAGTAATTTTTGGCTCTACTGACGGTGGCAATATGGGTTGCTTCGGAGAAGCGCAGCTAAAATTATCCGATCTAGGTGTTGACAGAGGCCGTGACCTTGGTTATTATAATAAAGGCGAAATAAACAAGCCCCCATCGTCTAGAGGCCTAGGACACCTCCCTTTCACGGAGGTAACGGGGATTCGAATTCCCCTGGGGGTACTTAAAAAAAGTAAAGAATTTTGAGTCTATAAAGCTGTGTTAAATCAATTATTTAACACAGCAAAGTTTATTATTCGGTCAGCTTATCAAATTTTTCCTTAATAGCTAAATCGATAAAAGAGCGGAGCAAAATTAAGAACCATAACCCTGATAAGATAAAAGCGGCGATCGCCCAGCTACTATAGGGACCTAGCAGCAGCACTGCACCTGCTAGGAAGGTAAATCCACTCAAACAAGCATAAACCAGGCTTTTAAGGGCTAGATGAATGCGTTTGAGAGCGCGATCGCTCTCCATCGATCGCACCCGAACTTGCAGTTCACCCCGTTCGATGCGTTCTTCTAAGCGTCGGATTAACACTTCAGCGGCAGAGGGCTGCTGCAACTTATACTTGATAAAATCCCTTGCTTGTTTGGCTAGTTCCCTAACTGCATTTCCCTGTCCTCCAGAGACAGTAATGCTTTTCACAAAAGGCTGAGCGGCTACTACCAGATTGTATTCTGGGTCTAGGGTACGAGCAATGCCATCGAGGGTTGTCAATGACTTCAAAATGAATGTCATTTGTGCTGGCAAGCGAAAGGGTTGCTGCTCGAACATGGCATAGAGTTCATTTTTAATTTCACCAAAAGCATTAATATCGACGGGTTTTTCGGTAAACTTATCTAAAAGAAATGTTATTAGCCGTCGCACCGGCGTCAGATCTGCGACTGGCTCAATTAAACCCATATCGATTAAAGTATCTACGACCTGATTGGTATCCTTCCTTAATACGGCAAAAAAAGTTTTAACCATCTGCTCCTTAGACATGGAATTGACCTCAGCCATCATGCCGAAATCATAAAAGATTAGGCTGCCTTCTTGACTCACTGCCATATTTCCTGGATGGGGGTCGGTATGAAAGAATCCATCCTGTAATAATTGCTTTAAATACGCACAAATACCAAGCTGAGCAATCTTTTTTAAATCTAAGCCACAGGTTTGCAAGGTTTGGCAGTCGTCAATTTTAATTCCTGGTACATATTCCATTGTCAGCACTTTTGTAGTGGTGTATTGCCAATATACTTGAGGGATAATAATGCGACTATGGTTGCTAAAATTCTCCCGGAAGCGGTCGGCATTTTTCCCTTCTTGTATATAGTCTATTTCTTGATATAAGATACTAAAAAACTCATCATAAATAGCTTCTAAGTCGTACTTTCTTGTCCAAGGCAAATACCGCTGACAAAAACGTACTAATCTGAATAAAATTTTAAAATCTAAGTTAAATAACTTTTCTAATCCGGGACGCTGCACTTTTACGACTACATCTTCCCCTGTATGCAACCTTGCCTTATGAACCTGCCCTAAGCTGGCAGCAGCGAGGGGAATCGGATCGAAATCTCGATATAAAGCATGAATAGACTTGCCCAGTTCAGATTCAATCAGAGAGATCGCCAGGGCTGTACTAAATTCAGGCACCCGATCCTGCAATTGCCCCAATGCTTGCACGTACTCCAAAGGTAGTAGATCGGCGCGAGTAGACAGTGCCTGACCAATTTTAATAAAAGTCGGCCCTAAATCTAACAGCGTAGTAACTAACCACCTTGCCCGACTGCGCTTATGGAGTGCAGAATCATTGGGAAATGTCGCATCCCACCACAAATAGAACGCTAAAGTTGCTGCCGCCCCAAAAATGTCTATCTGACGTGCTAGCAGGGAATATTTAGACCTTTGCCAACGGAGTGATTTAGGCGTCGCAGCAGATTTGAGCATCCGATTCGTCATTTAAGGTTATGCACCACCACTACTCCCAATAGTAGTTTTTGACAATCTCCCGCCGTCGATGTCGGGAAATTATTGCCTCATAGATTCTGAGCCAGCCAAAACTAGCAAACTAATTATGACGCCGACAGACCGTCTGGAGCAAGCATCTTGGTTAAACGTCCACGCTTGGGCTCGCTTGCTGCCACAAAAACGTATGTTTCAGATTTTGGCTGATGTTGCAAGCGTCTTTTGATATATACAAGCTCGACTCATAAGCAAGCCTAAATATGTTGCTCCAATTAAACAGAGTGCATTGCCGCCAGCGTCCTATTATAAGACATTTCAAGAGGCCGAGTTGCCAAGATCCCACTTAAAAGATGTTTGGTCTGTGGGCTAGTGTCTTTTTTCTGTCACAACCGATGAAATAATTACAGACAATTCATACTATTACATCTGAGGCAGGCTGAGGGTAAAGCAGGTTTCCCAAGCATCCTGATATTGCTGGGACGGGCAACTGGAAACGGCAATGGTACCATTTAAATGCTGTACGAGACTCTTAACCAGAGCTAGCCCTAAACCTGTGCCAGCGATCGCTTTCTCGGTAACACCCGGACCGCGATGAAACTTATCAAAAATCTGAGTTTGCTCTGCCGGTGAGATGCCCGCCCCGATATTAGAGACGTATACAACAATTTGAGGACTTTGTCCATCAACTGGGCAAGCGACCTTGAGATTGACTGTAGTGTCTGGATTGGAGTACTTGCCAGCATTGGTCAACAGTTCTTGGAGGATGCGGCTAAGACTGTTTAGATTGGTCTGAAGCATCAGGGCGTTTGCAGGTAACTCCACAGCCAAGGTTAACCCCTTATCCGCCCAAGTTGCCTCAAAAGACTGGGCTAGATCTGCAATCAGATACTTCAAGTCTACCCTTTGCACCTGAAGCTGGACTTTCTTAGACTCGAGTTGCTGAATCGTCAGCAAGTCGTTAATCAAATCAATTTCTTGATTGCACTGCTGTTCTAAAATATCCAGATACTGAGCCTGTTTATCTGACGCCAATCCGGGACGACGTAAATTCTGGATCGCCAGTCTCATCTTGGTCAGCGGTGTTTTTAACTCGTGACTCACAGTGGCGATGAATTCATCCTTCATCTCGTTTAACTGCCGCTGTTGTTCGAGCTGTTGGCGGGTTTTTTCGTACCACTTAGCCTGAACTACCAAATTCGATTTGACGTGTGTCGTGCGTTCTTCCACCAGGGCTAAAATTTGCCGCTGCATTTGGCACCCAAGGATAGCGATACTCAGCTGGGCACTGACTAATTCCACCAGCTCTAATTCCTCTTTTAACCAGGCACGGGGCTGACTTTGCTGTAGCACCAAGAACCCCAGCACGGTGTCTTTACTTTCCAAGGGAACCAGTAGCAGGGATGGCATAACATTTTGAGCGAAAATGGGGGCAATGCCAGCCTGAGGCTGATCCTTAAAATCTGGCTTGTCAGCAATGACCGTTAGCGCCGGCGAGTTGTTGAAAGTCTGCTGGCATAGAGCGCATTCGGCTAACCAAAACGATTGGTTTAACAAAGTCCCAACATTTTGATTTTCCTCTGATTGGTCAAAAGCAGACCATTCACAAGCAACTGTTACTTTAGCCCTGGGAGGGCGCCCCTGGGAATTACTTTTCAACTGGGAGTCTGTATACTTCAATAGCAAGATTAGACCCCGCTCCACCTCAAGCGTGCGCGCTGTGCCATCAATCGCCAAGTTGAGAATCCGATCCAGATCCGTAGAACTACGGATAGCCATCGTCAGGTTGTTGAGCAGATTCTGGTGCTTGAGTGAGGTACGAACCTGTCTGTGGAGTTGAGCTTGCGAAATGGCCATTGCTATTGAGCCTGATAAGGCTAGTAGTTGTTCTTTTTGCTGTAAAGTCCAATTGTAGGGGCGCGTACGCATCAAGAGGATTACCCCATTAACCTGACCTTGAAATTGGGTTGTTGTCCCCAAAACAGCACCAAAAGGCTTGTCTTCGAGCTTACTTAGCGATGATTGACCGATTTCAACTGCGCCTGTATCAGCGATCGCCAAGGGATTTTTCCTTGCCAGCATCGTTGCTTTAACCAGATTGGACAGTCCAGGATTTAAGCGCTCCTGTTGCGTTGCGACAGGATTGCCGGGATAGCAATATGCCTTCTCCACCGTGGCTGTATCGCTAGCGATCAGAGCAATTAGGCAGTATTCCACCCCAAAACCGTCAGCGATCGCACCGGGTAGTTCTAACAAAACCGCTTCCGGATCGGGGCTATTGAGCATTTTCTGCGTAATTTTTGCCCCTAAATCGAAATAATCGCTCTCCTGCTGCATAAGTCGGTAGACAGATTCCGGCCTCAGAACGGGTTCAAAACAGCTGTTCCTGGGGGAAGCGAACGACTCTATTTCTGCTAGCTTGACAGCGCGACTCTTTTTGCCTGTCGCCTTTGTCTTCTCCTGCGAATTTACCATGACCTGTAAAGCCCTTTGATTATGTTTAAATGTCCGCACTCAGCCACCGGCGAAGCTTGTTTTGGTCGTGCCAGCTACATCGCATTGATGCAGGAGGTGAGATTTTTAGCAGGCAGGGAGCTGACGTTAATTGCTCGAGCGCCACTTGACCAGAGCCGACCTGGCTTTTGCACTAGATTATCCTTTTCCAAACGGCTCTACATCAGTGATTTCTCTACGATTGGCTGCTTTGATAATTTTTTTGTTTTGAAGCGTCAATTTGTCACAGATCCCCGCTGCTCAGGGCAATTACACAAATCGCGCGAGCCAACCTTGTCCCTCTAGGGGTTGCCTCGCGCTCAACCTTGAACTTGAATGCTTTGAAGCTCAAGACTGATATTTTAGCTATTTTTGACCAAGTTAAAACTAGGAACGCCTTCTTTCTACTTCTTGCAGAGCTGCTTCGCTATTTTTACGATACAGTACCTTGCGGTTTTGAGCAGTCTGGTAGCGCTTATCCTCGAAAGGCACAAGAGCCATGAGATCTGAAGCCTTTTGCCAACGAGTCGCTATCTCTAACCACTGCGCTGGGGTTTGGGCGGTTCTACCCTCTGCGGAAGCTTGCTCGGCCATTCGCACGGCGGCAACAAAGGGGTCACTGGCGGAGTCGGTTTGACTCGTTTGGAGAGAGGCATCGATGAAGGAATTGGCATTGACTGGCGTTGAATCTGCCTGTTTTGGGCCAAACCACTTATAGAAACCCCAGCCAACCAGCAGCAGCGATATGCTCATGACTACCCCAGCCATCATGCCTCGCCTCAGTTGGCGTCGATGCCGTACAATGGGGGAGGCAGAAGGTTTGGGTAGGGGTTGCTTCATCGACCCGGTTTGACGCTCCCTCAGATCGGCTACCAGACCCATCAAAGGATTGCGCCTTGCCAATTTAATTTCTTCAAACCAAAGCAGCTGATTTTCTCTTTCGCGGTTAATTTCTTGCAACCAGAGTAACTGCTGTTCTCGGACAAGGCGAGTGTTAATTTTGACGCGACGGATATCGCGCGGCCCAATAAACTCCAAAATCTGCCGGATTCGCTCCACCAAAGTGGATTGTTCGAGCTGCTCGACGGTTTCAGCCTCGCAGAGAAGTTGCAACAGGTCAGAATCGCGCACGGCTCTGGCTCTGACACCAATGGAAGCCAGGTCTTCATTCAGAAGTTGGATAATCGCGGTTATGCTACCCGATCGAGCCTGTTTGGTGAGGTCGTTTCTCGGATCTACCATTTTGGGTTAAGAAGTCGCTTGACAAATGATCCCGAAGTTTTGCCTAAACATTTAATTTAAACTATCCGTTGACCATTCACGAGACTCTAAGCTTAGGTGTGAGCGCTCTAACCCTCGTGCGATCAAGTGCAGCAAGCGTACAACGCCGATAATTTTTTAGATCGTACCAGCATCTTGACATCCTGCGATCGCGCGCTCCCCACAGGATAAACATTGAAGTAATTGTAGTAATGGCGATCGCAGAGTGGGTTCTCTTCGCCTAAGATCAGCTAGACGCGGATAACATAAGCTGATGGGGACAATAACAATGGGCAAGCAGGTCGAAGTTTTACCCACTATGGCAGGCTTGATCGAGCGCGCGCTCGAACTTGTCCTGGCTCAAATGCAGTCATCAATCTCCTTGAGCGGGCGGTGTACGATCGCCCTGTCTGGTGGTAGTACGCCGAAGCCATTGTACGAAGCGATCGCAAATCTTGATCTACCTTGGGAAAAAATCCACGTTTTTTGGGGTGACGAACGCTACGTACCGCCAGATCATCCCGATAGCAATCAAGGGATGGCTCGTCGCGCTTGGTTAGACAAAGTTAATATCCCAGCAGCTAATATTCATCCCATGCCTACAGATGCAGGCGACCCCGCTGTTGATGCGTCCAAACATGAAGCCGAGTTAAGCGAGTTCTTCAAAACCCCACCAGGGGAGTTTCCGGCATTGGATATTATTTTGCTGGGAATGGGAGATGATGGACATACAGCTTCGTTATTTCCCCATACAGAGGCACTGGGAGTAAGCGATCGCTTGATTGCTGTTGGCAATAAAGACGGTCAGCCCCGGTTAACTTTTACCGCACCGCTGATTAACTCGGCTCGTTGCGTCATCTTTGTAGTAGCTGGTGCTAACAAGCGACCTGCTTTAGCCCAGATATTTGCCCCACAAGGGGATGAGATGACCTACCCAAGTCGGCTAATTCAACCCGTAGGAGAGTTGTGGTGGCTACTTGATGAGTCAGCAGGTCAAGAACTGAAATTCGTGGGCTGACAAAATTCGCTGTGATTAAAAGATTTGACTTTGATTAGCTCCGGTTTGACCCGAATTCCTCTAGGATCGTTTCCAGGGCAGGGAATATTCTATCTGTAACCCACCGCCAACTTTAATAGGTGTGACGGGGGCTGGCAAAAGTCCTAGCTGACCAAACTCTCTTAGCAATACCTACGTTGGTGGCAAGCGTTCAAGTTCCTACCAAAAAATGCTCCCGCCAGTCCGAGATGCTAGAACCGAGTGGTTAAACAGGCAATTAGGGTTAAGCCAGTGCTGCTTGGATAGTACCGACTGCTAACATTGTTGAGGCTGACAATACCTGTGAAATCCGAGCCAGGTTTGCTGGTTCCTGAACCAAAAAGACCAGTACTTAATTTAATTGTGGAAAGGCACAAACCCTGCCCTGCCTTTCCTCCCACCGCCAAAGCGGTATAGCGTTGTTCTCCAGGCAGGAAGAAAGATGATTGTTTGCCCGAATTGCAACCACCAAAACCCTGACGGAGCGGTTCAGTGCGAAGCTTGTTATACACCCTTACCGGCAACGACCAGTTGCCCGAACTGTGGCACCTCCGTGCAAACAGATGCTAGCTTCTGCGGTCAGTGTGGCTTTGACTTGCGCCCTGGTGGCAGTATCACAGGCGCAGCAGAGACAGTGGCTGCCGCTATTCCAACAGTCGCCCCGACAGCACAGGTACCCTTGCCAGATTTAGTGGCACCCGATCCTTTGGTTCAACCCGATTCTGTGAGCATGAGTTCTCCATTGCCCGATCCGCAACCACCCAGTACCAGTCCTCCTGCACCCGCAAGGGTGACGCCGCCGCCCATGGCGCCAGAGAGCGAACCCATACCGTCTTCAAACGTCCCCACCGTTGCACCGCCTAGCTTTGCCTTTGGGGGTAAAACTCAATTGCAGCAGCAGACGGCAGGATTGCTGCACGTCCAAACCCAAAAGACGATTGAGTTGCCACAAAATTTATCTATTATCCACCTCGGCAAGCCCAACGACCAGATTCCGCCGGACATCGATGTTTCCGGATTTCCCCATTCAGAGATAGTGTCCCGCGTTCATGCCGATATTAGGGTAGAGGGAGATAGTTACTATATCGAAGATGTGGGGAGTGCCAACGGGACTTACATTAACCACACGCCCCTGCCAACGGGAAACCGACATCGATTGCGACCGGGCGATCGCATTTCTCTGGGCAAAGGTGACCTGGTAACATTTTTGTTCCAACTTTCGTAGCTCGATCTAAGAGAGTTGAGACTGTTAATGTGATTACGCTAAACCTTCTACATCCGCTTCAGTCAATCCCGATTCAAACTTGGTCTTTTGAGGAGGAATCGGTGATTCGCATCGGGCGTGCTACCGATAACCAAGTGATTCTGTACAGCGCCGTGGTTTCCCGCCACCACGTAGAACTGCGTCGTCGGGGTTCTACCTGGGAAATAGTTAATTTGGGTGCAAACGGTACTTACCTAGATGGGAAACGCATCAGCGAAGCACCGATCGGAGATGGTGCTTTGATTCGCTTAGCTCGCTCCGGGCCTCAAATCCAAATCCACCTGGGAATGGCAGAGGTGATGGAGGGGCAAAAAATCATCTCCCAAAAACGATCGCCCGTCGAACCACAGCCTGACAAATCAAGAGACACTTTGGTCAATCCCCGAAGCGACAACCGGGAAGACCCAACTGTAACCGATGCCTGAAAACCATCGGTCAGGTAAAGCGATGAAACCGCGCCAAGAGTCGGACATCGCTATCAATAACAATTTATCTTTCGAGGGGGCTTGGGTTAGCTCTTTGACCGACGTCCTACCCGATAGGGAGGCATAGGATACATGGACTCCCTCACTTTAATTTTACGGGGTTCAATAACCCTAAAATTAACTTTTCTGTTGACGACGTTTGCTGCTATTTCCAACAGAAATGATATGATTAACATACCGAATAACCATCGGTTGCTTTGACTCAAATTCACAGGTCATAGCAGCGTGGTGAACAGCGCTTTCCGGCATAAACTGGTCGGAACCTAGACAATTAAAATTACGGGGTGACAACTAAAAACTTTGGGTGAGATGTGCCCAATTCTGTAGTTGGGTAAAAACTTGAGCGAGTTTTGGAGAGATTACTCTTGCCAAAACCTCGCGTCACAGTACATAACCCAAGTTGCTAGTTATAACTATCGTGGGTTGCTAATGGCTAATTGCTAATTGCTTATGGGAATATTTTTCGGTTCTACCATTAGCTATTAGCCATTAGCCATTAGCAAATCCAGATAACTACAATTTGGCCGACTTTGTTGACAGCAAAGGGAAAAAGAAAAAAGGAACTGTCAAAAAAGGTTGCAAAAAGTGGAACGATTCTAAAGCTTACCTATCAACAAGAAGTGCCTTGGCTAACCTGGAAAAAAATTGACGCGCGCATCGCAAGTCATTACACGGGAGATTAGTTGATGAGATTCTGAGTCTGGGAAACACAATCAAGTTAGAGAAGCTTGACTACAAAGCTTGACAAAAACTATTCGGAAAGTCTGTGCTTCGCTGTGCAACGGGAGAATTCGTATCTGATTTGAAACGCACAGGCCCAAAGCGCTGGCGTTCACGTGGTCGAATTTTCCACACAGACAACTAAGTTATCTCAAACTTGTCATCAATGGGTCACCAAAAAAAAGAAAAACCTCTCATATCAAATCCGGTTGCATCGGAATGATCGGCCTTTCTGGGTAATTGCTAATTGCTCGCTTGCTAATTGCTCCTACAGGGATTAATTCCGATGCAACGGTCAACGATATCAACTAGCGTCCACAAGTGTGAAGGCGGAATTCTTGGTCAGAGAGATTTGTACTGCTCCAAGTAGACAATGCTTTTCTGGCGTGGTCGGGTGCCCAAGCGTTCCTGCTGGCGGCAAGCAGACAGGCGACCGCAACAATTAACTTGCGAGTAGGAGGGCAAGTTCCTTCTTGCTTTGGAAAACCTCGTCCAGTCAGAGCGAGTCGCCACAAAAGTTTTAATTCCTAATACTGAGACTCACCGATGCTGTACCTAGAAATAGGGAGAGTCTCCAGAGAGGTTGAAAGCGAGGCGTGAACCCCCTCGCATGGACGGCATGGGGTGGCTTCAGTAGGCATAATGAAGAATAGCTGCAAAGCTGACCGGATAGCAGCATACAATGTCTCCATCAAAGAATTGTGATGTGGCAATCATCACGCAGCCAACGAACCATGCAGCTAAACGGCCCCCGCATCTATTCTTTGGATCTAAGGCGTGCCATCGAGCCTGATGTCCTGATTGTCGATCCTGACACTCCCGCGATCGAGGTGATGGCGCGGATGAGTCAGGTGAGAAGCAGTTGCTCGGTAACGCGATCGCATCCATTGTCAGAAGTCGAAGCAAGCACATCTTCCCTCCAGAGTCTCAAACGAGCTAGCTGTGCTTTGGTAATGGAACGAGGGCAATTAGTAGGGATATTTACAGAAAGGGATATTGTCAGGCTGACTGCGCTGGGAATGAATTTAAGGGAATTTACGGTGGCTCAGGTGATGACCCATCCAGTAATTACCCTGACACAATCAGACTCTCAAGATATCTTCACGGCACTCTCAATCTTTCGCCAGTACCGGATTCGCCACCTGCCAATTATGGACAAGCAGGGTCAGCTGATGGGTGTGGTAACGCCTGTAAGTATTGGCAGAGGGATGCAACCCGTAAATCTACTGACCCGATTGTGGTACGTGGCGGACGTCATGACAACCGAAGTCGTTCATGCCAGAGCAACGGCGTCGGTGCTGAGTTTAGCCCAGCTAATGGCTCAGCATCGGGTTAGTTGTGTGGTGATTACGGAGGAGAGGGGAGAAGGAGAAGGGGGGACGCGGGGACAGGGGGACACGGGGAATATAAATGAAACACTCCCCGCTCTCCCTTGTCTCCCACTCGAACCGTTTTCTTCCTCATCTTGCATCCCGGTAGGAATCGTCACAGAAGGGGATATCGTGGAGTTTCAGGCGCTGGAGCTGAATTTATCCCAGATGCAGGCAGTAGACGTAATGAGTACTCCACCGTTTTGTCTGGGAGCAACAGAATCTTTGTGGGTTGCCTACCAAGAAATGCAGCGACGACACGTGCGGCGCTTGGTTGTCACTGGGGATGAAGGAGAACTGCTGGGAGTACTTTCCCAGACGAGCTTGCTGCAAGTGCTTTCCCCAACGGAAATGTATGGTGTTATTGAAGAGTTACAGCAAGCTGTCGAAGAAAGTACAACGGAATTAAGGAAAACCAACGAACGATTGCAGCAAGAGATTATCGAACGCCAGCGAGCTGAGGTAGCGCTACAAAAAGCCAACGACGAGTTAAAAAGACAGGTCGAGGAACAGACTGCTGAACTACGAGCAGCTAACGCACTTCTAAAACAGGATATTGCCTCTCGCCAGCGGGTAGAAGCGGCTTTGCGGCAATCGGAAGCGCAACTGAGGCAACAAACCCAGCAACTAGAGCGAGCGCTGCACGAACTTCAAAATACCCAAGCTCATCTAATTCAGACGGAAAAAATGTCCAGTTTGGGACAGATGGTGGCGGGTGTGGCGCACGAAATCAATAACCCGGTTAGTTTCATCCACGGCAATCTCCCTTATGCAACTGAATATGTCCAAGGTTTGTTGCGCCTAGTACAGCTCTATCAGCAGCAATATCCCCACCCCGGCCTTGCAATTCAAATGCAGGCAGAAGCGATCGACCTCAATTTTATGCTGGACGACTTACCCAAATTGATGGCTTCGATGCATCTGGGTGCAGAGCGTATCCGCCAAATTGTGCTGAGCTTGCGAAGCTTCTCGCGCTTGGATGAGGCGGAAATGAAGCCAGTTGACTTGCACGAGGGGATTGATAGCACTCTGCTGATTTTACAGAACCGATTGCGTCCCCAGGGGGTATCTCGGAAACGAGGGACTCTAGCAGAACATCCCGGTATTTTGGTGATTAAGGAGTACGGGGACTTGCCACGGGTGGACTGTTATGCTGGGCAGCTGAACCAGGTGTTTATGAATATTCTCAGCAATGCCATCGATGCTTTGGAAGAAGATTGTGGGGATAGGATGCAGGATGCGTCCTCAGAAGATTCCCCAGACTCCTCACCCCAAATTCGGATTCGCACCGAAGTCATAAACAGCGACTGGGTAGGGATTCGGATTGCAGATAACGGACCGGGAATGACAGAATCGACCCGCCAGAAGCTGTTTGACCCTTTTTTTACCACGAAACCTGTGGGCAAAGGTACGGGTTTGGGTTTGTCAATTAGTTACAAAATAGTGGTTGAGAAACACGGTGGTCGATTGAATTGCGTTTCAGCACCGGGACAGGGAACTGAGTTTATTATTGAGATTCCCATTCGGCAAGGCGCGTTAACTTAGTAGCCAGGTTTGAGGCGTCAATTTATCTTTTCGTGGGGGTTTGGGGGAGCTATAAGACCCACGCCATAATTTTTAATTTGGCGTGGGATACATGGACTCCACGCGAGATGTTCATGGGGGAAACCCCCAAGACCACACTCGCTCCCCAAGTTAATTTAAGGGGTTCAACAACCCTTAAATTAACATTTAAAGGTTAAATTGTGTTCGGTAAACCCAGTATAATACTGGAATGCTGACTATCACCCACCGCTACCGAATCTATCCAGACACCGCTACCGAACAAACACTGATTGAGTGGATGGATATCTGTCGCAGCGCTTACAACTACGCCCTGCGGGAGATAAAAGATTGGTGCGATAGTCGGAAGTGTCTGGTGGATAGATGCTCCATCGAGAAAGAGTACATCCTCTCTACTGAACTGAAATTTCCGAACGAAATCCAACAACTTAACAACTTGCCTAAAGCCAAGAAGGAATTTCCTAGATTGAGCGAAGTTCCTTCTGGGGTTCTCCAACAAGCGATTAAGCAACTGCACGTTGGATGGAAATACTTTCAACACAGAGGATTTGGCTTTCCCAGGTTTAAGAATTACGGGCAATTTAAGTCGTTGCTGTTTCCTCAATTTAAAGAAAACCCTGTAACGAACCTTCATATTAAGCTGCCCAAGATTGGGGCCATCCCCATCAACTTGCACCGACCCATCCCAGCAGGATTTGTGGTCAAACAGGTGCGAATCTTGAGGAAAGCCGATAAATGGTATGCCTCTATCTCGCTGCAATGTGATGTTACTGTTCCTGACCCAACCCCTCATGGTCATCCCATTGGGGTAGATGTGGGACTGGAGAAATTCTTGGCAACCAGTGATGGTGTTCTCGTAAAACCGCCCAAGTTTTTTAAGAGTCTGCAAAGTAAGCTGAAATTGCTGCAACGTAGACTCTCTAGGAAAAAGAAGCGGTCGCTCAATTACGAGAAAGCCAGAATCAAGGTAGCTCGAATTCATCACCAAATCGACAATACGAGGAAAGATTTTCACTACAAACAAGCTCATGCCATTTGTGATGCTGGTGACGCGATCTTCATGGAAGACTTGGACTATCGAACCAGTGCAAAGGGAATGTTTGGTAAACATATGCTTGACGCCGCGTTTGGTCAGTTTAGAACCATCGTCAAGTATGTGTGTTGGAAACGTGGAAAGTTCTTTGCCGAAGTTGATGCGAGGGGGACTTCTCAACAGTGTCCTGAATGTGGTGGTGAAGTCAAAAAAGACCTGAGTGTGAGAATTCATAATTGTCCTCATTGTGGATATAAAACTGATAGGGATGTAGCAGCAGGTCAAAACATACGAAACCGAGGAATTCAATTAATTAGTACCGTTGGACAGACGGGAATGGAAACTGCCTGTGCAGACGCTCTACCGGGGACTGGGGTAACTCAGTCTAGGCAAGTGTCGAAACCCCGTAAGGGAACAACCAGGAAATCCAGGGCGTGAGTCTTGGAAGCCCACACTATACCGCTTGCGGTTAGTGTGGGAGGATGTCACGATGGGTGTGTTACCGGACTCGCTCTGATTCAAACAGCCTTGGAGTTGGTTTATGAATACGCAACAACAAGTTATACAGCAAAGTGAGTTACTCAATCGGTTGGTGCTGGATCGCAGTACTGCTGAGGAAGTAGGTCGGGTCAACGAACTGTGGCTTTCTGTGCGCGAGCATCAAGTAGTGGGTTTTACTTGCAAGTCTGGTATCCTTGGCAGCAAGAAGCGATCGTTTGCTTGGGCTGAAATTGAATCGATTGGGGCTGATAGCATTATCGTAAACCTCAACCCAGATGCAAACGATCCGGCGAAACCAGAATCACCTCGTACTTTGATCGGTCACGAAATCTGGACTGATGCTGGCAATAAGGTTGGTAAGGTATCGGACTATCTATTCGTCCCCGAAACGGGTGCGGTGGTAAATTATTTATTTGTTTCTAGCGGGTGGCGCGGCAGGTTGGATGGGGTTTATATATTACCGATTTCAGCGATAGCCAGCATTGGTAGCAAGCGCGTTATCGTGGCAGATGGTGCTGTTCAAGAGCCGCAGCTGTTTACTCCCGGATTAAGTCAAAAAGTCAGTCAGGCGGCTGAGTTTATTAAGGAAGATTTCCAGAAAACTAAGCTCGATCTGGATTCGCTGAAGCGCGGCGGTCAACAGTTGACGGAGCAAGTTAAAGATAAGGCTCAATTTGTAGGTGATAAGGCTAAGGAATTGAGCGCTCAAGTTAAGGATCAAGCTCAAGTGGCTGCGGAAAAAGCTAAGGAATTGAGCGAGCAAGTCAAAGATCAAGCTCAATCGGTAACGGAAAAAGCGAAGGAACTAAGCGAGCAAGTCAAAGATCAAGCTCAATCGGTAACAGAAAAAGCGAAGGAAAAATTATCTGAAATTAAACCAAAACGTCAAGATGTTGCTTTGGATAGTCAGGTGGATAAGACTATCGATATCGATGTTTCTGTGTCATCCGATGCAGAGGAAAAATAAAAGAGTCTTTGTTGAGTAAACCTGTGGCATCATAGCTACCGGATGCCGCCAAATCTAACATAATCCTGCGCTGGTGGTGAGGATAGAGCGATCGCACCCCTACAGCTGCAAGTGCGCGATATGCCTCCCTTCGCTTGCGCGAACGCTCCTCCATCACTTTGGCCCCTCTGGGGGCTTTTTTTGTTGCGGCGGTATTTCGCCAGTTTTTTGGGCTTCCAACACAGCCACTTCGATCAGAAAACCAGCCAGGTTCGCTGTCGGTCTGCCTTGTTTATCAGCCCATCGCTCTAGGGCTTCGTACACTGAATCGGGAAGCGTTACGTAGACGCGCTTGCTCACCTTAAACCACCGGGAGTATGCAAGCCCCCATCTTTTAAGTGGGGGATGAAATAGGACAGGAGCGGTTTTAACCGCCGTTCCCCAAAAAGGGGTGGGGGTATGGTTGCCCCCAAAACTCCGTTAAACGGGTTAAGTTAGCTTCGCCAATGTTATTTAGGCTTGTTAGGCTAGCAGCACTGTCTTACCCCTCGTAAAACTGTTTAACCACTAGCGACAGAGCAGGGGACTAGCGAGAGCATCCCAGGGTGTCGTGACCTAAATAACGTAGGCAAGTTTTGACTTAGGCCCGTCAGCTACCTGAAGTTTCTGGGCATGAAGCCCCGTCTCTTCAGAGCGGGGTGCTGACTGTCAACATTTGCATTTTGCTATCGCTCCCTATGGTACAGGCTTCCACTCAAGGGCGAGGCATTAGCCACTTTTTAGCCACTTTTTATGTGCTAAATCGCAAACTCCGTGTAATAATATGAGGTAAATCAAATCTTGCACCTGCAATAAGTGGGGCGGGCGGGACGCCCACCCCACAAGAAAAACTATCTCTTGTGGGGTGGGCGTCCCGCCCGCCCGGTGTATTGGTGCAAGAGTTGAGTGCCTAAAAAAGTCAGAAGCCAGCCCCTCGCCCTGGAAAAGCACGGACTGGCTCTGGCTCCAATTGAAAAAGGAGATATTTTTATTATGCTGCACCGAGAACGTCTTAGTCCTTGGATTATTGTGCGTCTGCTGCCAAATTTGCAAAGAATTGTTGTGGGTCGATTTCGCAATTGGTCTGATGCAGATGGTCATTTGAGAATTTTGCAACAATTGATTCCTGGGGCTGAATTGATTGTTGTTTTCGATCCTGGGGAGATGCCTAAGAAAATGCAAAGCGATATGCCATCCGGCACGCTGGGCGATCGCATGTAATTTGTGTGGGTGCGATCGCTGTTGATTAGACTTCTCCAATAACTACTCTCAAAGGCGGGCAGAATGCCCACCCCACAAGAGTTATTGGAGAGAGCTATTGTATGTGCGATCGCGCCCCAATCTCCCCGCGCGTTAAACTAAATTCAAGACATAGTATAAGTTGGGGAAAAATCATGACAGCGACTCTACAACCAACAGAACAACGCTACTACACGCCAGAAGAGTATCTCGCACTAGAAGAAAAAGCAGAAGACAAAAGCGAATATCACGATGGGGTAATTATTCCTATGACAGGTGGAACTACAAATCATAACCGAATTGCAGGAAACACTTACGTTGCGTTAAAACTGGCTCTCAAAGGACAGAACTATGATATTTTCATTGGTGATGTACGTTTGTGGATAGCCAGAATCAGAAGCTATGTTTATCCCGACGTGATGGTTATTGCAGGGAAACCTGAGTATCACGATAATCGCAAGGATACGATTATCAATCCTCAGGTAATTATTGAAGTTTTATCGAAATCTACCAAAGGTTACGACCGAGGAGACAAGTTTAGTTATTACAAAACTATCCCGACATTTCAAGAGTATATTCTGATTGACCAGACTAAGATCGCAATCGAACAATATTCTAAGCAGTCAAATAAGCGGTGGTCTTATTGCGAATACGATGAAGAGGATGCTGGGTTATTGTTTAATTCCTTCGGGGTAGAAGTGCCGCTGGTTGATATTTATGAGAAGGTTGATTTTGAGGCGGAGGAAGTAGAAGAAGAGGTGGAAGTGATAGAAGAGAAGGAGGGGGAGTGAGAAAGCGATCGCTCTGTCTAGTTAAGTTAAACTAGATGTAAGACAATAATTAAGTTGAGCAGATAACTATGACAGCTACTTTACTACCAATGGAACAACGCTACTACACGCCAGAGGAATATTTAGCCCTGGAAGAAGCAGCAGAATATAAAAGTGAATATCATGATGGAGTAATTATTCCCATGACAGGTGGAACTACAAATCATAACCGAATTGCGCTTAGCATGAGCATTGCGTTGCGTCTTGCACTTAAAGGACAGGAATACGATGTTTTTATGAGTGACGTGCGTCTGTGGATACCCAGAATCAGAAGCTATGTTTATCCTGATGTGATGGTTATTGCAGGTAAACCTGAGTATCACGATAATCGCAAGGATACGATTACCAATCCTCAAGTAATTGTTGAAGTTTTATCGAAATCGACGAAAGGTTACGATCGAGGCGACAAGTTTAGTTATTACAGAACTATTCCGACATTTCAAGAATATATTGCGATCGCTCAGACTAAGATCGCAATCGAACAATTTTCTAAGCAGTCAAATAAGCGGTGGTCTTATTGCGAGTACGATGAAGAGGATGCTGGGTTATTGTTTAATTCCTTCGGGTTAGAAGTGCCGCTGGTTGATATTTATGAGAAGGTTGATTTTGAGGCGGAGGAAGTAGAAGAAGAGGTGGAAGTGGTGGAAGAGAAGGAGGGGGAGTGAGGAAGCGATCGCATTTCTGTTTATTCAAGCACTTTGACGATTGTGGCATCATCTATCGCCCAAAAAATCCATTCCATTGCTTACCTGAGATCGGGAAGATCCAAGATATTTCGCTACGATTAGACATTTGACAATGTATATAACAGCGACTCTTTTTTATCAACTTATTTCATGACAGTTTCTTAAGTGTCACATTAATAATTACTTTTTAGCCCTAGCACGACTGACGAACATTTTAAGTACAAACCTTACCCGAACTAGAGTAGACAAGGCCGACGCTATCTGTCAAGCCTCTAGCTAAGATATGCCTAGAATTTTTTCATTGTGCCAATTATTTAAACTGTCCTTTTTACTGGAATCTTAAATAAGATTTAAGTAGAGTTACATTAAATTGACTGCTACTCAAAAGCTTGACTATGAACAGTATCTATATCAACAGCATCGGCAAATTTTTGCCTGGAGATCCTATTGGCAATGACCAGATCGAAGACTACTTAGGTAAAATTAACGGACGTCCTTCTAAGGTCAAAAATCGCATCCTCAAAAACAACGGAATTCAGCAGCGTTACTACGCAATAGATAAACAGCAAAACACCACTTATCTTAATAGCCAAATGGCAGCTAATGCGGTACGCGATACCTTATTACAGGTTAATTTAAACCTAGCTGAAGTTGATTTACTAGCTTGCGCTACTAGCTGGCCAGACTTATTAGTACCCGGATTTGCCAGTATGGTACACGGCGAATTACCAGAGTTATCGCCCCTAGAAATTATTTCGACTCAAGGTGTCTGTTGTGCCGGTATAGCAGCATTAAACTACGCCGCTTCTCAGATTGGTTTAGGTAGAAAACAGACAGCCGTTGCCGTTGCTTCTGAGTTTGCTTCTCGCTTGTTTAAAAACACAAAATTTGAAGCTGAAACTGCTTTAAAATCTGGTAGTGTATTGCCATTTGATACAGAATTTCTGCGCTGGATGCTTTCTGATGGTGCAGGAGCATTTCTCCTACAAAATCACCCTAATTCTCAAGGTATCAGTTTAAAAATAGAGTGGATTGAATTAATTTCCCATGCCAATGCTTACCCCTTGTGCATGTATGCTGGAACAACCGAGGAAACTGGGCAAAAAAGTTGGATGGATTATCTTTCTTATGCAGATGCCGCCGCCGAGGGGGCGATTAACTTGCGGCAGAATATTCGGTTGCTGGATAATGTAATTAAATTGGGCGTAGAAGGTTGGTTGAAGTTGATTGAAGCGGGGCGCGTCAAACCTGAAGAAATTGACTGGTTGTTGTGTCATTATTCCTCCCATTTCTTCCGGGGGCAAATTGTCGAATTGCTGACTAAAGCAGGCTGCATGATTCCCGAATCTAAGTGGTTTACGAACCTCTACACGCGGGGAAATACTGGCTGTGCTTCCATTTACTTAATGCTGGAAGAACTATTTTATTCTGGCAAATTGCAACCAGGTCAAAAAATATTCTGTTTTGTCCCTGAAAGCGGTCGTTTTACAACTGCTTACATGATGTTAACTGTTGTGGAAGCAACGGGTTTAGTCAGCGATGTGCAAGGTATTACAGATAACCAATTCGCTCCCGCTACTATTAGCCCCGCAGATGAATCAGTTTCAGCTACTTTATTGCGCCAGTTAGCTTTAGTATGGCTAGAATTTGAACGCAAATTGAATTCTGTCTTGATTATTCGCCAACTCAATCGAGGCGATTTTACCCTAGAAGATTACAAAGCTATGCTGCGGAATTTGCGTCCTCAAGTTGTAGAAGGGGCGCGGTGGATTGCCCGTGCTGCTTCTAATATGATAGATTTTCGCCGGCGTTCTACGTTTATCGGTCATGCTCAAGATGAGCATCGCGACTACCAAATGTTGGAACGCAATTATGTGGCAGTTGGGGGCAATTTGTCAGAGATTGTTGAGGCTGAAAAAAATATTGGCAGCGAGGCGCTTTCGGCGTTTATTTTCCATCAAGCTTCGCGAGAAAATCCTGTTGATTTGATTGGCAGCATGTTTATTATTGAAGGTTTGGGTAATCGCTTGGCTGCCAAATGGGCAGAACAAATTAAACAAAAGTTGAGTCTCACTGACGAACAAGTTTCTTTCCTGGCTTATCACGGCGTAAATGATGAATCTCATATCGGTAAGCTGGATGCTTTAATCAATGCGGAATGGATGACTCCAGAAATTGCGAGGCGCATTGTTAAAACCGCTCAAGTTACTGCTCGTTTATACTTGCTGCAACTGGAGGAAATTCGATAATGCAACCTTATACTGAAACTAGAGAAGCAGTTGGCAAGGGAAAAAAAGCCGAATCGGTGATGCCTTGGACGCCACAGCCACGCGATCGCGCCAACCCCAATGTCTGGGATGCTCTTTATTTGGACGCATCCATTCCAGTCGATCCAGTTGCCAAAGCCTACATGGTGCGGGATTTACAAAGCTGGACTCGCAATTATCTATTAATCCCGATCAAAATTTTTGCGAATATATCCCTAGCTTTAATTATGACAACAAAGCGCTTGCTACCCTTTCAATTCAGCGCTTACAAACTCATGCACCAGTCGGCTGCTTTTTTCATCAATAATTTTGTCTCGCCGGAAGCCGCCTATCTGATTGTGCGACACTTGGGACTCGGTTCTAATATTGTCAATTTTCTGATTGATAATGGCCCAGATCTAAGGATTGAGAAAGCCCATCTCTATCCTCGCACTGTCAGTGACTTAGCGAATAATGCTTTTTGGGAGCATGACCTCATTCTCTACAATTTTATCCTCGACTATCAGGAGGCAAAGCAAGCCAATCCCCAATGGCTGGACGAAGTAAAAAAGCGAGGACTTAGCTATAACAGCATTCAACCCGTACAGGTGGAAGTCGATTTTCAGAAGCGTCGGTGGTTAAGGATTTTGGACTTAGAATCAGCCATCGAACTGTTTAAAGTATTTTATTCTTTCTGTTTAACCAGCGATGAGTTTGCCAGGGCAGTTTTATCGCTGCAATTCGATGAAAATTTTGGACTTTATGTCAGTGAAGTTACGGGCGATTATGACTGGAATCACGTAATTAAGAATCGCCATCCTTTAGCGCCCAATAGTCCTTTTAATGCAGCTCGCGATCTGATGTTGCACGGCATTGTCTCTGAGTATCTTCACCGCTATTTGGAGATTCGTAATGAAAAAACTGAGTAATATTCCTGGTTCGGATTATTTTAGTGGAAGAGTGCGCCAAACTAAAGCTTCAAAGCTACTTCAAGCAAATACTCGCTTAGACTGAGACTCCTGATAGTGGCAGCGTTTTCCAGTACTTCTTTTTGTTCCTGACTCATGGTTATCTCAATTGTGGTTGTTTGGGTAGTCTGGATTGGGTTTGACATCGTTTCGGGTTCCTCACGACAGAGGGATTGATTGTATTTTAGCGACCTTTGAGCGAAATGAAAGTAGGTAATGGAGGTGGGCGAGGGCGATCGCGCCAGAACCTCCCCAGATGCGATCGCACTTCTCCGCAAAGCGCCCAAATTCCTGATTTTAACTGAGTTAGGGGGAAAAGCGAAGCGCAGCAAGCTAAATTATAGACTACACTTGTTTACAGGATTCCCATCATCCAAGATAATCAGACTCTTGATAGAGCAGAAACATGGATTCCCTCAAAGAAAAGATTGTAGAGAAACTGGACAGCCTTCCTGAAATGGCACTTCAAGAAGTTCTAGAGTTTTTAGATTTCGTAATATGGCGCGACCGAAATCGTGAGAAATCATCATTATCTGTAGTAGAGGATGACCTACGAGAAGAACAAGATACAGCATGGTTAGAGATGGATTTATCTAACCTGGAAAGCTACGACGCTTACGATTGGCAACCCGGAGAAATGAGTGAGGGTTTGCCTGTTAAGTATGTTCCTGGTATGGGTGTAGTAATTGTTGAGAAATGACTAATCGTTCTTTACTGTTTGGGGACATTGTAACGGTGCGATTTCCCACACAAAATCCTCAAGGTCGCGAACAAGAAGGTTATCGACCTGCGATTGCGATCGGTTTTCCAAACCGACTGGGAACACCGCGCTTTGAATTAATAATTGTGATTCCAATGACAACAGATCGAAATCAAGCGCGGGCTATTGCTTCTCCCGATTTATATCCACGTTTTGCGGCGGGAGTTGCAGGTTTAAGGTCGCCGTCTATTGCTTTGTTAGATCAGGTAAGAGTTTTGGATATTAACCGAATTGTGGACTATCGGGGAAGTTTGACACCTGAAGAATATGCACCTATCTTGAGTGGACTTCAGCGGATGACAAGTCCTTAAATAACATGCGATCTCGTAGCGGAAGGGAGGCATATCGCTCTAGTGGTGTTTGAGTGCGATCGCACTTTTCCCCAAGCATCCAAATTCCTGATGTTGACTGAGTTATGGGGAAGGGATTTCAAGCACCCCGATGATTGTAGCTATCGGGATAAAAAGTGAAAGCTCATCATCTTCTAACAGTATAAAACCATATTTCAAATAAAACTCTTTAGCTTGCTGGTTTTTAGCATCGACTATTACTGCAAATATTCCCACCTCCGAGGAAAGGCGAAGGGCTTTTTCAAAACAATTGATCAACAGTTTTTTGCCCAGTCCTCTGCCTTGCATGGAAACAGCAACAGCAAGTTTACCAAGGCGCATAGCTGGTACGGGATAGCGAGGTAATCCTCTCCGATAATTTTCGGGTAGGGACTCGCGTTTAATTTCAGCCATGCTGACAGAGTAGTACCCTGCTACATCTCCACTTTCACCTTCAGGAATTGCCACAAAGGTTTTAGCAATTCCTCTTCTATCATTCTGTCGCGCATACTTTTTCAGATATTCATTTAACTCCGGTACGCCACAGTCAAAAGTTTCCCTCCTTACTCTGTCATCATCTATCGCACAAAAAATCCATTTCATGGGTTACCACTTTCCATACTCTTCCTGATACTCTTTAATGGCTGCTTTTAGTGCTTCGTTTGGTTCAGGTGGGTTTTCAAGGGCGGATGCGAAGATTTCCCAGTCGCGATCGCTCAATACAATCTGCTCTATTTCTGGAGTTTCTTTGGCTAAATTGAGAGCAACTTCTAGCAGATACTCGCTCAGGCTTTTAGTTTGCGCTGCGGCTGCTTTTTCGAGAGTTTCTTTGTCTTGTTGGCTGAGAGTTAGCTCGATATTCTCTGCAACTTCTGCCCTTTGCTTCTCAACTCGCCGCTTGTGGATGAGTTCAACTAGCAAGTCCTGTTCTTCCGGCGAAAGTGCTTCAACGTACTCGATAACGGTTTGTAATGCTCGCGCGTTGCTCATTTGTTTAATCTCCCAATCTCCAAAAGGCTACCTTGTGGTTATTACTAGGATAACTTGTGCGATCGCAGCTTGGGTGATATGAGTGCGATCGCGTTGCTCATTCGTTTAGTCTCCAAATCCCCAAGAGGCTACCTTATGGTTATTACTAGGATAGCTTGCGCGATCGCACAAGCAAAATAGCGATTATGGCATAATCGGAGGATAAAGTATTCCTGGTTTGAGCGATTATGGTTTGGGTGGCGGGGAAGAGATTATATGGCGATCGCTACACGATTGAGCGTAAGCTGGGGGAGGGTGGGTTTGGCATCACCTATTTAGCCAAAAAGCACAACGGGAAGCGAGTTGTCATCAAAACTTTGAAAGGTAAAGCGAAAATTTAGGGCGCGGGGTGACTTGAGAAATGGTATCGATTCCGGGCGGTACTTTTATGATTGGTTCCCCTGCAACAGAGAAAGGTCGATATGATAGCGAAACTCCGCAATATCAAGTAGCTGTATTGTTTTAGATCTAAGGAAATAACGTAATGGAAAATGAAAATCAACCTAGAGAATACGATGCTGTCCTGGGCGGTAAATCTGAAATCCCATTGTATGCGGCTGTTTTAGGCGGGATTCTTGGCGTTAAAACTCGCTTAGCTTCTCCGATTGTTGAAGTGCGAATCGCTGCATTAAAGGATGCACTCAAATATGGTGAAGCTGGTTTAGATTTGATGATTGAGGCTTGGCGCGATGAATCAATGCAGGTGAAATTGGCTGCCTTTTCGCTGCTGCGAGATAGAAATGAAGAAAAAGTAAAACAGAATTTAGATAAGTTTCTTCCTAGCTTTAATTTTGATGTCATAACCGTAAATGCTAAAGGAGAAGAAATCAGCCGCCGCCCTCACTCGGCTAAGTTTTTTCCCGAAGACTTAGGGGATGGAGTTGTGCTGGAAATAGTCTATATTCCCGGCGGAACATTTCAAATGGGTTCAACAGAAAGAGATTCCGAACAACCCGTACATCAAGTAACCGTCAAACCTTTCTTTATAGGCAAATATCCCATCACCCAAGAACAATGGCAAGCGGTGATGGGAAATAATTATTCGATTTTCAAAGGCGCGAAACGACCTGTAAAAAAAGTATCGTGGCAAGATGCAGTGGAATTTTGTGCCAAATTATCGCAAAAAACGGGGAAAAATTATCGCTTACCCAGCGAGGCAGAGTGGGAATATGCTTGTCGTGCAGGTACAACGACGCCTTTCCACTTTGGCGAGACTATTACCCCCAATTTAGTCAATTACAACGGATACTACCCCTATGGTTCTGCGCCAAAGGGACTTTACCGCAAGGAAACAACGCCGGTGGGGAGTTTTCTGCCGAATGCGTTTGGACTGTACGATATGCACGGGAATGTTTGCGAATGGTGCAGCGATCGCTGGCACGATAACTATAACGGCGCACCTTGTGACGGAAGTTCCTGGGAAACTGGCGAATCTGATTACCGAGTGCGGCGTGGAGGTTCGTGGGACTACAGTGCGGTCCTTTGCCGCAGTGCCTACCGCAGCTGGAACGTGCTGGGCTATGGGAGCAGGAATTGCAGTTTTCGGGTTGCGGTTTCTTTGTTTCCGGGGGCTTAGTCTTCGGTTGCTTGGTTTTCGCCTCTTCGGTTTCCGGCCTTCTGGTTTTTGGTTGCGATGCTAATCTTTTACGAAAAAAAACGCTCGTAGTCATCGTGGCTACCAATCCAAAACCAGGTGACTGTATCATTCTCCAAAATTCCAATAGCCCGATAACTCCGGGTTATTCTGACAGACCAGATATTTTCTTCTTGATTAATACATTTAAAGTGCAACGAAGGGTGAAAGGGATTTTCTGCCCACAAGCGGTAAGCTTTCCTAGCTCTTTATCTGATCTCATTATCAAGAGATCTGTAAGCAGTCCAAAAAGAAGGGAGAGTTGCGGACTTCATAACTGGTCATAATCCAACAACTTTGCCTTTCCTTCAGCAATTTCTTGCTTAGCAAGCTTGGCAGCATTAATCAGTTGCTGTTGCGTTTTCTGGAAAGACTCATCCCATTTCAGTTCATCTTGCAAATCTAAAATATACTCTTGTAAATGTTCTGCTACTCGGTCTTGCAAAGATTCGGGCAAAGATTCCATGATGGCGACTACAGTGGCGATCGCATGAGATGACATACCTATGCTCCTCCTATGCTATCTGACTCCAGTGTAAGGCGATCGCACCCCTTGTAATGCTCGCGCGTTACTCATTCGTTTAATCTCCTACTTCCTGAAATTGACCTTGTATTCTCTTCTATACGATTTAGAATGTCAAAAAATACTATCAATGCTTCTGTTGAAATGTAGACAAAACTACAGGAACCAGCAAGAAATAAAAAAATCAATAACACCCCTAAAAAGCTCTCTGGCCTTATAAAGATGAATGCTGGCGCTGCGGCAACTAAAGAATAAAAAATTAAAATCAGATAAATAACTATCCTAATTCTTTTTATATTTTTAATAAATCTGGTATAGACTCGATTTTGAGCGGAATTGCCAGATGGTGCGTTACTGCTCATATTTACGCCCTAGTAAAAAATATTTTTCTTCTTGATTAATACATTTGAAATGCAACGAGGATTGAAAGGGATTTTCTGTCCACAAGCGGTAGGCTTTTCGGGATCTTTGTCTGATCTCATTATCAAGAGATCTGTAAGCAGTCCAAAAAGAAGGGAGAGTTGCTGACTTCATAACTGGTCATAATCGAGTAAATTCGCCTTTCCTTCAGCAATTTCTTGCTTAGCACGCTTGGCAGCATTAATAAGTTGCTGCTGTGTTTTCTTGAAAGACTCATCCCATTTCAGTTCATCTTGCAAATCTAAAATATATTCCTGTAAATGTTCTGCTACTTGGTTTTGCAAAGATTCGGGCAAAGACTCCATGATGGCTACTACGGTGGCGATCGCATGAGATGACATACCTACAATCCTCGTCTAACAAATAGGGTGGGCAACACCCACCCTACTATTATAACCTACGCGCCGACAGCTTCCTTGGCAGCGTACATCACTTCAACGGTGATTTGCGAGATATTGCGATCGCGTGCAAATTTCTCGGTATTCCGCTTCACTTTCCCCCGCACAAATCCAGGAATCTTATTCAATTCTGCTTGCGCGTCTTTCGTCCAATTCAGATCGGAATCAGCCGAAATTCCCTTGGTAATCACTTCTTTGGTATCGTGACCTCCAAATATTTCTAACAAGTGGTCTTCCATTCCCAAGGTGAAGGAATTGTAGACCAAATCGGCAATTTGATTTGTGCCTTCATATCCCATAAATGGCTTGTATCCAATCGGGAAGTTTTGAATGTGAATCGGGGCTGCAATTACACCGCAAGGAATATCTAGACGCTTACCGACGTGGCGTTCCATTTGCGTGCCGAAAATGGCGGCGGGTTCGATCCGAGCAATCATATCCCCAATTTGACCGTTGTCTTCGCTGATCAGAATTTCATCGCAGTATTCTGCTACTTGTTCGCGGAACCAATCGGCGTCGTATTTGCAGTAAGTTCCAGCACAAACTACTTTAATTCCCATCTCCCGTGCGAGGATTTTGGTCATCGCAGCGGCGTGGGTATTGTCGCCAAATACGACGGCTTTTTTACCCGTCAAATTTTGACAGTCAATCGACCGAGAGAACCAAGCTGCTTGGGATACATATAAGGTTTGCTCGTTGATGAAATTTTCGTAATCAACTTCCGCACCTTGGGCGTTAATTACCTGCTGAATTTTGCGGATGCAACGGGCAGTTTCTACCACACCCATCGGCGCAATATCGACATAAGGCGTGCCGAATTCTTGCTCTAAATACTTGGCAGTCATTAAGCCGAGTTCGCGATAAGGAACTAAGTTAAACCAAGCTTTGGGTAGCGTTTTCAAGTTGTGAACCGAAGCGCCTTCGGGAATTACTTGATTGACTTCTATGCCCAAATCTGCCATTAACCGCTTTAATTCGGTGCAGTCGTGTTGGTTGTGGAAGCCAAGGGTAGAAATTCCGATAATATTGACTGAAGGTTTTTCGGTTTTACCTTCGGGTAGTTCGTTTTTCTTGCGGGCTTTTTCGATGTAGTATTGGACGATTTGTTGGAGAGTGCGATCGCCTGCTTGCAGTTCGTTCACTCGGTAGTGGTTCACATCCGCCAGCATCACGTCGCCTTTGGCTTCCAATTGGGCGCGCTCTACAAAGTTTTGTAAATCTTCTTGCAAAATGCTCGATGTGCATGTAGGAGTAAGAACGATCAAATCAGGGCGTTCTTCTCTATCCTTGCGGGTGATGTTGTCTACCACCTTTTCTTGAGAACCCCGTGCCAACACGTTGCGGTCAACTACACTGGCGGTTACTGGGGTGAAATTCCGCTCCCGCTCTAACATCGATCGCATGACGTTAAAGTAATCATCGCCTATAGGCGCGTGCATGATGGCGTGGACGTTCTTGAAAGAACTGGCAATCCGGAGAGTGCCAATGTGGGCGGGACCTGCATACATCCAATAAGCTAATTTCATAATCTGTTCTCCCTGGCGCTGTTTGAGTAAGCCCGATGATGAAGGGTGGGCGCGAGCATTTTTAACGACGTTTCTGATTTTCTCTAAAGATGCTGTCCCTTAAAGTTAAGACTTTTTACGGCGTTTGGTAGGCGAGCTAAGTCTCAAACGCTCTTGCTGATTGGGTTTTATGGGTAATTTAAACAACTATTTTGTTGTTTTAGTGCAATGATTCTTAATCTTTTGCCACAGTTCTCAAGAAATTGCAGAATTTCTATCGGGATCTAGAATGCCAGTCCATTAAAAGAGGTTGATAAACGCGGCATAGTCTGATTTTCTATCGGGATCTCGGCAGGGCGAAGCATTCGGGAAAAAAGATTGTTATAGATCGCGCTCAATTGTCGCCCTCATGCTTCGCCCCTACAAAATACATATTTACAGCGGATTGCAAATGAGTGAGGTACACCTTCGTTTGTGTAGCGGCACCCTTAAGGGTGCCGCTACACAAACGAAGCGATAACGCTTTCCCTCACGCGGCTGCAAGCCGCTGTATTTCTCGTTCCTCGTTCCCAGGCTCAGCCTGGGAACGAGATTGTAGAGGCTCTGCCTCGCTTATGTGGATGCCATTTGGGTATAGCTTTCTTCTGGGTCAAAAATTACGTAAAATGCGCCTTTTGGAACCTTTCGGCTCAAAAACCTTGCTATATCCTCGGCATCGGAGCGGTTACGAGTTCGCCCTACTGCCTTTGGTTTGCGTTCGGGAAACACAGCAACGATCGCATAAGGCTGAGAATTTTTCAAACCGTCTAAAACAAGGCTGTTGGAATTATTCATGGCTCAATACCAATAAATGGGTATTGGCAATAGGTTACTAGCAATAAATAAATTTGTATATACACACTTAAATGGTTTATTGTAGACAATTTAAGTGTGTATACACAAGTATTTTTCAAGGTTATAATAAGTATGTTTTTCAAACTAAGTTAGTTGAGACGAAACTAGGAAAAATAACCATGCCAACTCAACAAGAATGGGAATGGTTAGCCTTTAACTCCCATTACCAAACCGCCACAGCCGTGCAACAACTTTTAAGAGAAGGAAAGTCTATGGAAGCAAGTGAAGGTTTAGATGCGCTGATCGAAGCGATGTCAAGAACAGAAAGACACGCACTGAAAAGCCAGTTGGTGCGGTTGATGGCTCATGTTATCAAATGGAAATGTCAACCGGAAAAACGGTCAACAAGCTGGGCTGTCACTATTAACTATGCTCGGATGGAAATTGAAGATATCCGGGAAGACATGCCGAGTTTGAATCGAAATTATATCGAATCAGTTTGGGATAAATGTTTTAAATCAGCGATGAAACAAGCTGTTTTAGAAATGGGGAAAAAATGTCAACTGGCTTCCCTGACATGGTCAGAGGTATTTGAGGAATCTTACAGTTTATTGGAAGATGATGAAGCTATTGACGAGGATTGATTGGTTCGTAAATTGCGTATTGGCGTAGGGGCACGGCAATATTAAGGTTATCTGTTTTTGGGAGATATCTCGCGTGCCGTGCCCCTACTTCTAATTCAGGCACGGCAATATTAAGGTTATCTGTTTTTGGCAGATATTTCGTCCGCCGTGCCCCTTGGCGTAGGGGCACGGCAATATTAAGGTGATCGGTTTTTGGCAGATATTTCGTCCGCCGTGCCCCTTGGCGTAGGGGCACGGCAATATTAAGGTGATCGGTTTTTGGCAGATATCTCGCCCGCCGTGCCCCTTGGCGTAGGGGCACGGCAATATTAAGGTTATCTGTTTTTGGCAGATATCTCGCCCGCCGTGCCCCTTGGCGTAGGGGCACGGCAATATTAAGGTTATCTGTTTTTGGCAGATATCTCGCCCGCCGTGCCCCTTGGCGTAGGGGCACGGCAATATTAAGGT
>NZ_BLAY01000066.1 GCF_020521235.1 Microseira wollei NIES-4236 | reverse complement strand
TGTGTTGCACCCAGTTGGTATGGCGTAGGGACACGGCATCAATAAATTTTGTCCCTCAGGGCAAAGTTGGTGGAATGCCGTGTCCCGACAATGTTGTGTTGCACCCAGTTGGTATGGCGTAGGGACATGGCATCAATAAATTTTGTCCCTCAGGGCAAAGTTGGTGGAATGCCGTGTCCCGACAATGTTGATTCCTGTGAAATAAAGTTTCATCCCCCACCAATGGCGGGAGATGAAAACAATTTAGTTAGCTGCTTCAGGGGCAGTTTCTCCTAAGTTAATCTTGACCACTTTGTTGCGAACTTCGACAACTTTGGGCAAGGTTAGGGTCAAAATACCATTGGTGAAATCAACTTTCACTTGGTCATTTTGAATCGGGTAAGGTAATTGCAGAACTCCTTGGAACTTGCCGTAGCGAAACTCTGAGTGCAGCTGTCTAGCGCCTTCTCTTTGTTCGGTGCGATATTCCCCAACGATGGCAACTGCTTTTTGGGTTACTTGAATCTCAACATCTTTACCTTCAATACCCGGCAGTTGAGCTTTCAGAATCAGGTTATCACCCGCATCGATTAATTCAATAGCTGGCTGCCAGGTAGAAGGAGTATTCTGAGCATTTAAAGCGAATTGATCGAACATTTTATCGAGTTGACGACGGACGTTTTCAATTTCAATGCCTGGATGCCAATAGCGAATCATCATAGTAACAATTGCCTCGATTTGAATCTCTGAATTTTTGGGTTAGCTGCGGTGTTACGCTGGAGTTGCTTACCTTTTTATAATGCCAATAACTCAATTCGACTGACAGTAAAGAGAACCCTACCGAGTTATTCGTATTCACCCTAATTTTTGGGTTAGGAAATAGGGGATTAGGAAGTATAAGGGAACAGATAAAAAAGCAATTGGGTAAACCCAACCTATCAAGTAGGGTTTACCTCAATACGGTTGGGTTTTCTATAGGAGTCCTGCGGCTTTCAATTCGGCTTCATTGGGGAGGGAAGCTCCGGGTGTTTTGCAGATTGCTTCTATTTTGGAGAAAAGCTGATCTTTTTCTTCAAAAGAACAGGATTCGAGCTTTTCGAGTAAGGTTTCTGGATCGCAGCCGTAATCTGGTTGGTTAGCGATACGGCTGACGCCACACTTCGTGACCGCATCCTCGATCTGGGTGATAAATGTAGAAGCGCAGCACTTGATACCACTTAAGGCTGCGATCGCAAAAGTAAGTTCTTCTTTAGTAAATTGCATCATTGACAACTGACTAACAACTCAAATGGCTAATAGCTAATGGCTAATGGCTAGTCTCAGGAAAAATGCTACATTACGACCCGATCGCAATTAGCAATTAACCAGCAATTAGCATACTCGCCAACATTAGCGGGTAAAGATAATTCATCGAATGCATCTTTAGCTTGCCAAACTTCCCCAGTTCCTGCCGTAATTTGTAAGTTTTTTGGGTGCGATAACTCGACCATTCCGGGAAAGCCAACCAAGCGCAGATGGATCGAATCCACCATCCCCGACTTAACGCGCTTATACACGACGACTTGCCAAGCTTTATGGGAAGCATCCCGAAAGCTTTGAACAGAGCGATACATGGTTTGAGTCGGCGATTCGGGATAACCGTGAATAGAAGCTAAAGTGGGAATCGGATTCCCTAGAATTAGAGCTAAAAAGCATGGTATTATAACCCAAAATCGCCAATTTTTGAAACTCTTTATGACCAAGATTTTATTCATAATGGGAAAATTTTCCATTTGCTTGTGGCTCCTAATCAGAGCGAGTCCGCTCTCGGAATTATATCGGTTGTAAAGATTTTTTGCCCCTAGAGCGCCAAAAATCTATTTTTATCCAAAATGAAAGAGTTTTTTTAATCAGCTGTGGCTCTAATAATCTGATTTTAATTAAAAAAATGTGTTAATATTATAGCATATTTGGCTAGATTTGCTTAATTTTTCATTGAACAAATACAAGAAGGCAGCGCCAGCTGCGAGATGGCTATTTAAGCTGCTGACGGCTAAATAATATTGAACCAGACCTCAAGGGGTCTGGTTTTAACCTAGAGATAAAAAGGGAAGATGAAAAGGCTGTTTAGGCAAATTTTGCAACGGCGAGGCATCGGGATTACAGTTATTGGGGTAACGGGAGCAGTGTTGGCACTGCAATGGTCTGGAGCGTTGCAGTTGCTTGAATGGGCGATTTTAGATCGATGGTTTCGCCTGCGTCCGTTAGAATCTGGAGAACCCCGCGTCGTCATCGTCACGATTGACGAATCAGATATTTCGCGCTTGGGACGCTGGCCTATGTCTGATGAGACTTTAGCAAAAGTGTTGGAAAAAGTGAAACAGCAGCAACCTCGAGCGATTGGGTTAGACTTGTATCGCAATCTGCCGGTAGAACCCGGACACTCCGAATTACTCAAAATCTTTGGTTCTACGCCTAATTTAATTGGGGTTAAAAAGGTGGTCGGCGATGCCAGCGGACCAGTGGTTGACCCGCCGCCGGTGCTGCGAGATCGCTCTCTGGTCGCCGCCAGCGACTTAGTAGTAGATGCGGATGGCAAAGTCCGCCGTCACCTATTATCGCTGCGCGAAAGCAGAGGTAAAACGATGTTGACCTTGGGAACCAAGCTGGCATTAACTTATTTACAAGAAGAAAATATTGGACTTCAAACTAATGGCAACACCAGAAGTCTCAAGCTAGGTCAAGCGAAGTTTTTGCCCCTGGAAAAAAACGCTGGCGGTTACGTGCGCGTGGATGTAGGCGGATATCAAATACTATCTAACTTTCAGAGATTGCAAACGGGATTTCCGAAAATTTCGCTCACTGACGTACTGGAGGATCGAATACCGGCGAATTTGATGCGGGGACGGATTGTGGCGATCGGATCGACAGCGGAAAGTTTGGGCGATCGCTTCTACACCCCCTACACAAACAATATTCCCACGGCTTGGTCTGGGGTAGAAATCCACGCCAACCTTGCCAGTCAGATCGTCAGTGCTGCCTTGGATGGCAGACAACTGCTCAGAGGCATTGGAGAACCCCTGGAATGGCTGTGGATAGGCTTTTGGTCGAGTTTGGGAGGTGCGTTGGGATGGAGCGTGCGCACCCCACGCTGGGCAATTATTACCATCCCCGCCGCCATCGGTAGTTTGTTTGGCAGCGCCTACCTATTATTTTTAGCTGGTTGGTGGATCGTCGCCGCCTCGCCCTTTTTAGCACTGATCGGCGCCGGACTGGCAAGTCGCGGCTACCTACTATGGAAACAGCTACAATTATCCCACCAAGAGTTAGAAAACTACGCCCAAACCTTAGAACAAAAAGTGCAACAGCGCACCCAAGAACTGCTAGAAAAAAATATCGCCCTGGAGAAAGCAAAACAAGCAGCCGAAGCAGCCAACCGCGCCAAAAGTGCTTTTCTAGCAAACATGAGCCACGAACTACGAACCCCCCTGAATGCCATTCTGGGATTTAGTCAATTATTGAGTCGAGAGCTAGAACTACAACCGCAGTACAGAGAGCAAATAGGCATCATCAACCGCAGCGGCAACCATTTGCTCAACTTAATCAACGATATTCTGGAAATCTCCAAAATTGAAGCAGGCAAAGCCGCAGTCAATCTCAGCCAAGTTGACCTGTACAACTTGCTGCAAACCTGGCAAGAAATGTTTCAACTCAGAGCCACATCAAAAGGATTGCAACTGATTTGCGATTTGGCTAGTGACTTGCCCCGATACGTAGAAACAGACGAGGGAAAACTAAGTCAAATTTTAATTAACTTACTGGGCAATGCCGTTAAGTTTACCGAAAAAGGTAGCGTAACGCTCCGCGCCAAAATCGGTAAGGGAAAAGAAAATCACAATTCCCAATTACCAATTCCTTTTCGTTTTACAAATTCCCAATTATTCTTTGAAGTTGAAGACACTGGACCCGGTATTGCCCCAAAGGAAATCGAAAAATTATTTGCCACATTTGTGCAAACCGAAGCCGGTGTGAAATCTCAGCAAGGCACTGGACTCGGATTGGCAATTAGTTATCAACTCGCGCAATTAATGGGGGGTGAAATGACCGTTAAAAGTACTGTAGGTCAGGGTAGCATCTTTCAATTAGTTCTTCCCGTCAGCATCAGAGAATTTGCCGAACAAGCCGATCCAATCGACGCATTAAAAGTAATCGGTTTGGCTCCGAATCAACCCAAGTATCGCATTCTTGTAGTTGAGGATGTGGCGGAAAATCGTTTATTTTTAGTACAGTTACTTTCATTGGTGGGCTTTGAGGTGCGCGCAGCCGAAAACGGTCAAGTAGCCATCGTCATGTGGGAAAGCTGGCATCCCGATTTAATTTTGATGGACATGCGGATGCCAGTGATGGATGGTTACGAAGCAACTCGGCAAATTAAAGCCACTGCCGCCGGACAAAAGACAGAGATTGTCGCTTTAACCGCGAGTGTGTTTGATAATAAACCGGCGATTTTGGCAGCTGGTTGCAATGACTGCGTGCAGAAACCTTTCCGGGAGTCAGAACTGTTCGCCAAGATAGCCGAACATCTTGGGGTACAATATGTCTACTCACAAAACCCATTGAGTCCAAAGCTTGCTCGCTCTGAGGAAAATGGGAATAAATCTGCTGGTATAGTAGAACAAACTGCAAGAGAAAATCTCGCAGCTTCTCTGTCAGCGATGCCCACCCAATGGAAAACCGAGCTATACGATGCAGCCTTGCTGCTCAACGAGGAAGGATGCATGGAACTGCTCGATCAAATTGCAAAAGACTACCCCGACTTGTACGAGATGATAAAAAATTTGTTAATTAACTTTCGGTTTGATCTTGTGATGAATTTAATTAAACCCGATGAAAATGGTGAGTAGCGAACGCGATTGCGTGCGGTCGGCATATCGCCCCCAACTACCAAAACTATCAACCTTAATTTTTGACGGCATTCTTTCTCCCACGCGGGAACTTGGATTAAATTTTGCTCAAATGGGATTAGATGTGGCGAATTTACACCCAGAAAATCGGCTTTTACTTTCTCCGGCGATCGCCTACTACCTGCAAAAATTACTCCTGCTCAATTTAGATAGATTAATTGTTATAAGCGCTGACGTCGCCGATAGGGTGAGCGATTTAGATGCAGTTTTAGAAAGTTTGTATTTAAGAAACCAGCAAATTAATGCCGCCACCCTTGAATTAGAACAGTTGGTGTTATCCCATCAAAATTTGAGTTATCAAGGAGCGAAGGCGATTTTACAGCGAAATAAAATAGAGCGGCAAATTTTTGAGCGATTAGGATTTAAGCTAAAAAATGATGGAAGAGTCAATATCTTAATTATTGACGATACCCCCGATAATCTGCGCTTGCTATCGGCAACGCTGATTCAGCAAGGGTACAAAGTTCGCAGCGCAATTAGCGGTAAAATCGCTATAGAAAGTATTAAATATTTTGTTCCTGATTTGATTTTACTCGATATTTTGATGCCAGAAATGGATGGCTATCAAGTCTGCACGCACCTGAAAGTAAATGCCGTAACTCGCGACATTCCAGTCATATTCATCAGTGCAGTCGATCGGGTTATAGACAAAGTTAAAGCTTTTGGTATTGGGGGTGCAGACTACATTACCAAACCGTTTCATGTAGAGGAAGTATTAGTACGAGTCGAGCAACAATTGCAACTGAGAAACTTGCAAAAAAGACTCGCAGAACAAAACATGCGCCTGCAACAAGCACTGGTTGAACGCAAGCAATTAGAAGAGCGATACCGCAGCATGTTTGAAAATTCGGTTGACGGCATTTTTCAAAGTACGCCGGACGGACGTTTTTTAAGAGTAAACCAAGCCTTGGCGAGAATTTATGGTTACGCTTCTCCGGAAGAAATGATAGCTGCGATCGTAGACATCAATCAACAAGTATACGTCCACCCCGGACGCCGATATGAATTCGCCGCCTTTGTCGAGCAATACGACACCGTATCGGATTTTGAATCCCAAATTTACCGCCAAGATGGCAGCATTATTTGGATATCCGAAGACGTGCGTGCAGTCAAAGACGGGAATGGCAATTTGCTATTCTACGAAGGTACTGTCAAAGATATTACCGCGCGCAAGCAAGCTGAAGAAGAACTGCGGCGCGAACGCCTGAAAGCAGAACGGTTGCTGCTCAACATTTTACCCCAACCCATAGCCGAACGGTTGAAACGGAATGAAACAGCGATCGCAGATCGCTTCGACGCGGTGACGGTTTTATTTGCCGATTTAGTTGATTTCACTTCACTTGCTGCCAAAATTACACCCACCCAACTGGTTAATTTACTGGACGAAATTTTCTCCGCCTTCGATCGCCTAGTCGAGCAATATAATTTAGAGAAAATCAAAACAATTGGGGATGCCTATATGGCAGTGGGAGGCTTACCCACCCCCCGCACCAATCATGCCGAAGCCGTCGCCGATATGGCATTAGCAATGCAGCAAGCTATTGTCAACTTTCAAAAAGATGTAAAAAAACCCTTTCAACTTCGCATCGGTATCAATACCGGCGATGTAGTAGCCGGTGTGATTGGTAAGAAAAAATTTAGCTACGATTTATGGGGCGATACAGTTAATATTGCCAGCCGCATGGAATCAGAAGGCATGGCAGGAAAAATTCAACTCACCGCCGCCACCTACGAACTATTGAAAGATAAATATATATTGCAGCCGCGAGGAAATGTTTTTATTAAAGGTCGCGGAGAAATGTTGACTTATTGGTTATTGGGTAAAAAAGAATAATACGCAAAGAAACTAAGGTGATGGCAACGCCCTGGCGTAAGTCCTATAAATTTCAGGAAAACCTAGACGAATGATTAAATCAGCAGTTAGCTTAGAGGCAGAGCCTCTCTGATCTCGTTCCCAGGCTCTTGCCTGGGAACGATAATCTAGAGGCTCTGCCTCCCTTAGAGACTGGTGCAAGATCTCAGTTTTTTCTTTTGATGCGTTACGGTGTGGGTTTTACAAACAATCAAAGCGTTTCACAGACATTTTCAGTCAGATCCAGGACTTACGCAAAGAAACTTTGGTGATCCGAAAAATCGTTGGTTTGGTTTCGAGAGATCGACTCTGAAACCGGGTTTCTGGCAACGCCCTTGCGTAAGTCCTGAGAGCAATGGGGGGTAGGGAACATCAGTAAGTTTTGTCGCCAGCTCAAAGGTTGTAGGATGTTCCCTACTACAATGTTGTGTTGCACCCAATTGAAACCCACTGTAATTGGTAATTGGATTAAAATGCTTTTGCCGTCTGCACAATTACCGATTACCCATTACCCATTACCTATTACCAGTCCAAAAGCGATCTAACTAACTCAAGTTGCTAGTTATCTCTCTGGGAGCGGCTAATGGCTAATGGCGAGATTGGTAAAAATCCTATATTAGCAAGCTGGCAATTAGCAATTAGCAATGCCCTTGTTTATAACTAGCAACTTACGTTATTTAACTCAAGTTGCTAGTTATCTCTCGATGAGCGGCTAATGGCTAATGGCTAATGGCGAGATTGGTAAAAATCCTATATTAGCAATTAGCAATTAGCCATTAGCAACGCCAAAGTTTATAACTAGCAACTTACGTTATTTAGCTTTCGACGGGTATTACAGCCTGTTTTGACTGTTGGCGCTTGCGGAAAGAAGCAGCACCCAAAGCACCAAAAGCCAACAAACCCATCACAGAAGCAGGTTCGGGAACGCCAACGACTTGGGCGCCACTCAGAGCAATTCTGTAAGTTCCGCTGCCGTAAATCTCTCCCCTCCAAGTTTCCAGCGGTCGAGAGCCACCAGGACCCGTTGGCGCGTTGAGTTCAGCGTAGGGCGGATCTGGGAAAATCTCTCTTAAACGGAAACCAAGACCGCGGCTTACTGGGTCATAGTCGTAGCTGGAAATCCCTAAGAAGTATAAGCCTGCTGAGAGTGTGGTTGAGATCGTAGAACGCCTTGTTCCAGAAGCATCGTCGTTTGCCAGCAAGCCAAAACCAGCCGAGTTAAACAGAAACAGTTGCGTATCGCCAAGCGTTCCAGGCTGATCAACCGTTGTAGCTGAAAACAAGCCTCCAGGGGAGTAAAACTGGAACAAGTCAGCTGCTCCACCCAAGCGACCAGAAATGCTGGTGATGGAGGTGCCGGGTGTACCTGTGAGAACGCGAGCAGTGCCAAGGGTTTGACCCGCATCAGGCGGTTCGCTGAAGGAAATGGCTTGAGCCTCTCCGATTGAACCAAAAGCTACCATTGCGGTTCCAGCAGCAGCAAGAGCGAACTTTTTGATCGCAAACATGGAATTTCTCTCTCCCAATTGGGCGAACGTTGACAGCAAAGATTTGTTGCAGAGTCCTTCTGCAAGAGGTCATGTTGTGCAGTAGACGGGATGCAAGGTGCATCGCCGTAGTTTAAAAGGTTTGATCGGGTGCGATCGCATACCATACAAGTCGCTAAGACTTGTGTTTCTAGGCAGCTCTGGGTTTCGTTGCGCTCGCGTCAAAATTCGTTTATGTAGTAAATTTACTTTTTTTCTCTCAGTATTGCAAGCCACTCGCTTGGATCTTGATTAAAACTCTACAGTACGCTTTGCCAATGTAAAGTTAGAGTAAACAAGCTGGTAAATCTGAGCCACCCACAGCCGTTATATTTTCTAGTTAATATGCATAAACTCTTATACAGCAAGGATTTAAGCCGTTTTTCCCAATCCGTATCGCCTCAGTTCGATCGACCTTTTTTCAGTGTAAACACGTGGCATTTATGTAAAATTACGGAACGGTTATCGCTCTGATTGTCATGGGAATTGAGAGCGAGATCGCCAGCCACATCACCATATCCAACCATAGTAATAGTACTGAAAGTTACTTGTTTACTTACGTAATGTCACTCAAGAAGCCGATTCATACCAAATCCGCCTCGACACACTGGGTCGCTGGTAACTGGTGTAAGCGAGAGGTTAGCGTAGAAATAGATTCCCGTTCGCTCCTGCAACTCCATGATTCCCATCAACCTCGAAGCGATAATTAGTGCTATTACCGGCGTCGCCAGTCCCACCGCCGTACTAAAAGAAAAACTTCAACGCAACGAAACCGTCATCAAATTATTAAAACAATTTAACCTCGACCCCGAACATCCGCCCTCAGATTTTAGCGCCGTTTACGTCTACGCCTTAGTAGAATACGGCGTTGGCAAACCCAAACCCCTTTTAGAACTATTCCGAAAAAACGAAATTCAAAAGGCATTTCGCGAAGCATTTGATGCGTATAATTTCGCCATTTTAGAAAAAGCTTGTACTGAATTTCTAGATACTTATGAATTAGGCGATGAAATTCGCAATTTAGGTATTGACATCCGACGAGAATTTATCGCCTTTGCTGCCGTTTATATCGAAGTCGCCAAACGTACCCGCACGCCGAAAGAAGTTTTAACCAATCAACAAATTGGTTCCTTACACAGAACTATAGCAACCCTCCAAGAACGCCTAGATAGACTCCCCACCCTAGAGGGAATTCGCACCGAAATGGCGCGCCTCGCAGGTCAAAATTATCCCGCACTTCCCGCTGCTGTAGAGACGTTGCAGGCAACGTCTCTACAGGAAAATAATTGTAAGGCTTTTGCTTTAGCTCAACAAATTAAAGGTTGGTTTGAAACTTTAGGATATCGGTTTGAAAAATATGAAAATTGGCAAGATAACTATTTTGAATATATTATCAACATTCCAGTCAGAAGGAATCGCTACGACCGCATTTTAGTACGCGGAATTGAAGGCGAAGTGGGACTCAAAGATATAGCAGCATTGCGCGATGTAGTGGAAAAACAAAGAACCGATGAAGGATGGTTAGTGACTGCCCGTCGCATCAGTCGGGCGGCGCGAGATGAAGTTGAAAAAGCAGAAAATCGTCACTTGGGATGCTATACATTTGACGAATTATTAGACCAAGATGCCGATTTTAGCGGTTATCTCAATTGGCTAGAAACTGAAATAAAATCCCGCCATATTGAAACTAAATACGTCCCTCTTGCCTGTACAAAAGAAGAACTCGATCCAGTAACGGGGCGAAAAATTGCCGTCAGTCGCTACGACGAAAGAGATGGCTGGATAGACGGTTATATCGACCTTTGGATTGATGATCCTGCCAAAGAACATATCTCAATTTTAGGCGAATTTGGCACAGGAAAAACCTGGTTTGCCTTCCACTATGCTTGGACAGCATTGCAACGCTATCGAGATGCCCAAAAACGCGGCATCGAACGTCCTCGCTTACCTTTAGTTATTCCCCTGCGCGATTATGCCAAAGCGGTGAGTGTGGAGTCTTTATTTTCCGAGTTTTTCTTTAGAAAGCACGAGATTCCTTTAGCCGGATATTCAGCTTTTGAACAACTCAACCGCATGGGGAAATTGCTGTTAATTTTCGATGGTTTTGACGAAATGGCAGCGAGGGTAGACCGCCAAGAGATGATTAATAACTTTTGGGAATTAGCCAAGATAGTAGTTCCCGGTGCAAAAGTTATCCTGACTTGTCGCACCGAACACTTCCCAGAAGCGAAAGAAGGGCGGGCTTTACTTAATGCGGAATTGCAGGCATCAACTAAAGCTTTAACGGGAGAAACGCCGCAATTTGAAGTATTGGAATTAGAGAAATTCAACGACGACCAAATTCGGCAAGTGTTATCGTTACAAACCGAACCCGCGACAGTAGAACAAGTGATGGGAAATCCGGCATTATTGGATTTAGCCCGTCGTCCGGTGATGACCGATTTAATTTTAGAAGCATTGCCCGATATTAAAGCCGGGAAACCTGTGGATATGTCGCGGGTTTATCTGTATGCAGTGCGACGGAAGATGGAGAGGGATATTAAAAGCGATCGCACGTTCACCTCGTTAGCAGATAAGCTATATTTCCTGTGCGAATTGTCCTGGGAAATGCTCTCTACCGACCAAATGAGCATCAATTATCGACTATTTCCCGACCGCATTCGTCGCCTCTTCGGTTCCGTTGTCCAGGAGGAAAAAGACTTAGACCACTGGCATTATGACATGATGGGTCAGACAATGCTGAGCCGCAATTCAGATGGGGATTATACTCCCGCGCATCGTTCGCTGTTAGAGTTTTTTGTCGCTTATAAGTTTGCGGCAGAATTGGGAGTGTTGGCGGATAATTTTATCGAATTGGCTCAAGCACAATCTTATTTAGATGCTAGTGCTGCACCTCAGAATTACACTTGGTCATCTTATTTTCGCCGTCAGATAGATGGGGCGGGTAATATTGTGCCTATTGCGCCTTTAAAGGCATTTACCAGCGAAGATTTAGCGCAGCTTCGCCATAGTTTTGGACAAGTAACGCTGGCAAAAGCAGTGATGGATTTGTTATTGCCGATGCTGAATACAACTCCCCCCTTGATAAGGGGGGCAGGGGGGGATCTTCACGATGCTGGAGAAGAGAGATCCCCCCAACCCCCCTTGCAAAGGGGGGCTAAGTCGCTACTCTTTGAAATTCTAGAAGCGACAAGGAGCAAAACAGAAAATGAGGTGGGTTATGTTGGAGGAAATGCAGCGACTTTGTTAGTGAAAGCTGATAAAGCAGCGTTGGAAGATAGAAATCTCTCCCGTGCTGTAATTTTAGGGGCTGATTTTTCTAATGCTAGTCTGCGCCGCGTCAATTTTATAGAAGCGAATCTGACTGATTCTGTTTTTACGGAAGTTTTAGGTACTGTTTTGTCGGTGGCATTCAGTCCAGACGGAACGGTCTTGGCTACAGGGGATGCTAACGGTGAAGTTCACTTGTGGAGAGTTGCAGATAGCGAACGACTTTTTATCTTTAGGGGACATATTAATTGGGTGCGTTCAGTTGCTTTTAGTCCTGATGGTCGGATGTTAGTTAGTGGGAGTGATGACCAAACAGTGATGTTATGGGATGTCCAAACTGGTCAACGTCTTCAAACTTTGCGGGGTCACACGAAGCTGATACAGTCGGTTGCTTTCAGTCCTGATGGTTACCTGCTAGCTAGTGGGAGTGATGACCAAACAGTGATGTTGTGGGATATACACACTGCTCAATGTCTTAAAACCTTACAGGGACATACTGCTGAGGTAGGGGCTGTCACCTTCAGTCCCGACAGTCAAACCCTAGTCAGTGGTAGTCATGATTTAACGGTGCGACTATGGAATGTCCAAGATGGTGAATGCCTCCGAATTTTGCAGGGTCACACCGAAAATGTGCGGTCAGTCAGCTTCAGCCCTGATGGTCACACGATAGCCAGTGGTGGCAAGGATCAAACAGTGCGACTCTGGGATGTACATACAGGGGAATGCCTTAAAGCTTTGCAAGGGCATACTAATACGGTACGGTCAGTCACCTTTAGTCCTGATGCTCAGATACTAGCCAGTGGTGGCAGGGATCAAACAGTGCGACTCTGGGATATACGTACTGGTACATGCCTGAAAAATTTGCAAGGACATACTAACTGGGTACGGTCAGTCACCTTTAGTCCCGATGGTCAAATGATAGCCAGTGGTGGAGATGACCAAACAGTGCGATTGTGGGACGTTCATACGGGTCAATGTGTCAAAACTTTGCAGGGTTACCATCATCTGGTAGTATCCGTTGCTTTTAGTCCTGATGGTCACATGTTAGCCAGTGGCAGTAATGACGCAATAGTGAGGCTATGGAGCGTAAGCACGGGTAAATGCTTCAAAACTTTACAAGGGCATACTAGCTGGGTAACATCCATTACTTTCAGTCCTGACGGACAAATCTTGGCTAGTGGGAGTAGTGGGAAGAGCGACCAGACAGTAAGACTTTGGGATGTCCATACTGGTGAGTACCTCAAAACTTTACAAGGATACAGCAGTTGGGTATTACCAGTTGCTTTCAGTTCTGATAGTCAAACCCTGGCTAGCGGTTATGACAAGACAGTAAAGTTGTGGAATGTCTCTACTGGTGAGTGCCTTCAAACTTTGCCAGGACATAGCAGTTGGGTAAGGTCTGTCACTTTCACTCCTGATGGACAAATACTAGCTAGTGGAAGCGAAGACGGGACAGTAAAACTTTGGGATGTCCATACTGGTCAGTGCCTCAAAACCTTGCATGAACACGTTAATAAAGTATGGTCAGTTGATTTCAATCCTGACAATCAAACTTTAGCCAGTGGGAACGATGACGGGACAGTAAAACTGTGGAATATTCATACTGGTCAGTGCCTTAAAACCTTGCAGGCGCATAGCCTTCGGGTAAGGTCAATTGCTTTTAGTCCGAATGGTCAAATCCTAGCTAGTAGCAGCGACGACAGGACAATAAAATTATGGAATGCCCATACTTGTCAGTACCTCAAAACCTTGGAGGGACACATTAATTGGGTTGTATCCATTACCTTTAATCCGGATGGACAAATTTTAGCTAGTGGGAGCGAAGATGGAACCATTAAGCTGTGGGATATTAAAACCGGAGAGTGCCTCAACACGCTCAGACCTGAAAGACCTTATGAAGGCATGAATATCGCGGGTGTGATGGGTTTAACCGAAGCTGAGAAAGCGACGCTCAAAGCTTTAGGGGCGGTGGAAGATTAGGTGATGGGGAGGAGTGCGATCGCCTTCAGGTGCAAGTTGTTAGCGCGATCGCCTTCAGGTGCAAGTTGCTGGCGCGATCGCATCCTCCACTAGCTAAAATATAATCAATCGTAGATCTTCTCTAATTCATGGTATTAAAAAGGAGAAAGTATGCAATCAGCAATACGGATTACAACCAAGATTCTTCCAGGAGATAAACTTGAAATTCAAGTGCCACCTGGCTCTGTAGGTGAAGAAGTTGAAGTCTTTGTCATTCTGCCAGAAAAACCTCAACCAAGCCACAGATTTGTCAAGAAACGGCTCAGCGAATTCTATGGTGCATTACCTGCAACTGAACCCTATCCAGGAAAGGAAGCAATTCGTCAGATTGTTGCAAATGTTCTGGCTCAACAAATACTCCCTACTGAATAATCATGACTGACTTATGGGTAGATGCTAATGTCCTCCTGCGATTTCTCACCGGAGAGCCTCCGGAGCTAGCCCAACGCGCTCTGAGGCTGATGCAACAAGCTGAAAGAGGAGAAGTTATCCTCAGACTTTCACCCATCGTAGTGGCAGAGGTAGTTTGGGTATTAGGTTCATTTTACCGCTATCCTCGCAACCAAATTGCTGAAGTTTTGTTACCGTTGGTGATAGCGGAAGGAGTCTTTTTAGAAGAGTCTGAACAAGTGGTAGCAGCTATCGATCGCATGGCAACTGCAAATGTAGATTTTATTGATGCCTACCTTGCAGAAGTTGCCCGTAGAGAAGGAGGATCGGTAGTTTCTTTTGACCGAGATTTCAGACGTTTAGACATTCCTTGGGTGGAGCCAGAGTAGGATATCAAAAACAGGCGTTAAGGGTTTAACAGATGCCCAGAAAGCGATGCTCAAAGCATTAGGTGCGGTGGAAGAATGGGTGATGGGGAGGAGTGCGATCTCTCGCTGCTACAAGTCGCAAGTTGCTGGCGCGTGAAGCGAAGCTATCGCGTCAGCGAATCGCATCCTCCACAAGGCTAAAATGTAATCAATCGTAAATATTCTCTAATTCATGATATGAGCAATATTCGACAATTTACAGCAATCATCGAACGGGAAAATGATGGATACGTCGCACTTTGCCCAGAACTGGATATTGCCAGTCAGGGAGACACCGTTGAACAAGCACGAGCGAATTTAATCGAGGCTTTAGAGTTATTCTTTGAAGTTGCCGATCCTTCAGAAATTGAAAGACGTTTGAATAATGAAGTATTTATTACTCGACTAGATGTGTCTGTTGGGTAAACTACGAGTTCTGTCAGCACGATAAGTTTGCTCCATTTTAGAGCAACAGGGCTTTGTTGAAGCTAGGCAACGCGGTAGCCACATTATCATGCAGCAGCGAACGGAGGAAACAACGAGATCTGTTGTGGTTCCTAATTATGCAGAAATACGCACCGGAACTTTAATGTCAATTATCCGGCAGTCTGGGCTACCCCGTTCTCTGTTTGAAGTTATCTAGTTGCTGGCGCGTTCCGCTGGCGCGATCGCGGAGCGCGATCGCATCCTCCACTAGCTAAAATGCAATCATTTTTTTCCTGGTTCTTTACCTATTGCTTGGAGAAATTCAGGATAATTATCAAGGTCATCAATTGACTTGAGAGGTGGCATTTTTATCCAGTTTTCTTCTGCCTTAGATCTGTCCATGTACGCATAAAAAGCCTCATTATCATCTCGATGCTCAAGCATATATGCTCGTAGCTCTTTAAGACTCATTGCTGCAAAATTAGGTTTCATGCTTTGTATGTCCATTTACCATCTGGCTCAATTGCTATCTGGGTTTCGTCCCCAGCTATGATGACTACCTCACTTGTACGTTCATCTAAACGTACAAGATAAATAGGTCTATACATCATCGTTAGCCGTTGACACAAAATAAAACACTGTAATAGTTGTGCTACTGTCGGAATGATTGCAACTCCTAAAGATTCTGCTTTTTTTATTGTATAACTTCCGATTCAGCATGAAGAGTAGGGACGCGGGTTTAACGGAACCCCAGAAAGCCAAGCTCAAAGCATGAGATGCCGTGGAAGAGTAGGTGATGGGGAGGAGTGCGATCGCCTTCCAGTCGCAAGTTGTTGGCGCGTGAAGCGAAGCTATCGCGTCAGCGAATCGCATCCTACACAAGGCTAAAATGTAATCAATCCTAGATATTCTCTAATTAATAGTATGAGCAATATTCGTCAATTCACAGCAATCATCGAACGCGAAAATGATGGATACGTCGCACTTTGCCCAGAACTGGATATTGCCAGTCAGGGAGACACGGTTGAACAAGCACGAGCGAATTTAATCGAAGCTTTAGAGCTATTCTTTGAAGTTGCCGATCCTTCAGAAATTGAAAGACGTTTAAACAATGAAGTGTTTATTACTCGATTAGAGGTGTCTGTTGGGTAAACTACGAGTTCTGTCAGCACGAGAAGTTTGCTCCATTTTAGAGCAACACGGCTTTGTTGAAGCTAGGCAACGCGGTAGCCACATTATCATGCAGCAGCGAACGGAGGAAACAACGAGATCTGTTGTGGTTCCTAATTATGCAGAAATACGCACCGGAACTTTAATGTCAATTATCCGGCAGTCTGGGCTACCCCGTTCTCTGTTTGAAGTTATCTAGTTGCTGGCGCGATCGCACTCGCGCGTGAAGCGAAGCTATCGCGTCAGCGAATCGCATCCTCCACCAGGCTAAAATGTTGGTGACTAGGAAGATTAAAAATTAAAAAGGGGAAGATGGAAATGGTTGTGAATCGAGAATTTATTAAACAGGAATTAGATAGCCTGAATGACGAACAATTGAAGCAAGTGGCGGATTTTATTGCATCGGTAAAGCATCGTTATCAAAATTTAGATGCTAACCCCTGGCGACTCTTATTCGACAGCTTGCAACTATTTTCTGACGACTTTATGGCATCTAGAGAACAACCCGCTTTAGAAGTTAGGGAGTCTTTAGAATGAGATTCTTGCTGGATACAAACATCTGCATCTACATCATCAAACAAAAGCCGCCCCTGGTATTGGAGAAATTTCGTACCCTTGAACCATCAGAGGTTGGTATCTCCTCAATTACTGTAGCAGAACTCGAATATGGCGTTTACAAAAGTCAGCGACAAGAACAAAATCGAGCTGCTCTTAGTCAGTTTCTGTCGGGAGCATGTCAGGTTTGTAAATTTACGCCGACACCCGCGCATGGTGCGGCTATACAAACGAAGCCCGCCAGAGCGGGCTAAAGCTTTTAAAGCCTGCCAAAGCAGGCTTTGTTTGTGTAGCGACACCATGCGCGGGTGTCGGCTACTACAAAGTTGACATGCTCCCGTTTTTGTCTCCTTTAACGATTGTCCCTTTCGATCAAACTGCAACTCAAACTTACGGACAAATTCGCGCCGAACTGGAGCGTCAGGGCATCGTCATTGGCTCAATGGATATGCTGATTGCAGCACAGGCGATCTCTCTTGGATTAACCTTGGTAACTAATAATGTGAGAGAATTATCGCGCATTCCAGGTTTGGTGTTAGAAAACTGGTGAGAAAATGATACAACAAAAGGGGGATGAATATCGCGGGTGTGACGGGTTTAACGGATGCTGAGAAAGCGACGCTCAAAGCTTTAGGGGCGGTGGAAGATTAGGTGATGGGGAGGAGTGCGTTCGCGCAGCTAGCCCTTGGCATATCGCTTTCAGGTGCAAGTTGCTGGCGCGTGAAGCGAAGCTATCCTTGGGCGCGAATCGCATCCCCCTACACAAGGCTAAAATGTAATCAATCATAGAAGTCAATATATCGGATGAATTAATGGCTCAAGTAAAGGTTTTTTACGAACCTGAAATGGAACTGCTCACAGTCTTTTGGCAAGCTCCCAGAAAAGAGCAAATCTGCACTGAATTGGCAGATGGAATTATTCTGATTAAAGACGCTACCAGTGGTGAACCAATTGGTTTAGAGCTACTTTCCTATCGTCCTGGCGATAATCGCTTTGATACGGTGAGCGTGGAAGTTGGACAGTTGCCAAATCCGTTGAAAGCATGAGGTGATGAAAACAGCGCGATCGCATCTAATAGTCGCAAGTAATGGCGCGATCGCATCCTCCACAAGGCTAAAATGTAATCAATCGTAGATATTCTCTAATTCATGATATGAGCAATATTCGACAATTCACGGCAATCATCGAACGGGAAAATGATGGATACGTCGCACTTTGCCCGGAACTGGATATCGCCAGTCAGGGAGACACCGTTGAACAAGCACGCTCCAATTTAATTGAAGCTTTAGAGCTATTCTTTGAAGTTGCCGATCCGTCAGAAATTGAAAGACGTTTAAAGAATGAAGTGTTTATTACTCGATTAGAGGTGTCTGTTGGGTAAACTACGAGTTCTCTCAGCACGAGAAGTTTGCTCTATTTTAGAGCAACACGACTTTGTTCAAGTTAGGCAAAGCCGTAGCCACATTATTATGCAACAGCAAACAGAAAACACAACGGTTACTGTTGTAGTTCCAAATTATGCAGAAATACGCAGCGGAACTTTAATGTCAATTATCCGGCAGTCTGGGCTACCCCGTTCTCTATTTGAAACGATCTCGTGAGACATATAGAGAGGAAAAGATGGGGTGATGGGATTGAGAGTGCGATCGCGCAGCGTGCGGTCGGCATATCGCGCAACGTGCGGTCGGCATATCGCATCTTCTAGTCGCAAGTTGCTGGCGCGTGAAGCGGAAGCTTGCGACTAGAAGATGCGCTTAGCTATCGCTCCAAGAATCGCATCCTCCACAAGGCTAAAATGTAATCAATCGTAGATATTCTCTAATTCACAAATCAAATAGCACCAATGACCCTCACAGAATTAAAAGCCCGATTGCTTTCCTTGACGCCAGCAGAGAAAGCTGAAATCATCCAGCTATTATATCATGTCCGGTCGATTACCCATAATCAGAAGCCGGGACACGGCACGATCAACGCCATCTGTTTGTCCGAGATATCTATGATGCCGTGTCCCTACGCAACGACTCTGTGAGGTTTTTTTATTATGGGCAATTCAACGGACATCATATTATCCCAAAATCTTGCGAACGCTTGGCAAGAAATTAACAAAACTCCCGGTGTCATGGGAGGAGACGCCTGTATTAGAGAAACTCGTATTCCCGTTTGGTTACTGGTAAGTTATCGTCGTTCAGGTATGAATGAAGCCAAAATCTTAGATAACTATCCAACTTTATCTGCTGCTGACTTAGCAAATGCCTGGACTTATGCTGAAACTTACCCCGAGGAAATTGAAGCAGCAATTCAAAAGCATGAGGAAGCATAATCAATGGCACGTCTTTATGGGTTAATTAGGAGTTAAAAAATGAATGAATTAAAAACAACTGAAGCCGTAAATATCCAACTGGTTGATTCTCTAGTGCAAATTATTCGTTCGCTTTCCGCCGCAGAGCAAGCTTTACTCCAAGTCAAATTATTTGGCAATCTCCCCTATCCTTCCACTCCCGAACTCATGCACCTGGCTGAGAGTGGTGGAGCTTTTGACTTTCTCCACGATGAACCCGATCTTTACACGCTTGAAGATGGAGAACCTGTCTAATTACTCTGAGTAAAGGTGATATTGTTCTGGAGCAATTCCCATTCACCGATCTGAGTCAAACAAAACTACGTCCTGCTGTTGTCCTCTGGTCATCACCAACGATTAATGAAGTTACTATCTGTTTTATTTCATCTCAAAATGTTAGCAATTTGACAAGCGATGAATTTGCTATCAATGATACTGATACCGAGTTTCAAGGCACGGGATTGCGAGTCTCATCTAAAGTGCGTGTGACTCGAATTACCACCTTGAATCGCCAGTTAATTGTTAGACGCTTGGGTATGTTAGGAACTCAACAGGTGCAACTGTTGAATGCAATTATGATTCAAGTATTTCAACTAACCTAAATAGATGGGATTCTGGGAGCGATAGCTACCCTTCGGGAACGCGAAGCTTCCGCTTCACGCGCAGTGTGAGGTCGGCATATCGCTTCTGGGCTAAACTAAAAGTAAAATCTGGAAAATAGGAGGAATCATGCAAGCAGCTTTACGAATTACCACCAAAGTTCTGCCGGGTGACAAAGTTGAAATTCAACTACCACCTGGTTCAGTCGGCGAAGAGGTGGAAGTTTTTGTGATTATACCTGAAAAAAAACAGTCTAAAAAAAGAAATGTTCTAGAAATATTGGAAGAAATTCACAAGCACGGCCCGTTTAGAACTGTTGAAGAAATCGAGCGGGACTTGCGACGGGAAAGAGATTCATGGGACAGCTAAACATTCCATCCTCTGCTGTAATCTATGTAGACACGGCAATTGTTATCTATAGCGTCGAGTTCAATCCCGATTACTGGCAATTGCTTCAACCTCTGTGGGCGAAACTTCAGGCTAATGAGATTAGTATTGTCAGTAGCGAACTAACATTAATGGAATGCCTAGTTGTACCATTGAGGAATGGAAACAATCTTTTGGTCGATACTTACGAACAACTGCTTTCATCACAAGTTAGCTTAGTTCCTATCAGCCAAACAATCCTGAAAAATGCTGCTCAGCTAAGGGCTACGACTAACTTAAGAACACCCGATGCTATTCATGGTGCTACGGCTTTAAGTCAAGGCTGTACGCTGTTTATAACCAATGACACTGGATTTCGTAATGTTCCCAATCTGTCCGTTGTCATCCTCAGTGAAGTATTAGCATCATGACAGATGAGAAACCAGGCGAAGATTTTGAGGATTGGTCTAGAGAACGTAAATTAAGTTCAAATTCTTCTACAACTCGTCAACTTTACGAGAATCGCTATCTCACCGTTCAGGAGTATATAGGTAAATTTCCCAGGGGGAGTATCAATGCAGTGCTTCCTGAAGAAGCCAAAGTGATGTCGGTCGAAGAAGCTGTAAAAATGGGAAAAGTAGGAAGCGTAAACATTCGCAAGCTACTAACAGATAATCGCGATAAGTTCCAAAAAAGGTGAAATTATGACTTACAGCATCAACCAAAAGGATGAACTAACAGAAAAAATTAGGCAAACGATCGCCAAAAAAATACCAGAAGCAAACGAAAGCGATCGCGCCGAAGTATCTTTATGCACTTTGTCATTCCAAAGTAGCATTTATCCACAAAGACATGTCTGGATTGATACAGATGATGGCATAAAAATCGATCTAGAAGACTGGCAGGATGAGAGTGAATGGGATAATGCTGTTGCTAGAATTACAGTTGAATCGATAGAAGAGTTAGTAGACCTTGTGAGAACTTGGCTTGGTGGTGAAAACTTAGAGCAGTACTCAAACGTTAACAAAGAATATAAAATCGTTAAAAAGATAGCTGCTATCTCTACTTAAGTCAGAATGCGATCCCGTAGCGGAAGAGAGGTATATCGCATTAAATAGTAGCAAGTTGCTGGCGCGTGAAGCGAAGCTATCGCGTCAGCGAATCGCATCTCCAATCACGCGACGTGAGACACTGTTGTTGGTTCTGGAAGCGGATCTCCCGCAGCTTCGTAGGCAATAATCAGCGACTCTAATGCTTCAATTCCATTTTTGACTGCCAATTCGTAGGTATCTCCATGAGTCCGCCAACATTGTCCCGGAAAATCAGGGAACCCTACCAAGAAGCAATCATCTTCTTCAGACCATTGAATCATCATTGGATACTTAATTTTATTCATTTTCTTCGTTCCTTTCTACTTCTTCAATAGCTTTTTGAACTTCCTTTTCTTGATATGGTTTCGCGTCTGCTCCATCTTTTCCAGAAATCGTTAGCTTGCCAGCATAAAGTGGATGTACCCAGTTACTATGACTCCCTTTACCTGGAAGTTCGCTAAAACCTACTCGGCGCAGCATTTGTTTCAGCTCGCGGATTTTTTTGGGCATGACAAAGAAGCGCAGATTTCCTGCTTTTCCTAGTTTACAAATTTCAAGCTAGTGAGCGATCGCACTCCCTCCCACCAAAATGCGATCGCTCCCCATCATCACTCAACCCAATAACGAGTTAAAATCCGAATCACCTCACCCCTGACAGGCGAAGGTAAAGGCGGACTCCATTCCTCAACCTCTGCAAAGCGCACTACATACAGTTGACGCACGACGCTTTCTACGCCCTTGGGAACGCCGCAAGCAAGCAAGCGGATCGGGTATTTGCCTGGAGGGACATCGGGAATGCTTTCCCGCAGCAGTTCCGGGACTGACTTTGGTGTTATTATCATAAAACTTACCTCTGAATAGGTATCCTTTGCCCCTACCTTGTCTTGATTGGCGTCATCGCGGTGGGGGTTTGGTTTTGCAATGAACTTATGGTAACATGGAAATATGGAAACGCAAACACGTGCAGCCATGTCTTTATGTAAAAATTTGGACATGACTAAAGAAACTACTATGCACGTCGTTATTCCCACAGACTTGAAAAAAGAGTTCAAGTCCACTTGCGTACTCGAAGGGGTAAATATGAGTCAGGTTGTATGCGAACTGATCCAAGACTGGCTCTCGCAGCGTAAAGCAAAAACAGACGAATCAAATAAATCCAGTAAGAGTTGACCATCTCACTTTGCCTTCACTGCCAGTGGCTGATCGTGTAAAATTACCAAAAACATACAAGCGTGCCACCAAAAAACCTCAGACGTAGCACCAAGTAGCGAATTATCTACTTATCTCGCTTAATCCTGAGCATTTCGCTCTCGCCCACTCGCGCTATTAAAGCAACAACGATGTACAGCCTGAAGTTGGAGTTAAAACTTAACAACTTTGAGAGGTCATTCCTAGCCGGTTGCGCTGGTTTTAGCCGCTTAGTTTACAACTTTGGCCTATCATTGCTTACCTCTTCCTGGGGATTCGAGGGCGTTAAAGCTAGTGACTCAAAGCGCTTAACTGAAATCGAAAAGGTTTTTACAAACCACGTCAAAACCTTGCCCCAATACGCTTGGATGAAGCAATATTCATCAGCTATCTATTCATCAGCATTAAGAAACTTAGCCAAAGGTGTTGATCGATGGCGCAAAGGTACTTCTGGCTTTCCTAAATTCAAGTCAAAAAAACGAGGTGACAGTTTTACCGTCTTAAAAAAGGCAGGAGTGTATCCCGCCAAGGGTGAACCGATGGTTCCATTTACGAACCGTCAGGTACTTTGCCCAGGCAAGAAGATAAATATCCCTAGTCTAGGACAATTCAGGCTAAAACAACCAATCCCATTTTTATGTTCAAGCCAAACATTTACTCTAACGAGGGTAGCCGACAGATGGTTTGTTTCATTCGCACTAGATGTTGACAAACTTCCACCAGTTATACATCCGGTTCAATCAGTTGGCATTGACTTGGGGGTTAAATGCTTTGCTACCTTGTCAGATGGTTCCAAGATCGTTGCGCCGCCATCTCTGAAAAAAGTGAAAACCAAGCTAAGTAAAGATATGTGGCGCAACCGGAACAAGCAGGCAGGCAATCGCACTCAAGGGATAAAATCATCAAACAATGCCTTGAAATACTACCAAAGACTAGCCAAGAAGCACGCTCGGATTGCTAATATCAGACGAGACTTTTTGCAAAAGGTCACAACTGATATAAGCCTTAAATATTACAGCATTCGGATAGAGGATCTGAATATTCAAGGCATGATAGCTAACCAGAAACTGGCTGAAGCTATTTCAAGCTTGGGATTCTATGATTTCCGCAGAATGCTGGTGTACAAGGCGTCATTTTTTGGCACTAAAGTAGAACTGGTTGATAGATGGTTTCCCTCGTCCAAAACATGCTCTTACTGCGGCAACGTTCAGCCGATGCCCTTGAAAGAGCGCGTTTATAGATGCAACAAGTGTGGCGTTTCTATCGAGCGCGATTTAAATGCGGCTCAAAACCTAGAAAATGCCCCAAAAGATAGAGTACGTGCGGCAAGCGCGGAATTTACGCCTGTGGACTGTTGGAGCCGACTCCCAAGGTTGAAGCAGGAAGCAAACGTCAAATTAAGCGCAATGCTCGATTTGAGTAAGTTTTGTCTTGCACGGGTAACCAGTTACGTTCTTCCGGAAATAGCCAAAGCATTAGAAGAATGGGCCCTTAAAGAAGAACGGTCTGTGTCTTGGTTGGCGGGTAAGCTGATTGAGAAAGGTGTTCAAGAGTATCAAAGCCAACAACAGCAAAAGGAATCTACTCAGAAGGAGAGCAAATGATTAAATTGGTTGTAGGGAACGGCAAAAAACCTTCTCGTTACCAGCAAAGCTTATTGGTGCCGTGCCCCTACAATAACTGTGTTGCACCCCATTGAAAACAGCTGTAATTCCGATACAACCGGAATCCATATGAGGCGCTTTGCTCTCAGCCAGGGGATTTAATGGTTTGGTTTATGAAAACGATGAAACCCAGCAGCAGAGGAAGCTGAAAGAGTAAGCGATCGCCTTCTTGAATGTCGGTATAAAAATAAGGAGCTAGTACAACGATCGTGAGTAAAAGCTATCCTTACTTTTCGCCAGAAGAGTATTTAGAGCTTGAGGAAATTAGCACAATTAAGCATGAATATATTCAAGGCCATATTTATGCAATGGCAGGAGCAAGTAAAGCTCATGTCATCATTACGGGAAATTTGGTCACCCTGCTGAATAACCACCTGAGAGCGACTGGCTGTATCGTTTACTCAACTGATATGAAGGTCAGAATTGAAGCTGCGAACACTTTTTACTATGCTGATGTTGCTGTGACTTGCGATGAACGGGACAGAACATCATCGGAAAGTTTTATTCGCTATCCCAGGCTAATTATTGAAGTGCTATCCCGCCAGACGGAAGCCTTCGATCGAGGAGATAAATTTGCCGACTACAAGACTCTAGAAACTTTGCAAGAATATGTCCTTGTTAATCAATATCAGAGAACGGTAGAACGTTTTTATCGCAATTCTGAAGGAGAATGGGTGCCATTTGTATATCGGGACGGCGAAGAAGTGAGGTTTGATAGCATTAATTTTGGTCAAGCGATCGCGGCACTGTATGAGAATGTAGCACTGCTAACCTAAACCGAGCGCTCGCAAAGGTCGCATCCTCAAAACTTAAATTCCCCAAATCAGGTAAACAATATAAAAATACGTCTCTCTGGCGAGAAACCCAAGCTGACCGTTCAAACTGCGATATCGAGTAGTCGGCGTTGGGGATGGATATGCATTTAAACCCAAGTCTCTTGCCATTAATACAGATCGCTTCATATGCAAAGGATCGCTGACAATCAGAAACTTGGTTAATCGGCGATTGTTTGCTACTATTTTAGCATTTTTTAGGTTTTGATGCGTAGTTCTAGATGAAGTTTCAATCAAAATATTGGTGGCGGGTATTTTTTGAGCGAACGCATAATTTTTGGCAACAATTGCCTCAGCGGTTTCGTTGCTATTGCCAACCCCGCCTGTAAAAATTATCCTCTGAACTTTCCCTGTTTTATATAGTTGAATGGCGTGGTTAATTCTTTCTCTAAAAACGGGAGAGGGTTGGTTTCCCCAAACTGCTGCTCCGAGTACAATTGCTGCATCGGCTTTAATCTCGTTCTGCTGGGTACCATAGATATAAATGCTTACGGAAATGTAGCCAATTCCAACTAGGAGCGCAGACGCAACGCCAAGAAACATAAGCTTCAGCCGTTTTTTAATTTTACCACTCAGTTGCATCATTTATATCGGTAAGCGATCGCTGATGTATTCCAGATTACAATAAACCAATAGTTTCCTCACAATTTCCTCAAGATTTTTTCTTATAACCAAGACAGGAGAATTGGGAGCATAGCCAAGAAATTAGCGGTAATTATAAAATTTGATACCGCAATTAGGGTTGGATTGTGATGGAGTAACTTTAGTATGGAGTACAAGCAGGTTATCATCAACCATCATGGCGGAACTGAAGTTTTACAATTAGTTGAAAATGAAGTTCCAGAACCAGGTTCCGGCGAAGTACGCGTAAAAATTTTGGCGACGGTTGCCTCTTTTACAGATATCTTAATTCGCGAGGGGTTATATCCAGGCGTACCCAAACCGCCGTTTTCTCCTGGTTATGAAATTGTCGGCATTGTAGACAAGCTAGGGGACGGAGTATCCAATTTGCAACTTGGACAGCGAGTAGTTGCACTAACAATTGTGGGTGGTTATAGCGAGTTTATCTGCATCGCTGCAACCGAGTTAATTCAAGTACCTGAAAGTGTGGATGCAGTGGCAGCGGTTTGCTTGCCTTTGCACTACGTTACCGCTTATCAAATGTTGCATCGCATCGCGGCAGTCAAGTCTAGTAGACCTCTCCAACAAAGAATCTCTTTGGCAGGCAGGATGCCTACCCCACAAGAGTTTTTGGAGAGGTCTAATCAACGCATTTTAATTCACGGTGCGGCGGGTGGTGTGGGGACGGCACTTTTGCAACTGGGTAAGCTGGCGGGACTCGAAATGTATGGTACAGCTTCTCAACCCAAACACGAACTCGTATCCAGCTTGGGCGGAATTCCGATTGATTATAAAAATGAGGATTTTGTCCAAACAATTCGCACCCTCACCAGCGACGGGGTTGATGTTGTTTTCGATCCGATTGGTGGCGGTCACTTGCTGAATTCTTACAAAACCCTGCGCCGGGGTGGAAGGTTAATTAGTTACGGTGTTTCTGCTGCACTTGCGGTTAAGCAAGGCAGATTTTTAATTGCGGCATCGACTTTTGCATTGTTGCCGCTGTTGCAGATAATTCCAGATAATCGTCAGGCGGTTTGGTACAACATTGAAGCACTGAAAAAGCAGCATCCGAATTGGTTTAGGGAGGATTTGACAAAACTGTTAAATCTGTTGGCACAAAAGCAAATTAATCCGATTATCGCGGAACGCTTGCCATTAGCAGAAGTTGCCCGCGCCCATCTTTTACTGGAAAAATCGGCGGTGAGTGGCAAGTTAATTCTCACTTGTAACGATGGTTGAATTAGGATGGTGCGTTGCGCTATCGCTAACGCACCCTACATTTAGGGATGGTGCGTTGCGCTATCGCTAACGCACCCTACGGATAGAGGTTTGGCGTAAGTCGTGTGAATGTATTCCCAAAAGAGGCTTTTTTATGACGAACGTTATTTCACCCAAGGAAGATTTAGCACTAGAAAAATTATCAAATCCTCAAACTTTACTGATAGCTTTGCAAAAACTGCGACAGTCGGTGATGCGGGAAGGTCAAGAAATATTTAGTCAGTGGCGATCGCTGATTCACCGCCCGGTTTTCAAAAGCAGCGCCCTCAATCTAGCTTACTACCTAGCGTTGCGCCGACACGACTTGCGTACTTTGCAAACTGCTTTGATGCCTTGGGGGTTATCTTCTCTGGGGCGGATTGAAGCGCGAGTTTTGCCGAATTTAGATGCTGTCATTGCCACTTTAGGGGCAATTTGTGGGGAAGATCCGGCGAAGTTGCCGCCGCATCCACGTTTGGGAGCATTTTTTGCAGGCGATCGCTTGCTGCAACAGCACACCGAAGATGTGTTTGGCGAAACGCGACGGCACCGCCGCGTCAGAATTATGGTTACCCTGCCGACGGCAGCTGCCAACGATGGCGAATTTGTGCGCGATTTGCTGCGGCGGGGATGCGACTGCGTGCGAATTAATTGCGCCCACGATAGCGCCGATATTTGGGCAGCTATGATCGCCAACTTGCGTCAAGCAGAAATGGAAACTGGGCATCATTGCAAAATTTTAATGGATCTGGGCGGCCCCAAACCCCGAATTGAGCAAATATTCGCCCCCGACTCTAACAAGCAACGTTTGTTTGTTGGGGATTATTTGCTAATAACGCGCACCTCGCCCCCAACTGCCAATCCTACCTGTTTCCAAGCGAGTTGTACCATTCCACAAGTCCTCGATCAATTGCAAGTTGGGGCAACAGTATGGATCGATGATGGTCGCATCGGTGCTGGCGTTGAATCTATCAATTCTGAAGGGGTTCTGCTAACAATTACCCATGCCAGACCGCAGGGAGAGAAACTTCGCGCCGATAAAGGAATCAACTTTCCAGATACTGTCCTAAACTTAAGTCCTCTAACCCAAAAGGATTTACAGGATTTAGACTTTATTGCTACCCATGCAGATATTGTCGGCTATTCCTTTGTCCAAACTGCTGCCGGGAGCATGTCAACTTTGTAGCCGACACCCTAAAGGGTGTCGCTACACAAACAAAGCCTGCGAAGGCAGGCTTTAAAAGCTTTAGCCCGCGAAGGCGGGCTTCGTTTGTATAGCCGCACCCTTTAGGGTGTCGGCGTAAATTTACAAACCTGACATGCTCCCCTGCTGCCGATCTGGAAATGTTGCAGCAGGAATTGCAAGTTCGCTTGCTAAATCATCCATCTCGGCAAATAGCAATTGTCGCCAAAATTGAAACGCCCGAAGCTGTTCGCAACCTGCCAGAATTGATTGTGCGTGCGGCGGGAAAACAACCTTTTGGCGTCATGATTGCTAGGGGCGATTTAGCCGTAGAAATTGGCTACCAACGCCTTGCAGAAATGCAGGAAGAAATTTTGTGGCTGTGCGAAGCTGCCCACGTACCCGTCATTTGGGCGACTCAGGTATTAGAAAATCTAGTCTCTAAAGGCATTCCTTCCCGTGCCGAAATCACCGATGCAGCAATGGCTGAAAGGGCAGAGTGCGTGATGTTAAATAAAGGGCCGTTTATTCCCCTTGCCGTAACGATTTTGGATGATGTTTTAACCCGAATGCAAGCTCATCAGTTGAAAAAAACTCCTCAATTGCGAGCTTTACATTCTTGGTAAATACAGCGGATTGCCAGCGAGTGAAAAAAGCCTTATGGCGCAAGTTTGTGTAGCGGCACATTTTAGGATTAATCACACCAGCGGTTAATCCTCTTTTGAAAAAAGCCTTATGGCTGAGTTTGTGTAGCGGCACATTTTAGGATTAATCACACCAGCGGTTAATCCTCTTTTGAAAAAAGCCTTATGGCTGAGTTTGTGTAGCGGCAGCATTAATGCTGCCGCTACACAAACAAGCCGTATTTCATACGGCTGCAATCCGCTATAATATCATGTCCGCTGGTATCGGTAGTGTATCGATGGCTAATTGCTAATTGCAAGCTTGTCATTTACCTGAGAGCAGCCATTAACCATTAGCTATTAGCAGTTACACAACCTTTGCTTAAGGACATGATATAACCTAACGGTTGTAAATTTGGGTTAATTCTAACAGCCTTTCGCTCAATTCTTCGGTAAGCAAATCGGAACTTTCATAACGCCAGCGCCAGTTACCGGGAATTTTACTCGGATCGTTCATTCGGGCGCGATTATCCAAACCTAAAATATCTTGCAGCGGGATAATCGCTAATTTGGCAACTGACGCTAAAGCGGTGCGGATGAGAACCCAATTGATCTCTTGGATATCGTCAGGGGAAGAATAACCCAAATATTGCGCCAAAAATTGCTTTTCTTTGTCACTAGCTTTCCCCCACCAACCGATGGCGGTATCGTTGTCGTGAGTGCCGCTGTAAACTACACTGTTGGGGACGTAGTTATGCGGTAAGTGGGTATTGGTGGGGTCTTCGCTGAACGCAAACATCAAGATTCGCATACCGGGAAAATTGAAGCGATCGCGCAATTCTTCCACTTCTTTAGTAATAATTCCCAAATCCTCTGCCAAAATTGGCGGCATCTCTCCCAACGCGCTACGCAGGGTTTCAAATAACTCTGCACCAGGCGCTTTTAACCATTCGCCATTTATAGCATTTTCTTCCCCAGCAGGTACTTGCCAGTATGCTTCAAATCCGCGAAAATGATCGACGCGAACCAAATCTACATATTGCAGCGTCGCTTTAAACCGATCGATCCACCAAGCAAAATTAGTTTTTTCCAATTGTTCCCAATTATAAACCGGATTGCCCCACAATTGTCCGGTTTCGCTAAAGTAATCTGGGGGAACTCCGGCGATAAATGCGGGGTCAAAAGTTTCTGTATCGAGTTTAAATATATCCCGATTTGCCCAAACATCGGCGCTGTTGTGACAAACATAAATCGAGATATCGCCGATAATTTTTATCCCTTTTTCCTTGGCGTATTCCCGTAGCTTTGACCACTGAGCGAAAAACTTAAATTGTAAGAATTTGTGGAAGGCAATGCTGTCTTTTAAAGCTTTGGATTGAGCTTTGATGGCGTCGGGTTCCCGGAGAGCGATCGCGCGTTCCCAATTATTCCAACTTTTCCCCTCATTCGCTGCTAATAATGCCATAAATAAAGCATAATCTTCCAGCCAATAAGCTTGCGCTTGACAAAATTCTTCAAACGCGGCTTTTTGTTTGTTAGTTAGCGAGGCGTGAAAACTCTTATAGGCTAATTTTAGTAATTGTATTTTGTGCGGAACAACTGCATCAAAATTGACTTTATTTGGAGCTAAATCTGCTTTTATCGGTATTAACTCATCTCGACTTAATAACCCTTCTTCGGCTAATAAATCGAGACTAATCAGCAAGTGATTACCCGCAAAAGCGCTAAAATTCATCGTATAGGGGGAATGTGAGTATCCGGTAGGCCCCAAAGGCAGAATTTGCCACAACTTTTGACCGCTTTTTTCTAAAAAATCTACAAACTCGTAAGCAGATTTGCCTAAATCGCCAATTCCAAATCGGCTCGGTAAACTTGTCGGTTGTAACAGAATTCCACTGGCGCGTTGAAAATCCATGTTGTTTTTTTGTTGCGATCAACCTGTAATCTTAACTATAACACGAATATTATTCAATTCGACTTCAGATAGATTTTAATCTGACTTTAGATAGAAGACTCTGGCGAGTAAATTAGGTAACTTAGCTTGTGAGTGACAAGAATGCCTATTTTTTATTGAACCGCCATAGACGCGCAGCGTCTATGGCGGTTCATTTTCATATTCTCAATAATTCAGAGTAAAAATGCAAAGACATACCCCGGATATTCAACCGTTGGCGAAAGCTGTCCTTAACCGCCAAGAAGAATTTTTCGGACGCTTCCGGTTAGTTTTGAAGCAAAAAATTACCGCCATGCGTACCCGCTATCACGGCGATTACCATTTGGGGCAAGTTCTTTATACGGGGAAAGACTTTATGATTATTGATTTTGAAGGGAAACCAACTCGTCGGTTAAGCGAAAGAAGAATGAAGCGATCGCCTCTGCGCGATGTAGCGGGAATGCTGCAATCTTTCAACGATGCTGCTAGCATTGCCTTTGCTAATGAAGTCGAAAGCGGCACGATCCAGTCTAAAGATCTGCCCTTAATGGAAGCTGGGAATCAGTTTTGGGTTTACTGGGTTAGTGCAGCTTTCCTCAAAGGGTATCTAAAAGTAGCAAGCGGGGATAATTTCTTACCAAAAACAACCGAGGAATTGCATCTGCTGCTGGATGTCTATCTTTTGGAAAAAGTGATTTATAACTTAGGGGAAAAGCTCAACCATCGCCCGGATTTGCTGGGAATTACGCTGAAGCAACTGCTGAAATTTTAGGAGTGCTAATTGCTAATTGCTAATTGCTAATTGCTAATGAAGCGATGGTTAATCTAGCATTTTTCCTGAGATTAGCCATTAATTACGTTGGCCTCGGAATTATATGATGTCCGTTGAATTGCCCATAATAAAAAAACCTCAAAGAGTCGTTGCGTAGGGACACGGCATCAGAGATATCTCGGACAAACAGATAACGTTAATAATGCCGTGTCCCGGCTGCTAATTATGGGTAATAGACCGGACATCATATTATACCAATTTTATTTTTTTTTCACAAAAAAGTATGGTATGGTTTTACCAAACATTTTTTTGAAATCAAGAAATATTTTGTTAAACCCGCCCCTACAGCCAATTATATGAGCTCCGGTGGCATCGGCAGCGTAAGCCGGGGCGGGTTTATTTATCCTTGGCGCTGTTAGCAAAAATCTCTCGTTAAACCCGCCCCTACAGTATTAAAAATATACACAACAGAAGCTAGCGGACATGATATTACCAATTACCAATTACCAATTACCAAATCAACTCAATAAACGCTCGTATTCTTGTTTGACAACCCGATAACATTCACAAGCTCCAGCTTCTAAACCTTTTCGGTCAAGAATTATTATTTTGCCGCGATGGTAGTCGATTAATCCTGCCTGACACTAGCACGGCGCACTCCCAGCATTTGGGAGAGAAACTCCTGAGTCAGAATAAACTCGTCTAAACCTACTCTATCTTGCACCTGCAACAACCAACGGCAGCATCGCGCTTCCACTGGGTGCAGGGTGTTGCAGATAACCGTAAGTATCAGCTGGTTCATCAGCGCTTGTACGTAGCGCAGCAGCAAATTGTGAAATGGACTACCTGGGGGAACTTCCCTTTTGAATACATCCACTTTCATTCGCCAGCTATCGCCAGCAACCTGCACCATTGTTTCAGCCGGAATTCGGTCGGTTCCCAGTAATATAGGAGTGCCAATCATTCCTTCATTCCCCACTGAAGCGACTTCAACTGTGCCGCCATTTCCCAAAACGCCAAGAAAAGAAATAACGCCGCTGTTGGGAAAATAGACATGCTCAATCGGTTCGTTGACTTCGTAGATCCGCTGCTTCAAAGGCAAAGGAATCGCCTGCATCTGTGGTAGGAGGCGTGAGTATTCCTCCCTAGACAGAGCAGCTAGAAGCTTGTTGCCAACTGGGTTACGCCAGCTTTGGGACAAGGAAATAAATCAGGAACTTTTTTGAGTCATTATCGTTTAAAGCATACAATTTACCGCAGTGGTAAGTATCCCTGTCGCCAGAGTGATTCTTTTGTAAAGAAGATATGTGTTCTTGATTACATATTACCCGCCATGCGGGGCGCGCGTTCGCGCTTTTCGCCTCTCGCTCTCCCTATTTTAAGGTGAGAAAAATAATTGGTAAGAAATGTACGGTAGCGTACAGACAGATAATTGCCAAGACGATAGGTTATAAACAGTGTCAACCTTACAAAACTAAACTTGGGACGGATAGTTATGCAAAACTCCCAAAATCAGGTGATTTCGCCGCGAACCCAAGAATTGATCAAATACCTGGTGTTGGCAAAGTTTTCCTTGGCTGAGATTGCTTATATTACAGGGGTATCAGAACAATGGCTACAAAATTATATCGCTGCCCAGTACAGCTTTGTTCATTGATAAATCCGCGATGCTTAGCTGCATAATGCGAAGCAAAAAACCGGCTTTTCTCCCTTTTTAACTCAAAGTTTCAACAGATTATATAACTACTTTTGGTTCGTAGTAAACTTACTACGAACCTAACTTTTTAGCTGAGACGCGCTACTACAACGAAACAAAAAATTTATGAATTTAATTGTATGTAATTATGTCAGGATTTACCCAGTGGTGGCGGTGCCGTACACCCCTGGTGGACGGTTCCAGATTCTCCATTGGGCGGCAGTCCCTGTGCTATTGTTTGCTCATTTATGCTAGCTGAGTTGTCGGGTATCTACCAGGTGCGGCTAGTTATACCAAAATTAACCCGCAAATTCTACAATTATGGCAATGTAAATAGTTACACTTGCATGACGATCGTTTTATTAACGCTAGCCAGTTTTATTGCCTGGTTTCTCAGCAGCCTCGCGGGTGGCGGTAGTCCGTTTATCATTATTCCAATGGTCAATTTCCTTTTGGAAGCGCCAGCCGTCCCGCCAGTTGTAACGACGGGAATGCTGTTTGGTAACTTGCAAAGAACCTTACAACTTTGGCAGGATATTGACTGGGAGTTAACTTTGTGGTACTTGCCTGGGTCGGTTTTGGGAGCGATATTAGGAGCATTTGCATTTACTCGGACGCCGCTGCAATGGTTGCAAGTTTTGCTGGGATTATTTCTCGTTAGTTCTATTTTTACTTTCGGGTTTGGGAACAAAGAACAATCTTTTAAAGTTGAGAGTTGGTTTTTCTTACCCGCTGGTTTTGTTTATGCGTTTCTTTCAGGATTGATTGGCAGCATTGGCCCGATACTCAACCCATTTTACCTTAATTATGGTTTAGTTAAAGAGAAGATGATCGCTACCAAATCTGCCCACGTTTTGGTGGTGCATATCACCAAAATGATAACTTATGGTGCTTTGGGGGCGTTGACTTTGCCGTATCTTGGGTATGGTTTGGTAATCGGGATTGCCGCAGCGCCAGCGAATTGGATCGGAATGTTGGTGTTGCAAAAGATGAGCGACGAACAGTTTCGCAAGTTTGCGATCGCTCTCATTACCATCAGCGGTATATTCATCCTTTGGGATCAACGCAACTTTTTTGTTTTTTGGTAAGGTTACGGCGATCTAACAAAAATTCATCTTCCCGGAAGAACATTACCGCAGGTAGAGGAATTATGGCAGCTTGTCTGCCATAATTCATTCTATGGTAGCAAGGTTTACTCATAAGATAAAATTTCAGGAATAATGAATGATTCAAGTACAAGAAACTTCTGGGATCGATTCAGCACTACCAAGCTGATTCCCTATTTGTTACTGTTAGCTCTTGGCTGGGGAATTGTCCAGATTTTGGCTGATTTTGAAAATGTCATTGCGCTCTTTATATTTGCGGCTATTCTGGCATTTTTGCTGAATTATCCCGTGCAGTGGGTGGCTCGTTTTTTACCACGGGGGCTAGCAGTTACCGGAGTTTTTTTACTGAGTCTGCTAATTATTGGCGGTTTGATAGGCACTTTGGGTTTTGCCATTATCTCGCAAGCTGAACAATTGCTAAGTCAATCGCCTCAACTTTTTGAATCAGCGATCGCACTCTTAGAGCGCATCCAAAATCTTCTGAATAACTGGAATATTCAAGTTGATTTCGCTGCGATTGAAGCGCAATTACGCGAGCAAGCTTTAGCAGGAGTTGGAATTGGTTTGGCTACGCTTCAAACTTTAATTTCCAATTTCGTCGATTTAATTTTGGTAGCCGTTGTAGCTTTTTTCATGCTCTTAGATGGAAAAATTATTTGGAATTTTATTCTTAAAGCTTTTCCAGTAAATCTGCGCGGGAGACTGAATGAGGCAATTCAAAGAAACTTTTTAGGCTTCTTTTGGGGGCGGTTACTTTTATCAATTTTCTTGGGAATTTCGGCGTTTATTGGATTTATTATATTACAAATTCCTTATGCCTTAGTAATGGCAGCGATTGCAGGCGTTTTCGACCTGATTCCCGGCATCGGAGCCACTATCGGAATTAGTCTAGTTTGTTTAATTATATTACCTCAAGGAATTTGGCTAAGCCTTAAAGTTTTAATCGGTTGTGTTTTGCTCCAACAGGTAGAGGAAAATCTGCTCATGCCTCGGATTATGCAAGGTTCGATTAATATGAACCCAGTTGTTATGTTCTTTGCGTTATTAGTGGGGGCTAAAGTTGCAGGGTTGGTCGGGATTTTTCTATCAATTCCCATTGCTGGAGTATTGATTAGTTTATTTGAAGTTAAAGAAATGCAGGTAGAAAATAATGGCTAATGGCTGGCTAATGGCTAATAGAAAAGAAAAATCACCAATGGCTAATGGCTGGCTAATGGCTAATAGAAAAGAAAAATCACCAATGGCTAATGGCTGGCTAATGGCTAATAGAAAAGAAAAATCACCAATGGCTAATGGCTAATGGCTAATGGCTAATAGAAAAGAAAAATCACCAATGGCTAATGGCTAATGGCTAATGGCTAATAGAAAAGAAAAATCACCAATTAGCAATTAGCAATTAGCAATTAGCAATTACCCCGAGTTATTAATCTTCTCGCAAGACTTCTTCGATTTGACCGACTTCAAAAATTAAAGTAAAACGTTGACCCATTTCTGCTTCGACAAATTCTTCCAATAACCGCACCTGTTTTGGGGTTACTGGATCTTTTGCTCTGACGCTTAAACGCACTTCTGGCGGACTGGTTAACCAGTTGATTTCGCTTGTAAGCAATCGCACTCGTTGAAAAGTAACAGTTCGGTTTAACAACGCTCGTCGCAGACTGGTTTCCAGTTGCGCTTGACGAACTAATTCACCAAAACTGAAACCTAAAGGAATCAGCAGAACTGCCGTAAAACCTAAAGTCCACATCAAAGGTTTTTTTGCTCGCACCAAAGAGGTATATCCTGCTACGAGAAAGGTCAACATGCAAGAAAGGGTAATGCCCAACAAATTGGTGAGATAAAGTAAGGTTGCTCCTAAACTTAGCGACCAATTTGCTTGCGATAATCCTAAACCAATGACGCAAATCGGAGGCATTAAAGCAACTGCGTTCGCGTAGCGTGCGGTCGGCATATCGCTGTCCCCGCCAAACTCCCAGAAATCTTCGGTTCTACCTTAGCGTATCCGCTGATACCACCAGCCGCCACGGCAATACCTAAATCTAACAGCGTCGGTTTCCCCCGCGCCACCCCAACGATCCTTTACTAACGGGTAACGTACTCAGGCGGATCTTGGCAATTACCATCGTCAATTGTCTGATTACCTTTGACATGTTTGAATGGGGTTTGCCAACCACAAATAATGTAAATTTAGCCAGAACAATAGCAGTTCAAGCATTAGTTGCCGCCGAAACCTTTTATCTTTTGAGTATCAGTCAATTTATCCCATCGCTGGTAGCTAAACTAGCCGGGAAATCTGAAAAGATTGCTTATGCACCCGCGATTGGGATTGCTTGTTTGTTGATTCTGCAAATTATCTTTAGTCAGTGGAGTATAATGAATCAGTTACTCGATACCTTCCCCCTCAATTTGACTCAAGCATTGATTTGTATTGGAGTAGGCTTACCCGTAGTTATCGTCGCCCTCTTGTTCAAACGCTTTGACCCACTCGATTGAAGAAATCCCGCTCAAATGTTCACTTGTTAGAGGAAAAAAACCGTGGTTCCATTACGCGATAACAACCCCACCACAACTACCGCATATGTTAACTATGGGTTAATTACGGCTAATATTCTCGTTTTTCTTTATCAAGTGAGCCTAACGCCGCAGCAGTTACAGAGGTTTTTATACGCTGCGGCGTTAGTACCCTGCCAGCTTTCAGCCACTTGTCCGATTGGCGCGGGAAGTCAAGGGATTCCTGAGTGGATGACTTTGATTACATCGCAATTTTTACATGGAGGGTTTTTACATATTGCGGGAAATATGTTGTTTTTGTGGATTTTTGGCAATAACATTGAAGACCGCTTGGGTCATATAAAATATTTGATTTTTTACCTAAGCTGCGGCGTTTTAGCAGGGCTAAGCCAGTGGGTTTTCTCACAAAATTCTACCATTCCCTCCTTGGGTGCAAGCGGTGCAATTGCTGGGGTGTTGGGTGCGTACATTCTCCGTTTCCCGCGCGCCGAAATTTTGACTTTAATTCCCTTGGGATTCTTTATAACTACCGCAAGACTTCCTGCCTATTTATTTTTGGGATTTTGGTTTTTCCAGCAAGCCTTTTATGGATTTGCTAGCTTACAAGTTCGCACCAATGTTGGTATGGAAAGTGGCGGCATAGCCTACTGGGCGCACGCTGGAGGCTTCGTTTTTGGAGCGATTCTTGGCCCCCTATTTGGGTTATACAACCGCCGCCCTTAAATTTTTAAATTTCTATCTAACGCAAGTTGCTAGTTATAAACAAGGGCTTTGCTAATGGCTAATTGCCAGCTTGCTAATATAGGATTTTTACTGACATTAGCCATTAGCTATTAGCCATTAGCCATTAGCCATTAGCCATTAGCTCCTATCCATGAGATAACTAGCAACTTGAGTTATCTACATTCAATTCAATTGAACTGCGGCTGTCACTTTCTCGTCACATTTGCTGTCAATACTAGAGCTAGCAGGAAAGGGTAATATGATGTCCGGCTTTTCATATCATGTCCGGTTGAACACTTATAATTAGGGCTGACGCTCTGACGGGGCGACGCGGCGACGGGTCGAAGTTTTTATTGCAAGTAATTAAGCGGACATGATATCACCCATAATTAAAACTCAGAGCATCCCCGTGTCACCGCGTCAGAGCGTCATATCATGTCCGGTTCTTCACCCATAGTTAGGAATGACTTGGGAGAACGGTGACACGGTGACGCTCTGAGATTTTTATTAAGGGTAATTAGGCGGACATCATATCAGTCCTAACTATGGGTAATCAAACGGACATCATTCAAGGTCTCACCTTTGTTTCTTTTCTCGTCTTGCGTAAGTTCTGACTTTGTGAGACACTCTTGCATTCACAGGACGATGCCGTGTTCTCGGCGAATTTCAACTATGGATTGTTCCTTTAGCTGGGAAAGTTCCTCTACAGCTAGCCTCTTTTTCATGCGTAAGCTCTTGGAGATAATGGCAATGATGCGTGGAAGGCAGGTAAACCAGATGCCGATCAATTTGAGGTGTCCAATATTAGACAAAACATTGCGATGCTCTTGGTTAGCAACTGCGCGATGCATCTTGCTGATTTTTGCCGTTGTGCCAAAGACCATCCATATATGTGCAGCGATTTCGTCCTCCATAGAAGTGCCACAATTAAACAACACGTGTACTGCATCATGCCGATCTAATGCTTGCGTTATTTCCGCCGACATTTTGTTTGTCATGTCGCCTTCATGCTGTGATGCGCGCAATTTTTGAATCGCCTCACCCAGTGTAATTAAAGTACTCGAACCAAAATTCTCATTCATAGCAACGTTCCTATTCTTGTATAGCCTAACAAACAACATCACACAGGACTTACGCAACTGACACGTTGAAACAGGTTTGTAGTAGTCTCAAAATGGGTCAATCAATGGCCTATCCTACTTAACACGACGTTTAGCATGACGTTCGTAATCCTCAAACCGCAATTTTGCGATCGCATTTCTGGAAACGGTTCTAGCCACAATACCTTCGCCTCGACCACCTGCACCCTCATCGAGTGCAACCTTAGTTTGCGGCAGCGTTGCCTTAAGAAATTCATAGGTTTCTTGAATACTAACTGGCAGCGCCGCAACTGTGGCAATTCGCGGCGTTAGCTCAAATCCGTAATTTTTTGCCGCATTATTGAGTTGCTCTTCATCAAGGAATGCCTGACCACCATTGTCCCGCCATGCTGCTAGTTGCTGAACAGATTTAGAGAACAACGCTTCTATTTCTGTGAGGACTGCAACATCAAACAGTCGCCAACCAATGTTTTGCTGTGACGTGTATTGCTTGCTAGCAGCCGTAATTTTACCCCCATAAAGTTCAAGGTATGCAACAACAATCTCACTCTGTGCCTGGGGCAATGTGTCTGCAACGTTTTTGAGGGCATCCACGATACCGAGTGCCGGATTGCCAATCAGGTCGCCTTTTGCAAACAGCAATTCTTCTCTGCTACCTAAGACAAAGTTACCATCAGGCAAAAGAATGATGCGAGAGTTAGTACCGTCTACTTTCTCTGTCAGGATAACCTCGCCATCAAAACTAACCGTCTCTTCTAGTAAAGCTCCTTTATCCCCTAGTGTATGGTATGTAGGGATACTGGGATATTTAGTCATGGAATTGAGCTTGTTTAGGTCACAAATCCCCATGGCAAAATCGTAACTCATATGACTGCATAATTTAAATCTTACTACAACCATATCACAAAAACAATAAAAGTCAATCCTGCCAGAGGGTTTAAACAAAAAATATTGATATTATGATTAAGGTTTTGTCACTAAAAATACTCCAACAGCAATCATTACACAGCCAGCGGCAATGTTTATTCTGTTTCTTATTTTAGAATTAATAAGCAATCTAGCTCTATCTGCCATGAATGCATAACCAAGTTTTACACCGCCTACGGCGACTATAGCGATCGCTATGATGATGCCGGTATCAAAATAAGATATTTTAGAAATATCAAGAAAAGCTGGAAAAAAGCCAAAATAAAATAAGATGGCTTTTTGATCGGCTAATGTAATCAGCAGTCCAGTCATAAAACTGGACAGCAAAGAGGATTCTATAACCTCCTCGGTTGCCACGTCCTGCGATTTTGACCTGCATAACCCTATTCCCAACAACATAAGATAAGCACCACCAAGGTATTTTATTAGCACAAATAGGTTACCCATCGTTTCAGCAAGAAACGATAAACCCCAAATGGCTATGATTATGAAAATGATGTCGCCAAGTACTATTCCTATGGTTGTTAAAACACCATGAATAAATCCAGATGTAGCCGCTCTTGTGGTGACAGCAAGTACGCTGATACTGGGAATAGATGCCAGAACAATCATGGCACTGAATAATGCAAGGATACTGCTAAATGTCATATTGCTTTGCATGGGGATAATGCCTAACGACTGAAGTCGCGGCTACACAAACAAAGACCGCCTTCGCGGTCTATAAAATCAAGGGTATCATCAATCCGGATTTGGTCTAGCTTGAGATTTTGTAGATTTTGTAGGTTGGGTTGAGGTACGAAACCTATCCTCAGACTGTTGGGTTTAACTATAGTGAAACCCAACCTACTACTACAAACAACTGGGATCTTTCCGAAGTGCTTTAATAGTTTCTTCATAGATTATCATTCGGACAACTATCCTCGCATCATAAATACACATAGCTAATCCATTATCCTGCGGATTCTCTGTTAGCTGACAACTCCATTTCACTAATTTTCCTCTCATACCGTTCAGTGCTTCTTGGAAACTTCTCGATCTAAGGTCTTCTTCAAGATGCCTAGTCATAGCTTTAGCTTCTGGTTTCCAAACTCCTTCCATGTACCACATATCCATCCGCATATTTTATGCTACACCAACAAATACGCCTCGAAAGTAGAGGTAAATTGTGTTTTCTTTTGATTCAAGTTGTGTTTGCATAACTTAATTGGTTACGTATTGATAAGCGAAGTCTCCCACCCATCAGCAACTTCTGACAGATAGGAGACTTCGCTGTTCTTCAAATATACAGAATTTGGTTTTCCATCTCATCGGCTGTTGTACTGTTGAGGATTGTAAGTAGCCTTCGCACAATTTCCTGATACGGGTTCCTCACAGCAACGATGATGCCGTAATGCAACATCTCTTGTTCAAAATACTCCCGTGCGATCGCCTCAAAATCATTCCGATTGTGGGTGAGAATAGCTGCTTTCTGACTCACAGCGTACTCTAGTTGCTCTACATCAGTCTTTCCCAGCTGTCCTGCAAGCTTTGCGGTAGTTGCCTCAAAACCGCGAGAACGTAATAAGCTAGCCACAAGCACATCTACATCTTCATCCAAATAGACGGAAAATATCAGTCATGATTACCGAACCCTTGGATCGATTAGCTCATCGGGAATGCGGTTACGTTCAATGTACTCATTAATTTCTGCCTGATGATCCAAGTAGTAACTTAATGCGTCGAATACTTGTGATAAAGTAAGGTGCGGCAAACGATGAGGAATTTCTTCTGGTGTAACCCCGATCCGCCACATTTCTACAATTGCCCGAACTGGTGTTCTTGTCCCCTTGATAATAGGTTCACCACTAAGAATTTCATCATTTCTGACAATGTGACAATGTTCTGTTGATTGAACCATAAAAATTGCTCCAAACGGACACTCCGCATATATTTTAGCTTTGTATTACCTATTGAAAAGCGAAGTCTCCCACCCATCAGCAACTTCTGACAGACTCGCACTCCACGACGCCAACTCAATTCTGCGTGGCGATTGAGCCTACCATTGAGTGCAGCAAGCTATTAGACAGGTTGCTTGCCGGTGCTACTTTCTATATGACGGCGCAACACTGAGTGAATCAACTCCTTATCGTTTCCGCCTTGGGAACGGAACCACGCCATCACTTCGGCGTCAAGCTGGAGCATATTTCGAGCTTGTGCTGCTGGAATTCTCAGCGTTGCCTGCTCGAAAAATTCATCCGTCAATGGTGGAATGTCCGAGTAATCAATCTCGTCATCTGCGATCGACTCGAATGCTGCCCAATCAGTACGAGAGGTATTCTTCGAGTCGTTGCCGTTCATAGCGATTCGCCCGTCGTGCTGAAATAATCCGAATCACCTTCTCTGCTCTTTCTGTCCAGATCGCTACCGCTACACCGTTACCGAGAAACCCGATACCAATCCAGGGTTGTTATGCCGCCGCAACTACCGACGCAGTTAATAAACTTCATCATGCGTTCCGATGTCGAGCAGAACAATGACTTCAGTTTTAGTTTGCGAATCTTGTTCAATGGAAAAGACTATACGACAATCCTAGCCGCAAGAGCAGGACTGAAGACCTTCGAGGTTGCCGCTCAGTTTGTGCGTACCCAGGTTTGGGGCAAATACGTCTGCTTCCATTTGTTGAAGAGTGTCTTCAATACGTTGCTGGATGTCAACGTTTCGCTTTACAAACTTGCGGAATGCTCGTTTGAACTTGGGGGTTAAAACCAAAGCTCTCATGCTTCTGGATCGTGCAAAGACTGGCGCAATGCTGCAACCACATCTTGGGCTGACTGGGGTTGAAATTTACCTGCACGGAAATCCGCCAAGGTTCTTAGTGCATCCGCAGCGATTTCTTTTCGGCGGCTTTCGTGGTGGCGATTTTGCAGAATTTTGATCAGCATTTCCTGCTGTTCATAGGGCAGTTGTAAAGCGGTTTCTAGCACTTGGTCGAGAGTATTCATGGAATTAGGCTATTACCTCTCTTGTTGCAACAGCTTAGGAAGTTAAGTAAATTGTATCGCTCATCTGATCGAGTTGCGAGGTACTCTCTTTTCACCCATCAGTTAATTCTGATAGATAGGAGACTTCGCACTGCAAGAGAAACCCGGTAACTTCTGCGAAACCGGGTTTCTGGGCAATTTAAGCTAAAGCAGGAACGGGTATTGTCAGATGCGGATATAACGGGAAGCGCGAACACAACGACGCTACCCGACCCCGACAGTCACTCGCTACTGTTTCATCTTCCGGATGCAACAATCGGTCTGCAATAATGTTGGCAATTTCGGTAAATTCTGCCGTTCCCATCCCCCGCGTGGTCATCGCTGGCGAACCCAAGCGCAAACCCGACGTCACAAACGGCGATTCGGTATCAAATGGCACTGTATTTTTATTCGCCGTAATGTTCACGCCGCTGACCAGTTTGTCTGCAAGCTTTCCGGTCATGCGTATGCTACGTAAATCTACTAGCATCAAGTGATTGTCAGTGCCGCCGGATACAATCTTGAATCCCCGTGCTTGCAGTTGGGCTGCCATTGCTTTGGCATTTTCGATTACTTGCGCGGAATAGGTTTTATATTCGGGTTTGAGGGCTTCGCCAAACGCCACTGCTTTAGCGGCGATGACATGTTCCAATGGTCCGCCTTGAGTACCGGGGAAAACGGCTTTATCGAGTTGTTTGCCCAATTCGACGTCGTTGGTCATAATTAAACCACCTCTGGGGCCGCGCAAGGTTTTGTGGGTGGTGGTGGTGACGACGTGACAGTGGGGTAGGGGATTGGGGTGATGTCCGGTGGCGACTAACCCGGCGATGTGGGCGATGTCAGCTAACAGGTAAGCGCCAATTTCGTCGGCGATCGCTCTAAACTTTTCAAAGTCGATGATGCGGGGATAAGCCGAATAGCCGCAAATAATTAATTTGGGACGATGTTGCAGCGCCTGTTCCCGCACTTGGTCATAATCTAATTGCTCGGTTGCTTGACTGACGCCGTAGTGCTGAACTTGAAACCATTTCCCCGATACATTCACCGGGGAACCGTGGGTTAAGTGTCCGCCGTGGGACAAATCCATCCCCATAATCGTATCCCCTGGTTTGAGCAGGGACAGGAATACGGCAAAATTGGCTTGAGCGCCGGAGTGGGGTTGGACATTCGCCCAAGCAGCGCCAAACAGTTGCTTAACTCGGTCGATGGCGATTTGCTCGATTTTATCGATATATTCGCAGCCGCCATAGTAGCGCTTTCCAGGCAATCCTTCGGCGTATTTGTTGGTTAAAACCGATCCTTGGGCGGCTAGAACAGCTGCTGAGGTAAAGTTTTCGCTAGCAATTAATTCTAAATGGTCCCGTTGTCGCCCAAGCTCTTGAGCAATCAAATCTGCAACGATTGGATCGGTTTCGGCTAAGAAGTCTAAGTTAGTGTGAGTCACCTTCAATCTCCGGGAGTATGGAAGTCCCCATCTTTTAAGTGGGGGATGAAATACAAAAGCGAGCAATTTTAATTGCCGTCCCCTTTCGGGGTGGAGGGGTATCGTTGCCCCTCCCTGGGGATATGGTTGTCCCCTTTCACCCATTTGGGGCGAAATTTAGCCAAGGCCATGGTTATCAGTCGGTACTATCTCGGTCGCACTGCTTTACCCCTCGTAATACTGTTTAACAATCGAGTTCTAGAGCTACTTGCCTGGCGGAAGCATTTGCAGGTAGGAACCTAAACGCTTACCGATAACTTCGTTTCCCCGTTGCCGGGACTCGGGCCCGTCAGCTACCTAAAGATTTGAGGCGATTTTGCCCCGTCTCTTTAGAGCGGGGTGCTGACAATGGGTCCTGAGAATATCTGTTGACCCTCCCCCCTCTTAGAGGGGGATTCTACAAGGAGGCGAAGCCCCGGCATAAATGCACGTTGCTCCGCTTTGTGCTTGCCAATTTCCACAGGAAAATCCTGGGTGGGGAGGTCAATGTCCCCCTACTCAGTTTACTTAGATCGAGTCCAAGTATTCCGGCTACTTTTCGGAGCATGTTTGATGCCCCGTTGGCATCCGCATTAATATAAAAGTTATTCGCAGCTCCGTTACAACCGCGCTTCACTCGCTTGCCCTCCGACTTCCATGTTTCGGGTTTCTCACCGTATTTGGCAACTGTATCGCCGTCTAAAAACGATGCTGCCGATGTGTTTGCTTCCTCCGTTTCAATAAACTGTATGCCGTATTGTTCGCACAATTCTTGCATACTGCTTTTTAGTTTATCCCTAGGTCGCACAAAAGATTGGTTATTGCGCTTGCCAATGTTTATCTCTGGCTTAATGCCTTGATTCCATCCAAAAACACTGCGCCCATTCTTATTTTCTCGGCAATGGTTTATAACAATCCTTGCCGCTTTGTTAGCGGCGTCACCCATCTGCCGATTGCGTTTCTCTGTCAGATAGGCAAGTCGCTTAGACCAAAATCCTTGAGGCTTACCTTCTTTAATTTTGGCAACTGATTTGTTGTCCCACTGATTTAATGATTTGATGTGCCGACCATCAATAATGAAAGAGGTATTGATATTACTGACCCATGTCAACCAGTTCACCAATCCGCTATCAATACCCAGCGATCGCGATCGATCTAGTTCAACCGATGCGGTTTTTTGAATGTAGACCCACTCGGCGTAAAAGCATCGATTGCGGGGCAATATGCGGACTTCTTTGATATCTTCAAACCGCTGGTTGGATGCCATGGTTAACCAGAAGGCTTCTAGCCCAAACCAAGTTTTACAAAGCTGTCCCAGAGGATCGCGTACTTGCTTACCCACCAACTTCAAAGCTTGCTTTGGATAAGTAGCGACTGCCATGCCTTTGGATTTGCGGTACCTGGGTGGGCGAGGTCTGTTTTCGATTTCACCTTTTTTGTGGGAATTAATTAATTCCTGAAACGATTTAAAAGATTCGGCTATACCGTTGAGTGCCTGCTGCCCGACTTGATAATATACTGCACCGTAATGGATGTTTGTTTTCATCTTGCTTGCACAATACAGCGCTTCCTGACTTGCCGGACAGGATTCTTCCGGTTTTGAAATATATTTGGCTGGCATAGTATGTACCGCAGTTTATTAAGTCATTGATTTCGCTGCACAGGTACTCCAGAATAAATGTTAAATCTCGGCTTTTCGGTATTAGCTCCTGTTGACAACCGTACAAACTCATCACCTCCTTTAACAAACTAAATTATACTATTTGTTGGTAATCAAAACTTTTTTTTAGCGAATTTTAACCTTTTAATATTGACTGGTTGGATCTATCCAACCTCTGGTTTTCATCCCCGCACCTACTGGCGAGGGGCTTTCAACCTTGTTTTTGGTAACGATTTTAAGTAACGGTCGTGCGATCGCGTTCCTCATGATAGCGCCGTTTTTCCAATCTCTGACCAAGAAGACGCACCAGACAAAGGAGTTGGGGAGACGCTCTTTGCGACCATTCTCAAGTGAGAAGCTCCAGGTCTTGAGCCTCCCGAATTTAAACGCGCGAGAAGAAGAAAATTGTTCGGAGTTGGAATCCCCTGGCGCCTACCATGGGGTGTCCCCGCGTCCCCGTGTCCCCGAGTCCCCGCGTCCTCCTCAAAGAAGTTCAGCCTCTTTTTAACAACTTGGGCATCGGATTTGCCATATGCCGACCGCAAGCACTAGCGTTCGCGTGGTTTGGCGTGTAGGAGGAGCTTAAGTTAAGCTATGTGTGTATTTATACCATTTTCCCCGATTGTTAACTTAAAATTAACTCAGATGCATCACCGGATGTACTGGAGGTGTCAAACTATGTTAGTCATCTTAATGGAAGAGCAAGTCCTTCCTCCCCAAGTTGTTTGTCAAACTTGCTTGCTAGCTGACCACAGCGGTCAACCCCGCTGGCGAGGCGGTCAACTGCGTTGCGGTCACGCCGTTGGCAAACTGGGGGAAAATCAACCAGACCAGTACGAATGTCAAATGGGTTTCCGCATCGCCAATATCAAGTAGTAGCGCCAGCGAACTTAAGTAATATCCAGGCATGACAGCCAAAGACGCCCCTAGCGCCTGGGTTCGGTCTAGTGCGGCGTGGCTGCGCTATCCTGGGTTTAAGAGGAACGATTCTGATGGCGCGAAAGGAGAAAAAATCGATGACTTGGCGGGGAACGACGACGGTTAGAGATCGCATTTTTGCCAGCCTTCCTTATTTGCTACCTTTGATTGATGGGCTAGGCTTTGGAGGGTTTTTATTTGGACAGTTTCCTGTTTTGAGGGTGCTTTTTCTGCCCCTGCAACCTGTGTTGATAATTTATGGTATTCTCGATAGCTCTTTTTTTGGATTGGGTGGGTTAATTATTTTCTTTGCTTTATACCTTCTGGTGGTTAGAAACGAAAGGATCGCCCACTTTATTCGCTTCAATACGATGCAGGCTATCCTGATAGACATTGTTTTGGTCTTATGCCGTCTGATCGTGCCAATTTTGGCGAAAGGTATTCAAATTACCTTTATCATTGAAACGATTTTCAACGTTATATTTTTGGGCGTCTTGGCAGCAGTAATTTACTCGGTAGCGCAGTCGCTGCTGGGACGTTATGCAGAAATTCCCACGATTAGTGACGCCGTCCACATGCAAGTGCGATAGAAACAGCACTAAGAGGGTGCGGTTGAGGGTCTTGCGACAACGGTATTATCCAGAAATCCAATGCCCTCAATTTCAACTCGCACGCGATCGCCCACCTGCATCGCCCCTATCCCCGCTGGGGTGCCTGTCAAAACCACATCCCCAGGCAGCAAGGTCATTACTTGACTAATATAGGACACCAGTTGCTCAGGCGAAAATACCATCTGCTCGATGGACGCCGATTGTACTGGCTCTGGATTATCATTCAAAAACGTTTGCAATCTGGCTCCTGGACTCAATTCTCGCACGATCCAAGGGCCTAACGGACAGAAGGTATCGAATCCTTTAGCTCGCGTCCACTGACTATCCTGTCTTTGTAAATCTCTCGCCGTCACGTCGTTGGCGATGGTGTAACCCCAAATTTTCGCTCCCGCTTGTTGGGGCGTACAATCGAAGGTGCGATCGCCAATCACTAGCGCCAGTTCCCCTTCGTAATCAACGCGCTGAGACTGGGGAGGATACCAAATATCGGTAGCAGTGGGAATTACCGTTGTTGGTGGCTTCAAAAATAATAGCGGCTCTTTTGGCACATCGGTTCCCATTTCGTTGGCGTGAGCAGCATAATTTTTACCCACCGCTACAATTTTGGACGGCGCGCAAGGAGCCAGTAGCTTGTAACTGTCTGGTTCTAACTCCACATTGGTAGGTTGACCTTGCAACCAAGGGGGCGCATCCAGGACGATCACACTGCGACTCAGTTGTAATAAGCCGTAATAAGTCTCACCCTTTGCAGTCTGAACTCGGACGTAGCGTTTAGCCATAAATTAGAGGGAAAGGGAAAAAGGACAGGGAAAAACAGACTATTAGCAGTCGGCGATCGCCTAGTGCGATCGCCGACTGCTATTGACACTGTATGAGAACGGGAGCGTGGTAGCACGGTATTTTTAAATCGACACCCAAACGCGACTCGGCATTTTTAACTATTGGTGAGTTTGACTTGCTCTGGGTCCCACGCTGAACACCCAGTGTCAGCGTGTGGATACATGGACCCCTCAACAGGGTTGAGTAGGACTCAATGTCCCCGCCACAGGCTTTTTCGGGAGGCTTTTGATATAGTCCCGAATCACTTCTGCAGACGAAATACCCTGTTGTTGAGCGTAACTTTCCAGTTTGTCTCGTTCCTGCGGGGTCAGTCGGATAGGAAAAACTAGAGTTCTGGCCATAATTGTATTCGGAATGTAATACGATTATGGGATCAACAATAGTTGCACAGGATTCGTTTCCGGGCTTGTGTGTGTGAAAGTTAGGCTGATACGCCATAACATCCACCGTTTTGGGGCAGCCCTTGGTCACCAGAAATAGCATTGCGCGTGGTGTCAAAGACACCTATTGCCATCAAAAATCGATAGGTTGTACCCAGGGACTCTGGGGAAGGAAAACGCCTATGCAGTCGGTCTGTCGGGGTCATAAATAGGTAACTGTTTCTGGCTAGATCAGAGGCGAAACACCTGCAAGGGAAGAAACTAGGAATGTCCAATCGCGAGCTTGGAAGCCTACACTCACAAGCTTTCTTTCGGGGGGAAGCGAAGCTTCCCCCCGAAACGTCGCGCCCGATAGGGTGAGTTTAGGAGCATGTCACCTGCTGTCAAAATATGTTACGATGTTTGGCACTCATTTTAGGTGAGGGCAAAAAGTTAGCCGTTCTGAAAAACCTATGCAAAGCTAGGCATTCCTAGAATTTGCAACCTGTCAGAACGTGCAGACTAAGCGAAAGCTACGATTTTTGAGTCATGACACCAGTTGGTGAACGCCAGCCTTCTGCTCT
>NZ_BLAY01000065.1 GCF_020521235.1 Microseira wollei NIES-4236 | reverse complement strand
CCGTGAGAAGATATATTGAGGAACAGCGTCACCATGACACTACTTGACGGGACTTAAAAGTCCCGGTCGCACTACATCCCCGACCTAAAGGTACGGGGTTTTGTGCTTCTCGTCTCGCTTGATAAAAGAACACAAGCAAATAAGGGATGGGAGTAGAACGCTGGTGCTAACTATGACGTCAAGTTGGTTGGATTAATTGCCCGAAATAGGTAGAGTTCCTAGTTGCGCTTTAGCGAAGATAGCGCAACTAGGAACAAGCGTTTTTATTATGAGTCAAATCGATTTGCTATTCATTTCTGGAAGAGAAGGCTGGTGGGAATCTAATGGGAGTTTTTCGCTAAGTCTGGAAGTTGGGTGGCGATTGTCAGAGGAGGCAGCAGCGGACTTTGGTTTGGCATAATTAGCAACTACACCCAGGGTTGATAAGCGAAAAGTGTTTAGCTGACTAATGGCTTGCATGACTGCGGATTTTTTAGTTTGTTTGACGCCTACCACCAGCAATATTCCATCGGTATGGGTAGCGATAAAGCTGGCATCCATAAAGGTAAGCAGATTAGGCGTGTCGTATATAACTAAATCGAAGTTGGACTGAAGTTCATCTGTCAGATGCTGCATCCCAGGAGAGCCGAGTTGTTTGGGAGAGTCTGGTAAAGGTTGTCCAGCAGTTAACACAAACAAATTCTCGGTTTGGTGGGATCGCTCGATGAAAACATTAGGTGATAATTTGTGGTTAAGCAGGTCGCAAAGTCCCCTGTGGTTTGGTAAATCTAACCAGAGGTGAAGCTGAGGACAGCGCAAATTAGCGTCCACTAAGAGGACTCGCTGACCCGCCTGTGCTGCTGCATAAGCCAGATGTAAGGCAATTTTAGACTTGCCATCACCAGCGGTAGCCGAGCAAACTGCTAACGAACGGACTGGTGGAGCGGAATAGAGAAAACGGAGGTTGGCATAGAGAGAGTCGAAAGCTTCTACAAAAGCAGAACTATTTTGATGGCTGTCGTTAATTTTGGGCAGCCACTTCAGCAATGCCATTGACTTTGGTGTTTTTTCTTTCTTTTTATCGAGTGGAATGGCTCCCAAAAGCGGCACTTCCATCGCATCTTTAATGTCTTCAACTGTGTAAAACATATTGCGGAACTTCTCTAGGAGAATAGCCGCCAATAGCCCCAAAACCAGTCCTCCTCCTACTCCCATCATTAGTTGCTTTCTATTACTCTGGGGAGCCGCAACCGGATTTCCAGCAGCATCGCGCTCAATTTGAGGATCGGAAATGAGTTCCCACGGCACGTTTTTTTGTGCTGCTTCGACCCGCAGTGTTTCTCGCTGAGTCAGAAGTTGGTTTAGCGTCTGGTTTGTAATTTCCAATTTCCGTTCTATATCATTATACTGACGAGCAATAATTGGAAATTGCTTTGCTTGTTGCTCAAAAGCATTTCTAGTTTCTGCCATTGCCCGAGTCCGAGCCTCTAGCAGTTGAATTTGGTTAGCCGTCTTAACCATTTCCTCAATTAGTCTTACCCGAACCTCATCTTGGAAAGATAATACTTGGGGGTTGCTGGCTTTACTTGTTGCATTTCGTCCCAAAATTCGCTGGTTTTCTTGATTCATTAATCTGAGTAAGTTTTGTCTTTTTTCCTGTAAAGCTTGAATGTTGGGGCTATTAGCCGTGAAGCGAACGGTTTCTGTTGCAATTTGACTTTCTACTTCCTGTAACTTTTGTAGCAATGCCACCCGGTTGGGGTCTTTACTTAACGCTGATGCTGCCAGTGCTTCGTCTGGCGTTAGCTCTAATTGTCTCTGAAGATTTGCATACAAAATTTTCTGCTCTTGCAGCTGCCTTTGAGCTTCTAATTGGTCATCCCCTATTTTACGAACTTGCTCGAATAAGTCGCTGCCCTGTGCTTTTGGATCGATGAGGGTGTATCGTTGTTGCAGCACTTGCAACTGTCCCTGAAATTGATTTACTCTATTTTGCAATTCAGGCATTTGGTCGTCAATAAATTTTATCCCTTCACTGATGCGCGTTTTTCGTTCATCTAGACTGTACTTCAAGTATTTTTCAGCCGTTTTCCTCAAAACCAAATCAACTTCTTTGGGATTTTCCCCCTTATAGATAACCTCGATAATCTTAGTTTTGGTAAACGAATCTTCACCGATGCGTTGAACTATTAGTCCTTTTTTAAGTTGATTCAAGCCAAACTTAGGAAGCTGGGTTTGCACTTGCTCGGCAATGGCAGATAGCATTGCCGGACTCTGTAAAATCTGTAACTGAGTTGGATAGTCGAGGCTAAAAACCTTATCATCAGGTAGTCCTCCCCCACTGCGCGTGAGTGTGGTGGGTTCAGACATTTTGGCTTCAGATGTTACTGGTTCTACTAAAAGCCGAAAACTGCCTTCATAGATGGGGGGTTCTTTGCCGCCGGAAAGCAGAGCGGCAAACATGACTACCCCCGCCACCCCGGTAACCAACAACGCTTGCCGCTGGAATGTCCTTAAAAACGGACGCAGATTCAACCCTTTGGAAGGCGGAGCGTTAAACTCCTCTAGGTCTTCCGATGGTAATTGCTGCAATGCTCTGCTATCTTTAACCATTTGTCAATTTCTACGCAGATTTGCTGACTCAGCCTGCCACTGACTCAATCTACCGTCACTATACAATTATGTCTTGACTCTGATTCGGCTTGACCGACTCACATCGAGTATAGGTTAGGAAGATTGTGGGTGGCTTTTCCTTTGGGGGGAAAACGATAATATCTTTATATTGTCACTTTTGAGAGCGGGTAAAAAAAGTGACAGGGATCGCTCCCATTCTCCCTGTGGTATGAAAATGAAGAAAAGCTCGCTAGTGCAGAACGATCGCGCCTTAGATCCTAGTATAATTATAAAGTTACCTGAAAAATAAAATCCTCTGGCTGTCGCTTGCCTATAATTTGGCTGTGACATGCCTATAATTTGGCTGATGACTATAGCTTACCTGGTTAATCAGTATCCCAAGGTCAGCCACAGCTTTATTCGGCGAGAAATCGCCGGTATGGAAGCTTGCGGCCTTCAAATTGTAAGGTTTGCCCTGCGCTCGTGCGGCTCGGAACTGGTGGATGAAGCAGACAAAATCGAACTGGAAAAAACGCGAGTCGTTCTGGAAGTAGGGATTGCAGGCTTACTTGTTAATCTGCTCTTGACGGCTTTAACTCGACCTGTTGCCTTGTTAAAGGCTTTGTGGCCAATGCTACAAACCAGCAAGCGGTCAGAACGTAAGATTTTGTATCATTTGGCCTACCTGGCTGAAGCTTGCGTGGTGCTGGGTTGGTGTTCAAAGTTGAGCATAAAACACGTTCACGCTCATTTTGGAACCAATTCGACCACGGTAGCAATGTTGTGTCACGCGCTGGGCGGGCCAACCTATAGTTTTACGGTACACGGGCCGGAAGAGTTCGACAGGCCGTTAGGGCTGTGTTTGGGAGAAAAGATTAAGCGAGCGGCGTTTGTGGTGGCGGTAAGCTCTTTTGGTAAAAGCCAGGTGTTAAGGTGGTGCGATCGCCAGCATTGGTCAAAAATCCACGTCGTTCATTGTGGCGTAGACGAGATATTTTTAACCCAACCCCATACCCCAGTACCAGAAACTCCCCGCTTAGCCTGTATTGGTAGACTGAGCGAACAGAAGGGTCACCTGCTCTTGCTCGAAGCAGCCGGTCGGTTAGCAGCCGAAGGTTTGCAATTTAAGCTAATCTTAGTAGGCGATGGCCCCTTGCGACCTGAAATTGAAACTTTAATTTCACAACTGGGTCTTCAAGACCAGGTCGAAATTACTGGTTGGGCGAGTAACTCTGAAGTTCAGCAACAGATTCTAGCGTCGCGGGCAATGGTTTTACCGAGTTTTGCCGAAGGGTTGCCAGTAGTGGTGATGGAAGCGCTAGCATTAGGGCGACCAGTCATCAGCACCTGTGTTGCTGGAATTCCCGAACTGGTAGAACCGAATGTCTGCGGTTGGCTAGTGCCAGCTGGATCGGTCGCAGCCTTAACGGAGGTGATGCGCGTCACATTGCAGTCCCCTGTGGAAAAGCTAGAACAAATGGGTCGCGCTGGGGCAGAGCGCGTCGCATTGCAGCACGATGCCGCTAAGGAAGCAAGCAAATTGGCAGCTTTGTTTTGCTCTAATATCGAAAAGTCCCCGCTTGGTGACTCACCAAGCGTTATCTATGCCAACATCTACCCTAATAGCATTAACTGAGTACTGATGCGTAAAAATACATTGCTCCCCCACAAGTTTGGGTTCCCCACTCGGAGATGCGATCGTGACATCAATTAAACAGCTGGCAATTCGAGGGGCAGCTTGGACATTTGCTGCCTACGGGATGAGTATGATACTGCGACTTGGCAGTAACTTGATCCTGACTCGTCTGCTCTTGCCAGAAGCATACGGCCTGATAGCCTTAGTTTATGTGTTCATAACCGGGCTGCACCTGTTCTCAGATGTTGGCATCGGTCCGAGCATCATTCAGAATAAGCGCGGGGATGACCCAGCTTTTCTCAACACGGCTTGGACAATACAGGTGGTTCGCGGCTTTTGTCTGTGGGTTGGTAGCGTTTTGCTTGCGTGGCCAGCTGCCCAATTCTACAATGAAACCCGGCTGTTGTCGTTGCTGCCGGTAGTTGGTTTGAACGCAATTATCTCTGGGTTCAACTCTACTGCCGTGTTTACGCTCAACCGGCAAGTAGCGATTAGTAAATTGGCAATTTATGAGTTAGCGGGACAAATTACGTCGATAACTGTAACGATTGTCTGCGCTTATTTCAATCGAACAGTCTGGGCTATGGTAACCGGGGGTTTTGCATCGGCATTGGTTCAAATGGTTTGGAGCCATCGTTTATTTCCAGAACAACCTAACCGCTTTGCCTGGGAGCGAGATGCAGTCAAAAGTATTTTTTCGTTTGGGAAGTGGATCTTCGTTTCAACAGCTCTATATTTTTTCGTTTCCCAATCGGATCGGATGATTTTAGGCAAATTAATCCCGCTTGAAATGCTGGGAATTTACGGCATTGCTTTTACCCTTGCCGACATACCGCGCCAAGTCATTTTAGCTCTCAGTAACAAAGTGATTTTTCCATCTTTTGCCAAGCTTGCTGACTTGCCTCGCGAAACGTTTCGAGCCAAAATTATCAAGAGCCGCAGACTTATGCTTGTCGCTTTAGCCGCAGGCTTGTCGTTGATGATCGGGTTTGGCGATCGCCTGGTTTTTATCTTGTATAAAAGCAATTACCACGAGGCGGGTTGGATGGTGCCGATTATTGCTCTGGGGATATGGCATACCTCGCTTTATTTTACAACCTTTCCCGCGCTTTTAGCCCTGGGAAACGCTCGCTATAATCCTCCAGGATCCCTGTTGGCTTTTATGACTATTGCCATTGGATTACCCCTGGCATTTTCCCAATTTGGCCTAGTTGGGGCTATGTTCGTAATCGCCTTTTACGATCTTCCTCTGTACGCGGTAAACATGTACGGTCTTTGGCGTGAAGGGTTGATTTGTTTGGGACAGGATCTTGTGGCAACTGCGCTGTTTTTGCTATTACTAAGCTCTGTGGTGCTAGTGCGATACATTTTAGGTTGGGGGCTTCCTATAAACCAAATACTTCTTCAATGAGTCGGAAAAATATATATAAACCTACCATGAACAAAAACCTCTCAATTAGCGAGCATAAAAATGGCTGGTACAAGACTAATTTTTTGATTAATATCATGTCCGCTTGTATCGGTAGCGTATCACCAGCACTACGTGCCGCTGCTGCGCTAATACCAGATACCCCTTTCCCATCAGGGAGAGGGGGCAAGAACGGAATTTTACACAACCGATGCTAGCGGAAAGGATATTAAATATATTATATTTAAATCTGATTTATATATAAAACACGAACAAATTTGCCAAAAAATGGTGGAGATATTAACGAAAGTGCGTAGGCGGTGTTGAGAAAATGTATAAAAGACTATGAAAAACTATTATTAAAAAATAAAACCATGTAATCTGGATGGAGGCTGAAATGAATGTTTGTGCAATTTGTAACAATAAAACTGGCAATAAAACTTATGTTGTCAAAGAAATGATGTTTGGATTCAGAGATGAATTTGAATATTTTGAATGTGCCGAATGTGGATGCATACAAATTAAAGAAATACCGGAATATCTGTCAAAATACTACCCGGATAATTTTTACTCTTTTAAAGAAAAGACATATTCAAAGGTAAACTCGATCGAGTCATTTCTCAAGCGTCAGAGGATGAAATATCTTATTTATGGAAATAAAGAAATCGGGATTTTGCTTTCAAAAATCCTAATAAAAATATATAAAACACCCATGGCGGATTATTACGAATGGTTCAGAAAATTACAATTACCGCTAGAATCAGAAATTTTAGACGTAGGTTGTGGTTCTGGAAACCTTATACTCCAGATGCGATCGGATGGATTTACTAACCTTACAGGTGTCGATCCCTTTATCAAAAGTGATATTTTTTATGAAAACGGTGTTAAGGTTCTTAAGAAGTACTTACACGAGATAGAAGGTTCGTTTGACTTTATTATGTTGAACCATGCTTTTGAACATATGCCCCAGCCTTTATCTGTGTTAAAAGAATTATATCGTATGGTGAAGAAAAATAGATATGTTTTAATTAGAATTCCTGTAGCTTCTTCTTTGGCTTGGCGAAAATATGGCGTTAATTGGGTTCAAATTGATGCGCCGCGGCACTTTTTTTTACATACGACTAAAAGTATGGAAATCTTGGCAAATAAAGCTGGGTTTAAAATTGCGGATATCGTATTTGACTCGCACGCTTTTCAGTTTTGGGGCAGCGAACAGATTCTTGGAAATATAGCCATAACGGAGAGTGCATCTTATGCTGTAAATCCCGATAAATCTATGTTTTCAAAAGAACAAATTGATGACTTTAATTCTATGGCTAAGCAACTAAACAAGGAGAAAGATGGTGATGCAGCAGGTTTCTACTTATACAAAGAATAAAAAATAATTAAAGGCTCATATTCCCAAAATATCAAAACTAAACAAGGCAGGCTAGGTGGCTTTTAAACATGTTTAAGCTTTGATGAAAAAGATTACTCGTGCAGTTAACTTAGTTTTTAAGGTCGTGGCAAACGAAGCCCATACCTATGTATAGTCCCATAGCTTTACTCGCTGCAATTGCCTGGATTCCAACCGTTCTTTATTTGTTCCAACGGTTTCCGCCTCAGCGGGCAGTAATTGTGAGTTTTATCGCGGCATGGCTGTTCCTCCCAGTAATCAACTATACCTTACCGGGCATCCCAGACATCACCAAGATGAACACAACTTGTTACGGAATTTTGTTGGCAACCGTGCTATACGATGCGGGACGGATTACTTCGTTTAAATTCGGTTGGCTTGACCTGCCGATGCTAAGTTGGTGCCTATGTCCGTTGGCTTCATCGATCGCTAACGACCTGGGTTTGTACAATGGATTTTCCTCTGTTCTCGATCAAACTATGACCTGGGGAGTGCCCTATTTTCTGGGGCGGATATATCTTGCTAATCTGGCGGGGATGCGCCAGCTAGCAATTGGTGTTTTCATCGGCGGGCTAGCCTATGTTCCTCTGTGCATATATGAAGTACGCCTCAGCCCGCAACTGCACCTAATGATTTACGGCTACTACCCTGGTGGAGTGGAGTACTTTATTCAATCAATGCGTGCAGGGGGATTTAGGCCGATGGTGTTTATGAACCACGGTCTTATGGTGGCCGCGTGGATGATGGCTGCAACACTGACTGGGATTTGGCTTTGGAAAAGTGGAACCATCAAGCATGTCTGGAACATACCAATCCAAAGGCTTGTAATTGTTATGCTAATCACCTTTGTCTTGTGCAAATCCTCTGGTGCTTACATTTTGCTGGTATTAGGGATCGTCCTGCTATTTTCTTCCAGTTGGTTGCGTACCGCCATTCCGGTGTTTCTTCTAATATTAGGCATGTCACTTTACCTCTACCAAGGAGTAACCGGAACTGTTTCTGGCGAGCAAATTTATGACATGGCGGTCAAGATAACTAATGAAGAACGAGCCGAATCGTTAAAGTTTAGACTCGATCAGGAAATACCCCTGTCAGAGAAGGCAAGGCAGAGGATAATTTTTGGCTGGGGAGGATTCGGACGCAACCGCGTAATCACACGGGACTGGAAAGGAGATCTGGTAGATAAATCAGTTACCGACAGCTTGTGGATTATTGTGTTTGGTGTCAACGGTGTGGTCGGGCTGGTTAGCATAACAGCATCCATGTTACTACCTCCTGCAAGCTTGTTTATACTACGTTATCCAGCTAGTACTTGGTTTCACCCCAAAGTAGCACCCGCAGCTGTGCTGGCGGTGGCCTTGATTTTGTACATGCTCGACTGTATCATCAATGCCATGACTAACCCGGTGTTTGCGCTTATCAGTGGGGCAATATCAGGGCTGGTGCTGAAAGAGGCAAGAACCAATCAGGTTACGGGAACGCGCTTATCGCCATCCAGGCGTTCCCTAGCTCAAGCAAGACCAAACTAGCCTAATTGACTGACTTGAGGCCAACCTATAACCGCCAAGGTAGTTAAATCTATGTCTATATTCAATTGGCTTAAAAAAACAAAAATATTAGCCTTTTTAGTTGGAATATTAATCAGTGTAATTTTGCTGCAATTTTCGACAGTTTTTAATAATTTAACCCAAAATAATAAGGCAAACAATAAGATAGCTGTGGCCAGCAATATTCCTAATTTAAATTCCCCTTTAGGAATTGGTCTTAGTGGTATTGCTGACTGGTCAACTCAGTTGCCCTTTCTGGATGCTTTCAAATCCTCTAGACAATGGGTTACTCAATGCGTGACTGGAACTCCTGGCTGTAATGGAGAATGGGATACACAGGAATATAATCTGTTAAATCTGGACGAAAATGGCTGGGTTAAGTCTCTACCAACTCCAGAAGAGGCTCCTAAATATACTCGTGTAAGTACTTTGTTATTAAGGGATATACCCAATCGTTATCCTTCTGGAAAATATGTGGTTTTGTATGATGGGGAAGGCACGATTGAATATGGTTTTGATGCCAAAAAAGATTTGGCTGCTTCAACTCCTGGAAGGGATGTGCTGGATGTGGATTCAAAAGGAGGCGGCGGTATACTGTTGACGATCGCTTCTACCGATCCCAAAAAGACAGGTAATTATATCCGTAACATCAGAGCAGTTAAGGCTGAGGATGAAAAGAATTATAAAACTGAAATATTTAACCCGATTTTTATAGAAAAGATTAAAAATTTTAGATCCTTGCGTTTCATGGAATGGATGGGAACAAATAATTCAAACCAGAAAGAATGGCGTGACAGACCTCGAATAGAAACGGCTTCCTATGCAACTAAAGGAGTCCCGATAGAAATAATGGTGGCTTTATCTAATAAAGTCAAAGCTGACCCGTGGTTCAATATGCCACACCAGGCTAACGATGAATATATAACTAAGTTTGCTCAGAGAATTAAAGAGAGTTTAGCTCCTAATCTAAAAGCTTATGTAGAATTTTCTAATGAAGTTTGGAATTGGCAATTTAAACAATCTCATTATGCTTTAGAACAAGGGAAAGCTAGGTGGGGGCAAGATAAAGCAGATGCTTTTTATCAATGGTATGGTATGCGTACTGCTCAAATGTGCGAGCTGTGGAAAAATGTGTTTGGTAATCAAAGCAATCGAGTCGTCTGCGTGCTCAGTACTCAAAGAGTATATAAAGGTTTAGAAAATTACGCATTAGAATGCTCATATTGGGTAGCAGAAGGTAATAAACCTTGTTATCAACACGGTATTGATGCTTACGCTATAGCTGGCTATTTCAGTGGAAATTTGGGTGCGCCTGAAAATTACAGCACAGTAGAGTCCTGGATAAATGAACCGGATGGTGGTTTTGATAAAGCCTTCAAGCAATTAAGATACGGGGCTTTACTTGGGGGGTTTAAAGATAGCTTGCCGGATGTTTATAATGATTTTATCTATCACGCAGATGTAGCCAAAAAGAAAGGTCTTAAATTAGTTGCTTATGAAGGTGGTCAGCATATTGCTGGTGCTGGAGGAGTAGAAAATAACGAGAAAATAACCAAATTTTTTATAGAAATAAATAGACGCCCGGAAATGTACGATCTCTATACACAATTACTGAATGATTGGAAAAAAGCTGGAGGAACCCTGTTTATGCACTTGGGGGATATAGGTCAACCGAGTAAATGGGGAAGCTGGGGAGCTTTAGAATATGTAGAGCAAAACGGCTCGCCTAAATACAATGCTTTGATGGAATTTATTAAGAACAATCAATGCTGGTGGGATGGCTGCCAGAGGAATTAAAATCAACTGCAATCATTAGTCATTAATGGAAATTTGATGGCTGAGGGCATGGTTTGAAATAGTCCAAGTGTAATTATTAGGTGCAAGCAAAAATCCGCGAAGGACTTTGCCGCAGCGTGCCGGAGGCATTAGCATTTGGGTAGAAAAACCCTGATGATACCGAAAGCTCGGATCGCAAATACTTCCCCCCTACAGAGAAAAAGTGATTTTTGCAATAATTATAATAATGAGGCGGAGAAAAAAATAACTTGATTGAAACAATGGAGGTGAAATTAGAATTTTAATTATGAATAAAGTATTTAGAAAATAATCAAGGCAATATATTAACATCAAAAAAAATATTTTGAAAGAAACAAGGTTGAAAAAATTTAGATAATATATGGGAGGACATAATCTAGATAATGCTCTGGTGAAGAAAATGGACTATAATAGTAATTTGCATAAATCGCTTTCAATAGATAGGGTTGTAGAAACCTATGGCGAATGGACTGCCATGTCTATCTACCTCGGCGACGATCAATACACGCTGATGCCTGGGAAAGTTGATTATCGGCTTCGCCGTCTGGTTCAAGTAGCCTCTGATTTGGTCGGTAAACCCCTGAACCAGATCCGCGTCCTGGACTTAGCCTGTCTGGAAGGTCATTATGGCATTGAGTTTGCCCTGCATGGCTCAGAGGTAGTGGGGATAGAAATCCGCGAAGCGAACCTTGAAAAAGCACGGTTTGCCAAACACCATCTCAAACTGGATAACCTTTATCTGTATCAAGATGACGTGCGTAATCTGAGCAAGGAGAAATATAGTTCGTTTGATCTGGTGTTGTGTTCGGGAATGCTATATCACCTCAAACCGCCTGATGTATTCCAATTCGTCAAGAACATTTACGAAGTCTGCGAACGAGTAGTTCTGTTCGATACTTTCATCAGTCTGAGCGATCGCAAGAGCGTCGAATTTGAAGGTAAAACCTACTGGGGCTTGGATTATGTCGAACACCCCGAAGAGGCAACAGCGGAAGATAAGAAACGAGATTTGTGGGCATCGATCGATAATACGATTAGTTTGTGGATGACCCACGCTTCCCTGAGCAATTTAGTGGCGCATGTCGGTTTTACGTCGTTCTATGAATGCTACGTTCCGACAATGCCAAATAACCCCACAGACCGTAAAACTTATGTAGCGATCAAAGGCAAACCAGTGAAACTGCTGTCTTCGCCGGTCACGGAGCAAACTCCCCACGTGGACATTCCCGAAAATGAACCCAAAAAAGTTCATCCCGCACAAATCAAGCGTAGTCCGATTTTCCAATTTGTCAAAAAAACATTCCCTCAGCCGGTCAAAGACATGATTAAACCTGTTTTACGGTCGCTGAGATTACTGGAACAGGATCAGACTCCGGAATTTCTGAAAAAACAGGCCAAGTCTGATAAATAGCTGCTTGAGGGATGGGAAAAATTACAGACAAGCTCAAAAGCAGCCAGCGATCGCCAAGGATGAATTCAATTAACGGAAAAATGCTCTAATAACAGGAGATTCAGGTGAGTAGCTTGTCTGAGAAAATTGGAGTAGTTGCGATTGGACGCAACGAAGGCGATCGCTTAATCCGCAGCCTAGACTCGGTTGTCCGCGAGGCTTGCCCAGTGGTGTACGTAAACTCCGGTTCTACTGATGGAAGTTGCGAGGTGGCACGCGATCGCAACGTTGAAGTAGTCGAACTGGACATGTCAGTTCCCTTCACTGCGGCAAGAGCGCGCAATGCTGGTTTTGAGCGGCTGCGCGAAAAATACCCCCAAGTCGAGTACGTCCAGTTGATCGACGGAGACTGGGAAGTTGTCCCAGGGTGGCTCGAAGCTGCCGCCGAAACGCTCGACAATAACCCCGATGTAGTTGCCCTATACGCTTGGCGGCTGGAACGTTATCCAGCTGCCAGGGTCTACAATCGGATTTGCGATGTAGAGTGGCGCAGTGGCTCAATAGGAGAAACCAAAAGCTGCGGCAAAGATGTGATGATTCGCGCCGCAGCACTCGCAGCAGTTGGAGGTTACAACCCCAGGGTTATTGCTGCCGAAGATGACGAATTGGGCGTGCGTCTGGGTCAAAATGGTGGAAAATTAGGGCGAATCGACCAAAATTGTACTCGGCACGACGCGGACATGCATCGACTATCCCAATGGTGGGCCAAACGTTGTGGCTATGCTTATGCCCTGGTTTGCCATATGCACGGGGCTTTGCCAGAACGCAAGTTGATCAAAGACTTGCGCGATACCTGGCTTTGGGGGTTAATTGTACCCTCAGCCGCACTGGTGTTGATGATTCCTACTCATGGAATTTCCCCAACTGCCTTCGGGCGCTATCCGCTGTCGGCATGGCGGACAATTGATAAAACGCAACGGCAGGGGTTTTCATGGAAAGATAATATAGCGTGGGGGCTCTCTTGGGCGATGTCGGTGTTCCCTCAAGCCTTTGGCGCTCTCAAGTTCCACCGCGCGCCTGCAAAACAAACAGCATGAAATGATTGAGTACAAGGCTGCTCAAGCACCCGCGATCCAACCAACTGGGAGATAAAAATGGCTGCTAGCAACAAACATAGCAAACCTATCGCCGTCGCCCTCCTGGGCGCTGGCTATATTAGTGACTACCACTACTCGGCGCTGCGCTTGTTGCCCAATGTTGAGGTGCGAGCAATTTGCGACTTGAACCGCACCCTGGCGCAGCAGTTCGCCGCAGCAAAGGGGATATCCAAAGTCTATGGGGACCTGGGCGAAATGCTAGCCCAAGAACAGTTGGATGTCATCCAAATCCTGACGCCGCCCCACGTTCACTTTCCCACAGCCTGCCAAGCGATCGAAGCAGGCGTTGACGCCCTGATCGAGAAGCCGCTTTGCCACACAGTTGCCCACTGTCAGGAGTTGCGCCAGCGTGCCGCAGCCGCCGGTAGGGTAATCGGGGTCAGCCATAATTTCCTGTATTTTCCAGTCTATGAAAAGTTGGTGTCCGATCTGCGTAGCGGTCGGTTAGGGCAGATCGATCAGGTGGACATCGTATGGAATAAAGAGCTGGGACAGCTTAAGGGCGGGCCGTTTGGAGCCTGGATGCTCCAAACACCAAAGAATATTTTATTCGAGGTGGCTCCCCACTCCTTCGCCCACCTGGTTCATCTTTTGGGTCAACCCGACTCGCTCTCGGTCGATGTGCGCGACAAGGTAGAACTGCCTCAAGGGCTAGAGTTTTACCGTCGTTGGGAGATTCGGGGATGGAAGGGTAATACCAGTATCCGGCTGCGTTTTTCGTTTATTGATGGATACGCGGAACACTACATCCACGTGAGGGGAACGAACGCAGCAGCACGGGTTGACTTCGAGAACAACACCTATGTTTGCCAAGAGCATACACCTTATCTACTCGATCTGGATCGCTTCGCTAATGTAGCCACAACAGCCAGGGACTCGCTACTCCAAGCAGGCGGCACTTTGGGTAACTCGGTGCTATCCAAGATGGGTCTATTCAAGGCAGCGAAGCCATTTCCCTACAGCATCGCGCGGACGGTTGAGAGCTTTTATAACGGTCGGGGAGGTAAGCTGGACGAGCGAGTCGATCCGGCAATTGGCGAGGCGGCGGTGGCACTGGCAGAGTGGGTGGCACGGGAAACCGATGTGCCGATGCCTGAGAAAACACTATCGGTTCCCAGCCCCTTGGTCGAGCCTCCCGCTCAAAAATCTACAGTACTTGTCCTCGGCGGTACGGGTTTCATCGGTCGGGCGTTGGTTCGCCGCCTGCGTCAGGATGGTTATGGGGTGCGGATACTCGCCCGCAATCCCAGTAGCTGCCCGCCGGAATTAAAAAACCTTCAGGTGGAAATTGTCAAGGGCGATTTCACCGATCCCAAAGCAGTAGCGGCGGCACTCGATGGGATAGATTATGTTTACCATTTAGCGCGGGGCAACGGGAAAACCTGGAGCGAGTTTCTTCAATCTGATGTTGAACCTACGCGCAAAGTTGGCGAATTGTGCCTGGAACGTGGAGTCAAGCGGTTGTTCTACGCATCGTCGATTGCGATTTACTATGCAGGTAAAAACGCTGCGACCATCACCGAAGAAACTGAGCCTAACGCAGGTATAATGCGCGCCGCCCCCTATGCGCGATCTAAAGTAGAGAACGAGCGCTCGCTGCTCGAACTTCACCGCCAAAAAGGTCTGCCCTTGGTCATCTTCCGCCCAGGCGTCGTACTCGGTAGCGGTGGTAGTCCCTACCACTGGGGCATTGCCGCTTGGCCCTACAATTCGGTGTGCAGCCTGTACGGTGATGGCAACAATCGGCTCCCGATCGTGCTAGTGGATGATGTAGCCGATGCAATGGTGAGGGCGATTAACGTACCCGGAATCGAGGGTGAATCTTATAATCTCACCAGCACTGCCTGTATTACCGCCAACGAATATCTTAATGAGTTCGAGCATAAGGCTGGCATTAAGTTACGCCGCGTGCCTACAGCAGCTTGGAGGGTTTACACGTCGGCGATCGCCAAGTGGGCAATCAAAAGCATCGGACGCGACCCCAATGCTGCGTTCCCCAGCTATGCTGATTGTGAGGGTCGCAGCTTTGCTGCTTTGTTCGATTCCTCCAAGGCGGAGCGTCAGCTTGGCTGGTCTCCCGTTAAAGAGCGCGAGACTTTGATTAAAGAAGGCATACATGTCCCTGTTAACGAGTCCTTGAGGTAGGCGTGACCCAATTATTACCCGTATGTATAATGCAATACAGGTAAATAACCCAAGCCGTTTGCTTGCAGTCATCCTTAACTACCGAAGGTCAAAGCCAACCGTTGACTGCTGGCGATCGCTCCTCAATGAAGTGCCAAGTCTCCCCGACACCCGCGTTATAGTTTCCGACAACGCTTCTGGCAACGGATCGGTCGAACAAATCAAAGCCGCCTTTGAAACCGAAGGTAGGAGTTTATCAACTCTCATCCAGACGTGGGAATTGCTGGTAGCCGCCGGGAAGACCCCGACGGCACGCCGCAGTGTTCTGCTTTTCGCTGCTATACACTACTCAGCGATCTGGATTCCGGCTTACGTCTTGGTGCGGTATCAAAATTATTGGCAAAGTGGCTAGTTTGGCCTCTTGGTCTTTGGGCTTTGCTGTCTGGCGGCTGCGCCTTTGCGTTCAAGGCAAACCGGATAACGATCCGCCAAACTTCCTGAGTGATTTTATACGTAATAACGCAAGTTGCTAGTTATAAACTTTGGCGTTGCTAATTGCTAATTGCTAATTGCTAATCTTGGATTTTTACCAATCTCGCCATTAGCCATTAGCCATTAGCCGCTCCCAGAGAGATAACTAGCAACTTGAGTTAATAGCGTGTTATCTAAGGGAAATGTCTTAACTTCTGCGCGCCTTACGCAGTAGTTAAAAGAACTTTGTCACCGAAATAGTGAAGCAGCAAAGATAACTTTATGGTCACGCAACCCGAATTGATTTCAAGTGCCAACGAGTCAGAAACTCCAGAGCTTGGACTGTGGGAACAAATCAAAGAAGATTGGATTGCTCACGGACGGGATTGGACGCTGCCGGGATTTCGAGCCGTTGCGGTTCAGCGGTTTGGTGTGTGGAGAATGAAAATTGAACCGAAGCTACTGCGGGCGCCTTTTAGCATTCTCTACCGGATGTTGTATCGAAAAATTCGCAATACTTATGGGATTGAGTTGCCTTATACAGTGAAGCTTGGTCGCCGCGTTATTTTTGAACATCAACATGGTATTGTTATTCATGGATATTCCGAGATCGGCGATGATTGTTATATCCGGCAAGGTGTCACTATCGGAAATCGTTATTTGGATCGCCCGTTTGAGGCTCCGAAATTAGGCGCTCGCGTCAATGTCGGTGCTGGTGCAAAAATCCTTGGCGACGTGACGATTGGCGATGATGTCAACATCGGTGCCAACGCCGTCGTTCTGAAAGATATTCCCTCCGGTATGACGGCGGTAGGCATCCCCGCTAAAATTATTAATGCTGCCAAATCGCCAGATATCACCTGAGTTGGCAGCGGATTCACCTTGGGAAAGGTCGATAAGCCGAGTAAGATTTTTCAAACAGGAATTGGCGCTCAACATACATCTCGGCATCGGGAAAAAGTTGATGCATTCGTTGCCTAGAAAGAACACGTGTTTGTTTAATAAATTCTGCCCAGGCTGGTAATTTTTCTTCCCAGGAACGCATGAGGCGATCGCGCACCCAATTCGGTAGTTTCCAGTAATAGGGCATACCCGTATGGCATTCAATCGGACAGCGATCGCTCGGCGTCTGTATCCAATAAGCCTTGCCTAGTCTGTGTACTTCAGCGGCGAAGGCAGCCTGCTTTTGTTCATTTCCAACGTGTTCGATCACCGAGTTACTAAATACTACGTCGAAAGATTTATCCTTAAATATTCTGGATAGATCCGTCGCATCACCTTCGACAAACGTAATGTTTTTGACTGGGTTAGTTGAGTTAAACGAACCGGGTAGATTCACTAATGCGATCTCGAAGTCATGGTCAAACAACTGCCATATATAAGGTGTTCCTCCCAAATCGAGTATTAGCGCTTGTTTTGGGGGTTTTACCAAATCTAGAAAACTCGCCGCCATCCGTTGCCTGCGCCAAGCTTGTACGATCGACTTGCTTGAGTAGGCACGAGACGAAATCTTGCGGATCAGAAGCTGCATATTGCGATTGTTCCTATGGTTGTTATAACGCACCTGTTTGAGCAGCGGGAGCGCTCACCATTTGCATAAGTCAGTTTTATCCCCGCAGGTTTTCCCCTATTATCGGCGATAATTGAACCATCGGAAATCCTGATTTGGATCGCCCGCTTGAGGCTGCGAAATTAGGCGAGCGCGTCAACGTCGGTGCTGGTGCAAAAATCCTTGGGGAGGTGAATATTGGAAATGATGTCAACATCGGTGCCAACGCCGTCGTTCTGAAAGATATTCCCTCCGGTATGACTGCGGTAGGCATCCAGGCTAAAATTATCAGCGCTCCCCAATGTAGGGACACCTGAATCTGTTTGTTTCTCAGATTCTTTACCGCTCTTCTGTCACTCTTGGCAGCGAAAAACTGAAAATCCTGTGTTTGAAGAGGTCGAGTAACAGCGCTAGGGAAGAAATTCATAATGGCAATCAACCGAGAAAAACCTGTTAACAAAGCCGGAATTAGAAATACTTTCAACCAATGTTTAATCAAATTAAACAATACAAAAGGTTGGAGAATTAAGCGGAGATTATTCAAGTGATTTTTCCAGCCACTGCCTTGATTCCAGTCGGGATGGTGGGAAAAGAGCGGAACAATCGAAGCAGCACTAGCTGTGTCATGAGAATCCCCACAAGGATTACAATCGGTCAACCCCGCAGGTCGTAAGGGGTTGACCGATTGTTGTCACCCCGTCAGCTTTTGCCGTCAGCGCTAATCCACATCAGGGGTCATTGACCTAAGTAAGTGTCCGAGAACCAGGAAGACTAGGGCGTGTTTTCCAACTCTAACCACAACAAAATGCAGGCGCTCGCGAGCATAGCGGTATAATTTGCAGCTAGCTTTTCCGCTCGGGTAGCGAACTGGCGAAATTGCTTGAGTCGGTTGATAGCACGTTCAACAATGTTGCGTTGACGGTAGATTTCACGGTTAAAAGGACCGTGACGTGGCTGATTTGAGAGTCTTGGAATAGTCAAACGAATACCACGACTTGCAGGTAATTACGGATGCGAAGACCCCTATAGCCCAAGTCTCCAACTAATCTCAAAGGACGGATACTTGGGCGACCGCGACTAGGACGTTGGACTGCTGGGCTTTCTCAGACTCGCTGCCAAATTTCAGCTTTTTGCCACCGATAAAACCTAGTGGCCACGCTTTCCCACTTTCCATAACGTTCTGGCAGGTCTCGCCACGGCGCTCCAGTTGTTAGTATGCACAGGGTGCCCTTGACAACCTGTCGGCGATCGTGATTTGGCTTACCCGTTTTCGGTTTCTGCGGTGGCAGTAGCGGTTTTAACCTCTCCCACTGCTGATTACTCTCGTCCCCTCGATGCATCAACACAAAAGAAGAGCGCTCGCGCCTTTTTCAGGATATAACGAGTTTGAAAACACGCACTAGGAAGCAATTCTGAGGAATCCCTACCCTCAACGAAGTAGGGTAGGGAGGATGTCAAAAGTCCAGTCTTTGTGATATATAGATTTCAATCGCGCCAGATCGATTTGAGACCGAGGGCTAATTTCGTCTGAATGTCTGTTGGTTGGCTTCTGCGAGCTTACCTAAACTTTGAGTTGACGGACAATTTGGTAAGGATTCCGGTGGCGATCTCGTTGGCGATCCCAAACCCGACAAGATGGCGCACTCCAGCTGCCGTACAGTCTTTGCTTGTGCAACGCTTTGTTATCCAAGGGCGCGTACCCATAGACCCTCGTCGAGGAATCTAGCATTCAGGCTCAAAGCGTAGTGGAAAATTAACCATCAACTGCTGTCGTCTGGGGGAGTCGGCGGGAGCGATTCCCCGAACAGTCGATCTATAACCGATTATGGGAACATAGAATGTAATACAGCTACTTTTACCTATATTGCGATGGCGAATGGTATAAATCGATGCGGCTTCCTCCTTTTTGTTTGGGGATTCCGGCTGATTTGATTTAGGCCATCATGGTTAAAAGGCTGGCGAGAAATCAAGAAAGAATTTTTCGCTCGCTCCTGCCATCTCCCTCTCTCTCCTACCAATAAATAACTTTACAGCAACAATGTTGCGCCTCAGTATAACAGTGCTATAATTGTTGTATAAATAAATACGGTTTTTTCCTGGCTGGGTTACCTAGTTCCGGGGGAAGCAAAGCAGCTTAACGCTCATGATATGGGAAATACCCCTAAAAAAAATAGTTAGGGAGACTACCGTAGATCTACACATATAAAAAATGCTCATATTTAAATGATCTTTAACACGAGCTGGATTGACTAAAATTGTATTGTAGGGGAACCTCAGTATAATTGAGTAAGCACAAAAAAGAAGAGGAGAAAATATCAGTGAAACCAATAAATATAAGCTGAACAAGACTAATGAATTGCCAAAATGGAGGCGGTGAAGTTAAAACAAAACTAGATTTGTCCGTATTACGATCTACCTAAATGTTGGAAAGCAAGTTAAAAGGTTACCGGGGGTAAAAATGAAGCGAGTCAATATTCTCAATGCATCTATCGACAACTTATCCAAACAAGAGTTACTGGAAAAGCTAAACGAACAGGGTGGAATAGTCGTAACACCGAATGTAGACCATCTGATGCTGATGCAAAAAGATGCAGAATTTTATAAGATATACAACCAGTCAAATTATAAAGTTTGCGATAGCAAAATAATATTTTATGCATCCAGATTATTAGGATGTCCGATTCGGGAGAAAATATCAGGTTCAGACTTTTTTCCAGCTTTTTACGAACACAACAAGAAAAATGAAGAGATTAAAATTTTTTTAATGGGAGCGCAGGAAGGAGTAGCGAAAAAAGCCCAGGAAAGAATTAATCAAAAAGTAAAAAGAGAAATAATTGTGGAGGCGTATTCGCCTTCGTTTGGGTTTGAGAAGAATGAAAAAGAATGCGAAAAGATTGTGGATAGAATTAATAATTCAGGAGCGACGGTACTGGCAATAGGAGTGGGTACGCCTAAACAAGAAAAGTGGATTTTCAAATACAAAGATAGGCTAAAGAATATAAAAATATTTTTGGCAATTGGAGCAACCATTGACTTTGAAGCTGGCAATAAGGTAAGAGCGCCTAAGTGGATGAGCGAGTTAGGAATAGAGTGGCTGTATCGGCTGATGCAAGAGCCAAGGCGTTTGTGGAAAAGATATTTAGTAGAAGACCTACCTTTCTTATGGCTGGTGTTCAAGCAAAAGCTCAACCTATACAAAGACCCGCAGTATCAAGAATGGGTACCCGATTGGTCAACACAATGTCAGGAGAAGAAGTTTGAGAAACCGTCTCAGGTGAGTTGAAGAATCGGGAGAAAACTCAAGGGGGTGCTTTGTTGCTCCTATTAAGTCCGAGTTTGATCACCCTGGTTTGAAACAACCTACTCGCAAGGATTTTTACTAGACTGGGATTATTAAGCGTACAGCCCGTGTTCTTAGTTAATATTGTTCTTTTAGCGATCGCCCTGGGACTCCTAGTTCCGATCGGGGTTCTGTTTATAGAATGCAGTGCAGCCTTATTGCCCAGTCAAACGAAGGGCAATAAGATTGAAGGCATACGACCTCGAATTGCTGTATTGGTTCCAGCTCATAATGAAGCCAAAGTAATTGGTACAACGCTGTTGAAATTATTGCCACAGTTAACAGCTTCAGATCGGCTGGTAGTAATAGCTGATAATTGCACTGATGGAACGGCTGCGATCGCTGGCAACTGCGGCGCAACGGTAGTTGAAAGGCAGGATCTCGATCGCCGAGGTAAAGGCTATGCCTTAGACTACGGTATGCGGTTCATCGAAGCAGACCCCCCCGACGTAGTCGTGATGATCGATGCAGATTGTATCGTCGATCCCGGTACAATCGATGGCATAGCCCGAAGAGCGATGAATACAGGACGCCCGGTTCAGGCAACCTACCTGATGGAACAACCCGCCAACCCAAACCCAAAAGATGCGGTTTCTTCCCTAGCTTTTCTGGTCAAGAACCTAGTCAGAACGCGGGGATTGGAAAGACTGGGACTCCCCTGCTTGTTAGGTGGGACGGGAATGGCGTTTCCTTGGTCAGCGATCCGAGAAGCACCCCTAGCCAGCGGTAATATTGTTGAAGATATGCAGCTAGGGTTGGATTTAGCGATCGCCGGACATCCTCCACTATTTTGCTCCCAAGCTAGAGTCACAGGCGTTCTCCCCCAGCAAAACCAAGCAGCAAAAAGTCAAAGGACGCGTTGGGAACATGGTCACTTGCAAACCCTGCTGAAGCAAGTGCCGCTATTGCTTAAAGAGTCACTTCGTCAAAGGCGATTTGATTTGTTGGCGATCGCGCTAGAATTATCCGTGCCGCCCCTCTCGCTTTTAGTCATAATGTGGCTAGCTGCCTTTGGATGCGCTCTATTAGCGGCAAGCTTAGGATTGGGATCAACGCCAGCAATTTTATTAGCAGCAGAAGGATTGCTAATTTTAGTCTCAATTGTGGGGGCTTGGGCTAAATTTGGACGAGCCGACTTACCGCTTTTAACACTTTTGGCAGTCCCTTTTTATGTCCTTTGGAAAATTCCCCTGTACCTGGCTTTTCTAGTGCGACCTCAAACAAAGTGGATACGCACCGAACGGGATGCAGTTGATGCTAAATAGTTATTTGCTAATGGCTAATGGCTAATGGCTAATGGCTAATGGCTAATGGCGAGTTGATTCAAAGCCATTTGCTATTAGCCATTAGCTAGCTGGCGATTTATTCCGGAAAGCTTGCCCAATCATCCCAGCGAGATGGATCGATGTCAGGCGCAGAAGGTCTTTGTGCTGCATTGGCAGACATTTCCCACTGGGGTGGTTCTTGGGGTGGTTGGGGAGGTTGCTGGGTTTGCTGGTGCTGCTGGGGAGCAGTGGGTTTATCCCTTAACTCGCTTTCTAGCTCAAAAGCCATTTGCTGCATCAAACGCACTTTATCTACTGGCGAAAGTTGCTTGGCTAGGTTCAGAACTTCATGTAAATTCACGAGATTTTCTCAGTCACTTGAGCCAAATTGTACCACCGTTGACCGCGATCGCTATTTTATTTGGTTTTGTCCCCCACAAGCTTATTCTTGTACCTGAGAATGCTCGCTATGAGCAATTTTCAAAGGAATTTTCAACTCTTCGAGTGGCTGCCTTATGTGGATGAGGGATGTTCCTACCAGGCAAGATGCGGCTAAATTCACCCCATCTAAATTAGCGCCTTCTAATTCAGCACAAAGCAAATTAGCCCCATGTAAATCTGCTCCAGCTAGATTCGCCCCCCGCAAGTCTGCCTCTTCCAAATTAGCATAGCTCAAGCTAGCGCCGCGCAAGTCGGCGCGACTCAAATCAACTCCTAAAAGATTAGCGCCTGTAAGATTCGCCCCGCGCAAGTCCGCACCGCGCAAGTCCACCCCCTGCAAGTTTACGCTCATCAAATTAGCACCGCTTAAAAAAGCACCGGCAAAAGACGCTCCAGTCAGTTTTGCCCCCATTAAATTAACGCCTCGGAGGTTAGCACCTCGCAAATCAGCACCCGTTAAATCAGCTTGTATTAAGTTTGCACCTAACAGGTTAGCCCGTAAGTCAGCCGATGCTAAATTAGCACCTAAAAGATTAGATCCTTCTAACTTTGCCCCTTCTAATTTCGAGCCGCAAAGATTTGCACCGACGAGGTTAGCACCCGCCAAATTAACGCGACTGAGGTCGAGATTTGATAAATCTTCGTCTTCTAAATCTGCCCCAGGCAGAGGTTGAATATTGCCCGATTTTATAGCTTCCATAGCTGGTAATGGGTAACTTTTGACTAAATGATTAATTACTAACCAAATTGCTTTCCTGATGGTCATCAAATAACCACATGCCAGTACTCACTTTAGGTGGCGTAACAGGTAAGCTGAGTCCCTGTTGTAAACCTTTGACCAAAAGAGTTAGGGCTTCTATTAGTTTAGGGTCCCACCGCTCCCCTGCCAGCGCCTGACACTCTGCCAAAGCTTGAGATAAACTTTCGGCGCGACTGTTTTGGGATGCTTTATACTGACTGACTCGCCACTGAAAATCTGTAACTAGCCCTAAAATTCTCGACTCCAAGGGTATGGCATCATATGCTAACCCGGCGGGAGTGCCGCTACCGTTCCACCATTCGGTAAAGTGGGTGATGATTGATGCGATCGCTTTCAACTGCGGCATGGCACGCAATGCCTGTATTCCCGGCACTAAGGCGCAGCAAGGCACTTCTTCCTGGGAGGAAGTCGCCGGTGTCAACGATGGCACTAACCCGTGGAGTAGACCAGCAAGGCGCAAGCGCTTTAACTGCCATGCGGGTAAATCTAAAATTTGCCCCATTGTTTCTGCTAGCGCTGCTACTTCTGCCGTTGACATTGGGTTTCCCGTATTGGCAAGTTCCATCAGCTGCGCCATCCGCACGAAAGCTTGTAACTCGTTGGAAACCAAGTTAATATCCAACAGTTCGTGATGGGATGGGGGTATTTCCCCGTGCTTGTCCTTAATTAAATCCTCATGGCTACTCTGAAGGTAATCTACCACGCGGGATACAATCGCACCGAGATCTTCTGGTTGCTGGTTTCCCTCCCTCGGCATTGCTTTGAGCTGCGCGGTTAATTTTTCTTCCAGTTCGGGATTATATTGCCCGATGCGAGACTTCGCTAATTCTACCGTTTCCCATACCAACGCCGGTTCAAACGTCCAAAACCCGTAAAACTTGCGCTCCAAATCTGCTTCTGGTTGCCCCCCCGCTCCATAATCTGATCGGGATAGCTCTTGACAAATTACCATTGCTGTGTATGTAGGCGACAGAATCATCAAGTGCCACTCTTGCGCCACGGGATCGACAGGAGCGAGGCTAACTAAGTTTACATTGGGCAGCTTGCTGGTGGGGTGTTCGGCAAAGCCGGTATCGGGTGCTGCCATGATGGTAATTTGACGGGATTTTGCCGCTATTTCTCGATACCGCTCTGCTTCTTGCAGGTACCACTTTCCGCGCTGAAATGCCGTAATGACTATTGGCGAACAGTTTGAGGATAAAATGCTGTCTTCTAAGGCGTGGCAGAGGGCAACTAAGGTGTTTTTGTAATATACGCCAAAACGCAGCGGTCTTGGCCCAGTTTTGTGGGCATCTGACAGCTGTTGTAAAATTGAGCCTTCTAACATGGTTTTTGCTAATAGGGAGATTGCTAATTGCTAATTGCTAATGGCTGGTCAATTGCTGCTTAAGCCATTAGCCATTAGCTATTAGCGATTAGCTGTTACTAGCTGTTTTTGTTTGGTTGCGATGGGGGCATTGAGTGCTGATTCTAAGTCGGCACAACCGAGTCTTTGTTCTAATATTCTCATAACTTCGCGTCCAAAATCGTTGGGATTTTGTCGCCAAGCTTGCAAGCAAACTTCCCCAAAGAATGAGCCTAATGGTTCTGGGTTCCACAGGAGTTTTTTGGCTGTCCAAGGCATTAAGCTCATGGGATCGTAGCCTGGTTTGAGGATATTGTTTTCAAAGGCATATTCTTCTAAATGGGTGTGGGGTTGTAACCCGATGAAGAAGATTGCGGGTTCGACTTTATCGGCTCCAAAAATTCGCTCTAGTTCGCGGTGATAGGCGATAGTTTGGCGAATCGTTTCGGGACGTTCGTCAATCACGTTGAACGAGTAATTGACGGAAACTAAGTCGTTGAAACCGGCAGCTTTTAAGTCGCGGCAGTTTTCTAAGACGGTGCGGAGGTTATAGCCCATCCGCATTTTCCGTACCAGTTCCTGCGACCCGCTGGTAATGCCAATTTCAAAATAATTCATCCCGGTTTTTACCATCAAGTCGCATAATTGGGGCGTCAAATTATCTGCCCGAATGTATGCTGCCCAGTGGATATCTTTCATCCCGGCGTCGAGGATTTTTTGCAACAGTTCGACGGCGTCGTCGATAAATTTCCTGGCTGGGATAAACTGGGCGTCGGTAAACCAGAAGTTACGGATGCCGCGAGCGTATAATTGGCGCATCTCGGCGACGACTTCATCGGCGGGGTTGATGCGTACTTGTTTGCCTTCGATGACGGTGTAAACGCAGTAGCAGCAGTTGTGGGGACAACCGCGCTTGGTTTGGACGCCGACGTAAAAGTCTTGCTCTTGCAGGTAATATGGAAATTCCGGCCAGATGGTTTCGATATAGTCGTAATTGCAGGCGGTTTTTTCGATCGGGGTGGGAGGTTCGTGGATCATGCGATCGCGCGGTGTTGTCTCTCCCACCACATAACACCTTTCGTTGCTAAAATCTTGCCCCCGCAACAGTTTTTCCAGCAACGTTTCGCCTTCGCCTACCGAAACAATTGTCCCATTCGGCAAGCTTTTACCCAATTGCTCGTAGAATACGCTCACCGCACCGCCGCCAACAACCGCACGCGCATCGCTTTGGTATTTTCTGGCGCGTTTTAGTCCCCGCTTGATTAACCCCAGGTTGCGCCACAGTTCCATATAGTAGGCTGTGGTCACGCGCAACCCGCCCAGCGCTCCCCGCAATCTGATCAAAGGATTCGGGGCGTAGTAAAACTCAAAGGCGTGCTGGAGTGGGTTACCACCTCTACCCCCCACTGGTGCATAAATTTGGATATCTCGCCAAGAAAATACCAATAGGTTGGGTTGAAATTCATCTATACAGGTATCCAAGGCAGGGGCAAAATCTAGGGGTGGCACCGTTCCCAAATCGAAGATGCGCTGTTCTACCTCTGGATATAACTTATGCAGGTGATCGGCAAGATAAACAACCCCGATGGGAAAGATGGGGTTGCAGGGGAGGCGGACATAGAGAATTCGATTTGCCATTGCGGGTAAGTGGATGGGTGAGTTGCCACTCATTAATCAAAATTTTAAACCTGTCGTTCATATAACTTTACGATACCGCAGAGTTTATTCATCTGCCCGCTGCCAGCTTAAAATGACGCCGCTTCTTAGTTGGGCTTGTATCAACTTGTAAAATATATAAGAAATTCTTAACCTATCGGAAGACCGATTTTACGGTAGAATCCTTATGGAGTGGCCTGTTGGTAGTCACAGTTACAAACAACGGGGATCGCAAAATGCTAAGGTGCATATGTAATCGGTTTTGGCATCAGTTACCCTAGCAGCTATGGCTCAAATCCTTGATCCCTTACCGCCTAACTCGAGCGATCGCATCCTCTGTTGCTACGTGAATGCGACGAGCAAGGTTCAAGTTGTTCGGATTACCAACGTTCCCAACTGGTACTTCGAGCGGGTGGTGTTTCCGGGCCAACGCCTCATGTTTGAAACAATATCTGAGGCGCTGCTGGAAATTCATTCGGGTATGATGGCGAGTGCCATCTTATCGGATAAGATACCGTGCGATCGCTTACGAGTCGAGGAACAACCCCAAGTCTCGAGCGAGGCAAGTCAAAAAGTCGAAGCAACCATCGCTTTCCATCAAAAGTCAGAAAAAACAAACAAAACTTTAGACAAAACAGCATCTTTAACATCACCCGTTTTAGTGGCTGTAGAGTGAACTACTCCGCCCTGTAAGAGGGCGGAGCTTCCGTACTCACAGGGGAATGCCTCAACTTGGACGATCGTCCAAGTTTTGGTCTTACTCCCCCTCCTACGGCAGAAACGGCTGTTCCATCCGTCTTTAGGATTCTGATTCCTTCTGCTCTAATGTTCGTTGCGGCATTCCCATCCCTGTCATGATGCGTTTTGCAATTAGGGCAAGTCCATGCCCTCACATCTAATGGCATTTGGGACATTTGATGGTAACAATTAGAGCAGAGTTTGGAACTGGGAAAGAATCTATCAATTTCAACAAGCTTTCCGCCTTTGCGTTCAAGTTTATAAGCTAGGAAATTGACAAACATTCCCCATCCACAATCAGATATGGCTTTAGCTAAATTATGATTCCTTACCATGCCTTTAACATGAAGATTTTCGACTATCACAGCTTGGCTATCGCTGGTCAACTTATGACTAAGTTTGTGTAGAAAATCCTGCCTCGCGTTGGCTACTCGTTCATGAACTTTAGCTACAAGGAAGCGGTATTTGTTTCTAGAGTTACTTTCTTCTTTTTTGCGAGAAAGTTTTTGAAGTTTGCGTTTTAGGTTCTTTTCATGTTTAGCTAAATGCTTCGGGTTGTCATACTTGGAAACCTTTTCACCGTCTGTAACTACAGCAAAATGTTTTACCCCTAAGTCAATCCCATAAATTTTGCCGTCAGCAGTTTTAGGAGTTTCGCCTTCTGCTTCAAATAAGATAGAGGCAAAATATTTACCCGATGGTGTTTTACTGACGGTTACGGTTTTGATTTGGCCGTCTATAGGACGATGAATAGAGGCTTTGATTTCCCCAATATTTCCCGGTAATTTGACAACGCCATCTTTAACTTTTACGTTTTGAGGATATTTGGCAGACTGTTTACCTTTCTTAGATTTGAAATTAGGAAATCCAGCACGTCCATCAAAAAAGTTTTTGTAGGCTACGGTTAAGTTGAGTGTTGTTGCTTGTAAAACTTGGCTGTAACACTCACCCAACCATTCAGTTTCCTTGTCTTTTTTGAGCTTTGGAAGTAAAGCATTCAAGGCTGACTGCCCTAAACCTTTACCCGTTGCTTTATATTCCTCAATACTTTTGTTTAGTGCAAAGTTCCACCACCATCGACAACACCCAAATATCTTGGATAACTGGTGCTGCTGCTCGTTGGTTGGATATAAGCGAACTTTTACTACTTTTATAAGCATTACTGGAATATAACATTTACAGTAACAGGATAGCACAAATCTAAGAAATGTGGATTCGCTCTCGTGAGCGTCTGAGATAGTTTGTCGCTATCGATCCCCGCCTTCAGAAGGACGGGGACTTCGGCGACATTTTCGTTAAAATTTCCGTTTTTATGACTGCTGGGGCTGCTTTGCTCGAGCAGCCCTATTTTTGTGCTGGCGATTGCTACAGGACAATCGCCGCAACTCCAGATATGGTAGAGATGGTGCCGTACACCGCTCTTGATGCACCCTACATATAGAGACGTTGCGTAAGTCCTCTGCTAGTAGGGTCGAAGCATGAAGCTTCCCACTACCCATTACCGATTACCTATTACCCAATTTGTGAATTTACCTGATTTTATTTGGTTATGGAAAATTGCCGCCTGGTCGATGGGATTGTCGATCGCGGCATATCTGTTGCTAGCCTTATCGGGGATTTGGATGTTTTATACCCGCACCTCTGGCAGGCAAAAACCTAGCTGGCTGCGATCGCTGCACTACACTACAGGCAGCATTATGGTGGGTCTAGTACTTCTACTCCTAACCATTGGCATCGTGGGTACTTTGGGTCACTACGGCACCCTGGGTCATTCCTCCCACCTACCCGCTGGGTTAGCAGTAGTTGGATTAGTTTTATTATCGGCAGGCAGCGCCATCCTGATTAGCCCCCAATTTCCTTGGGCGCGACCTTTTCACATTGCAACGAATTTTGTTCTTTTTGTCGGCTTTGTCTTGGTTTCCCTAACTGGGTGGGACGTGGTACAGAAATATTTACCTTGATTTATCGCCAGCCTTTGTTTGCTTGTTCTAGAACGTAAGCGGAAACATCCTCAATTTCAGGTTGGGTTAAACGATCTTTGTAGGCGGACATATTGGCTTTGCCGTTGGCGACTAGGGTAGCGATCGCATCAATTGTATTGACTTTGTTGCGTTCTAATGTTTTAAGTTTAAGCGTCTTATTCCGCCGGATAATATTGCCACCGTTAACGTGACAACCGACACAGTGAACTTCAAAAAGTTTAGCGCCGTTGGCGGTATCTGCGGCAAGGACAGGGGAAGTTAAAACGTGAGTCCAAACCATCAGCGCACCCCATCCAACAATGAACCATCTTTTCAAGGCAATTCTCCTAAATTTATATAAATAAGTTTAATCGAGTTTGTCAGGGTTATTTCATGGTTGTTGCCGCGAGCGCCCGCACCCGTTAAATTGTTAAGAAAGTCAGCTAATATTCTACAGTGTCAACCAAACCAGTGAATCAACTCTCATCAGAAACAGAGTCAGCTTCTGTCTTCCGCATATCTCCATTGATCCGAATTACCTTATTGTGTCTGTATGTCGCTCTCACACTTCCCTTACCCTTTTTGTTGGCACAAGCAACCGCAGCACCCGTCCCCTCAGCTATTTTATGGTTAGGGATTGCCATGGGGTTAGTTGCCTTATATGCCGCCTTATGCGAACGGGTGATTTTAGATCGGCAACAAATTCAGGTAACCTATCCCCGCTGGGTTCCTCGCTTTTTTCGTAAAGGTTGGTCGCTACCTTGGACAGATGTAAAAGATTTGAAAATGCGTTCCACTGGACAAGGCGGGCTAGTTTATTATTTTCTCAGTCAATCTGGTCAAGCTTACTTGCTGCCGATGCGCGTGGTAGGATTTGCCCAAATGGTGAGGCAAGTGCAAGCAAAAACAGGCATCGATACAACAGATATTCGTCCGTTATCACAGCCTTGGATGTATTTAATTTTGTTAGGATTTACCTTGTTGTTGTTATTAGTAGATGCTTGGACAATCTTGACAGCTATGAGTTTGGGTAAGCTCACCTAGTTCGTAGTAAGGAATTTAGCACTAAAGTGCTTACTACAAACAAATTTAAACCCAGGATTACCCAGTTCGTAGTAAGGAATTTAGCACTAAAGTGCTTACTACAAACAAATTTAAACCCAGGATTACCTTGATTTTGAATAGCAGAAACAATCCGCAATTGCAAGTAGAAGGCGTCAGCTTAGCTGCGCCAGTCGGTTTATCTTATTTGCTCCAAAATATATCCTTTGAAGTTTTTTCAGGAGAACGAATTGCCATAATAGGGCCATCGGGTGCGGGGAAAACTTCGCTTTTGCGGCTGTTAAACCGACTCAGCGAACCCACCAAGGGATCGATTTATTTGGAAGAGCGAGATATCCGTAAAATTCCGGCGATTCAGTTGCGCCAGCAAGTGACTTTACTGATGCAAGAAGCTAAACTTTTGGGGATGACGGTACGGGAAGCGATCGCCTATCCCTTAGTTTTACGCCGCCTAGAGCAACAGCAGATACAAGAACGTCTAGCTTATTGGATCGAACAGCTACGCATCCCGCAAGACTGGCTAGGACGCACGGAGGTGCAACTATCTGCCGGACAGCGACAGCTGGTAGCTTACGCCCGTGCCTTAGTCATTCAACCTAAAATTTTACTCTTAGACGAACCAACTTCTGCCCTCGATGTTGGTCGTGCTTCTTTTGTTTTAAACCTACTGCAACAGTTACAGGAACGCGAACAAACCACAATTTTAATGGTCAATCAGCAACTAGAACAGGCGCAGCAATTTTGTACGCGAGTTTTACGCTTACAACAAGGTCAACTGGTTCAAGATTTACCAGCGACTCAAGTAGACTGGCTGCAACTGCGCGCAACTTTAATTGAATTAGAACGGCTTGCTGCCCAAGAATGGGAGTGAAAATAATTGCAGATTTTAGATTTTAGATGGCAGATTTAAATTAAATCTCAAATCTACAATCTCAAATCTCAAATTTTCACCGCCAATTACCGTCTAATGCGACCATGCTAGGCGTGCCAGGAGTAGGAGGCTTTTTGTTATTGACAGATTCATCCCCTTGAGTTTGATTCAGGTTGAGAAAATCCGGGTTAAAACGGTATCCCACGTTACGGACGGTTTGAATTAAACTAGGTTGCCGGGGATCGGTTTCCAGTTTCTTTCGCAGGGAGAGGACGTGGGTGTCTATCGTGCGCGGATTATCAATCGCATCGGGCCATGCTCTATGTAACAGTTCCGAACGACTTAAAGGCACTCCCCCAGCTTGAGCCAGGACATAGAGCAGGCTAAATTCTTGGGGGGTTAAATCTACCAGTTCGTCCTTGAAGCGGACGCGGCGCTGCACCAGGTCAATTTTGAGATCGCCATAATCCAGGTAAGCGGGTGGAGTCGTCGCGCGCTGGCGTCGAATCAGCGCCTCCACCCGCGCCAAAAACTCTTGGATGCCAAATGGCTTGGTTAAGTAATCATCTGCTCCTGCTTTCAATCCAGCGACGATATCGGCTTCGCTGTTGCGCGCAGAGAGCATGAGAACGAATGGCATTTGTTGCCGTTGCAGCCAGCCGCAAAATTCTAAAGCATCCCCGTCGGACACTTCGGTATCGAGAACTACTACCGTTGGCTGGCGCATGTGAAAAACTTCCCTAGCTTGATAGAGGCTAGCGGATTGATGCACGCGATATCCTGCCTGCTGTAAGTGCCAACCGAGCAGCGAGCGCAGGTGCGGATTACCTTCAACAATTTGAATCCCTACAGAAACCACGGAGGCTATATTCCTTGCCGTTATTGACCTTCAACTTAACACCAGACCCTATTAAAATTTTGTAACACCGGCTACTTGGGGGGCTACAGCGTTGGGCTTCATCTTAGTGCGTTCTAGCTTTTAGCGCAACCGCTGCGCCGGGATACGAGCCAAGCTGGGAAGAATATTAAATTATCGTTACAATAATCCTAACCTAGTGGTTCAAACACCAGTGACCGAGCCGGAACAAAAAATAGCAGAAATCGCTCAGCAGATACAGGTTTTCCTTTGCCTGCTTGATTACGATCAAGCTAAGCACGATGCGCCAGCGGGGTGTGGGCATCAAGCGAACGCGCGACTGACCGAACCTAGCCATCTGGACTTAAATATTGCCCAGTTGAATAATTTTCAGGAAATCTTTATCTCCAAGTCACGCATAGAGAGTCTACGTTAGTCGAGTGAAGATGCTATGCTTAACGCCAATAATTACCGACGGTAAACACTGTCCGTAATTTCCGCCCTTACCGAGTTCAGACACCCAACCATGCTCCAAGATACACAAACGATTCGCCACTATCAAAAACTGACCGACGCCCTAGTCGAAATGTGGAATCGAGGCTACAGATTCAGCGATTTAAGGTTGTATTTAGACGGATATCTCGCCGCCCTGCGCCACACTAACGCGATTGAACCTTATCTAATCAACCGTTTAGAAGAAGAGTCAACTCGCTACATCTACGATCCGTCCAACTTTGAAATGCCTCAGCTCCAGCCTGAGACCAAGAAATCTGACTATTACTAGCTCTTACGGGTTGCGTTATCAGTTCGATCTAGCTCAAACCAGGGTGGCAACTGCCACCCTTATTTGATCGGAGGACTTGGGGACTGTTGAGTCACGTAGGCGTAAGCCTTCCCGTAGGGTAACCCAAGGCTATAAGGCTTTTTGGGCAACACTGGTGTTCCACAAGGGCTGACGCTCTTTGTGAGCAACTCGGTATCAGTGCATAAATGTCTGGATGTCCCATATATCCTAAAGCAAGTACGAGTTGTCCCTTCGCGCAGCGTGCGGTCGGCATATCGCTTTCGGGCTTTTTGCTTACGGAATTATAATGAGTGGCGTTGTAGATTATAGCGGTTTACCAGCGAAGTGTTGGAAAGTTTGCAGGCACCCTTAAGGGTGCCGTTACACAAACCTTCGGTGTACCATCAGCGGCTGCAAACCGCTATCAACATGAACCAATAGATTTACAAGTTGGGTTAGCGAAGCTTACCGAAGGTATCGCTCAGTTTGATTTTTTGCATCTATCCAAAATTGAGAACCACTCGACGTGACCAATTTGAGCAAACCAAACCATGCAACTCAAGAAACTTACCAAAATAATTGGCAAAAAATTATCCTTAAATCCAGAAGCTCTTGATAAGCTGTCAAAAATTATTATCTTGTTACTGTTTGGGCTTGTTTCCTTGGTAGTTCTCTATTTTATCAGCAAGCTTAACCCTCAACTTCAAGAAACAATCGCCGAGATAGCGCTTGGTTTAATTCCAGAATTTATCGGTTCTATTGCTGTTTATTTGGTGTTAGATAGTAGCATTAAGCAGCTTTATGGTATATCCGAACTCCCTGCACTACCACTGGAAGATTTTGTTGATGATATAAATTCAGCTAAGCGAATTCGGATTCTGGAAACTTTCACCGATTTAGCCAACGACAAATATCTTCACCAAAAGTTTTCTCAGGCAGTTATAACAGCTTTGGATAATGGTGCAGAAATCCAAATCCTTCTAATTCATCCTGACTCAGAAGGAGCCAAACAACGCGATGAAGAACTCAAATCGATTGGTATTAATGTGTTAGACATGCTCCGGCTGACACTAGCTCGTTTTTATAAGTTACAGGACAAACTTTCCGACAAAAGAGGAAGGGGTAGCCGCCGAGGTAAGCTACAAATTAAGCTATATAATGCTTCTCCTGCAATTGCAATGCATATGTGGGATCGCGATGCATATGTGAGTTTTTTCCCTGTGGGGAAACGTTCTGATGAAGCGCCCAATCTAAAGATATCTATTGTCACGACGTTTGGTAGATTTGCCGCCTCTAAGTTTGACGAATTATGGATTCACCAGGAAACTATTTCCCTCACCTCACACATGAAACTTACAGTAATACTTTCGAACGGTCAAAAAAACGATCTTTATTACGTGCGGAGCGGTGATAAAACTCCTAAATCTTTCTATGCATCTTGCACTTTCGGCGAGAACCTGCTCAATTATTTAGATCAATCGTGTTTGCCTCAAGCGGATCCAATCAAAGTTATTGCCGAAGGAAAAAGTTCGTCGGCTACCTGTAAAAGACTAAATTCATCCTCGGATAAAAATCTGGCGATCGCATTGAAAAAAAATATGAGTGGGATGCTCAAGAGAGGCACGCAAGAATTAACTCGGATCCTATAATCTTTATGATCGAACTGATCGATAACCAGAGTCCTTGATTCAATTTAAGCATTAATTATGGTAAGCCAGCCTTCATTGTCAGATGTTACTGCGGATGCGTTATACGCCAATAATGCAGATATCCGCAGTTTATTCTTAAAGTATTGGGAAGAACTAGAGAGATGTCCAAATTGCATCAATCTTGGCATGGGTATGCCACCGATTGAATTGTTTCAACCAGAGTTGGAAGCTCAAGAGGAATTTGACGCAGGAAGGCAGATATGGCAAGCAGAATATCAACATCAGGCAGGAGATAAATATGTGCGGGAAGCATTTTCAAAGTTTGAAGCAGAGCGTACAGGGATTGCTTATACAGCCGAGAATATTATGCTTGTATCGGGGGCAATTCGTGGTTTTTCCCTAGTTTTGGATTGTTTGGTAAAAGATGGAACTCGTGTTGTTGAAATTGTCCCAACCTATCCTCTCTGTTCAGGTCAAGCACGCAATATTTTAGAAAGACGAGGAGGAGCGGTCGCGACTGTTGTTCCAAAAGATACTAATACCTTCCAAATCACCTTTGATGAAATTAAACCATATATACAGCCATCCACCATTATTTATCTCACCAATCCTAATAATCCAACGGGACTTTATCTACCAAATGATGTTTTATCTAAGATAGTAACAACCTGCGAGAACGAAGGGGCCTATCTGATTATCGACCAAGCTTGCGATATCCCTCTAGCCTCAATTGCTGATGATAGAACTTATTTAGATAGTCCATCTGTAATCCGCATCTTAAGCTTATCAAAAACCTATCTACTTGCGGGTTTTCGGCTGGGATATGTGGTTGCTAATCCTCAGCCAATCGAAATATTTTCCAATGCTTTCTCCTTTGCCGATGGCAATGCACCTTGCGTCGCGAATAAAGCGATTATCAAATATTTGAATAATTCTCAATTAATGCCCTTATTTTCAAAGGTGTCTCGTTATAAAGTTGAACTTGCTTTACACAGATTGACAAAGTGTAGTTCAATTATCGACTTTATCAAACCAGAGGCATGTTTTTATATATTTTTGAAGCTCGGTTATCCCCGTAGTAGTTGGCTGCTTTTTAAGCAATTGGTATCGCGAGGAGTGAATGTGGTTCCTGGATGTTTATTCGGTGTTCGTGAAGGTTGTTGGATTCGTGTCTGCTGTGGTCGAGAAGATGATGTATTGATAGACTATTTAGATAAGCTTAGTCAAGCTCTTGATACCTTATAGAAGAAATTGCCGATTGCAGATTGCAGATTTAACGAAGGAGTATGAATGAATGCGCCTCAGTATAAAAACCAGTATAAAAACCGGAATTTCTTAACATAAAACACCAGGGAATACCAACGCATTTATGTTATAGAAATCCGGTTTTTGTGTAAGTCAAAATCCTAGAAGCCGAGTCAAGAAAATCGAGGGTTTACGAAGCGAGAGCGACTTCCACCTTTTGCTGTAACTCGCCTTTTTCATACAGCTCGATCATGATATCCGAGCCGCCAATAAACTCACCGTCAATATAAACTTGAGGAATCGTAGGCCAGTTGGAATATTCCTTAATTCCCTGACGGATTTCGTAGTCTTCCAGAACATCTACGGTTTGGTAGGGGACTCCCAAAGTATTCAGAATCTGCACCACATTGTTGGAGAAACCGCACTGGGGCATCAACTTGTTGCCCTTCATGAAGACTAAAATCTTATTGTCCTTAACTAATTTGTCCAGGCGTTCTTTCAGTTCTGGTGTCATGATTTTACCCTTGCGATCGTGTTGTTTTCCTGTACTAGGTTCAAGCGGGTTTGGTTCAACCATATTACCGCTAACCAACGGGTCTTTGACCCAACCATTATGTTTGCTTAATTAATCGAACCAGCAGCTTGCTAGCCTTGGGGAGCAGAGGTATTCAGCGCCAGAGCATGAATCGCTTCTGTAGCCATAGCTTCTCGCAGTGCGCCATAAACCATCTGATGCTGTTGCACTCGATTCTTACCTTCAAACAACGAAGAAACTACCGTTACTTGATAGTGGTCGTTCGTTCCGGTTAAGTCTTGAACCTGAACCTGAGCGTCCGGCATTTGGGCCTTGATCATCGCTGCAACCTGATCCGGAGTAATCATTCGATTCCTTTCGTGTAAAAACCGACAGTTAAACGCTTTGTTTTAAGTTTAGCGCGATCGGCTCTCATCCCACGCTGTCGATAGGGTCAGCGTGGGATGATAGCCTCGGCAACGGATGCGCCTCACCCCTCGCAGGTGAGAGACTTAGAGCCTATAGGTCGTGCCCCAGTGTCAAAAGTACGTTATAGTGAATATACTTAACTCTAAAAATACCATGAGAAACGTAGTCAAAGTCAGGCTCTATCCCACCGATGACCAAAAGCAGGCACTCGCCAAAGCTTTCGGTTCGGTGCGTTGGGTCTGGAACTACTGTCTTGCCCTCAACAACGAAACCTATAAGGCAACGGGAAAGGGTATCTCTGGTATGGACTTAAAAAAACAGTTACCGCTTCTGAAAAAACACAAGGAGACCGAATGGCTGAAAGAAACCTACTCCCAATGCCTACAGCAAGCGGTACTCAACCTCTCGCAAGCCTTCGTTAACTTCTTTGAAAAACGAGCCTGCTATCCAAGATTTAAAAGCCGACACGGTAAACAGTCGTTACACTATCCCGCCAATGTCAAGATCGTTGAGGGGGCGGTTAAGTTTCCGTTTCTGGGAAAAATCCGAGCCAATCTTCACCGCAAATTTGACGGTCAACTCAAGACGGTAACGCTAGCGAAAACCAAGACCGATAAATACTACGCCTCCCTGCTTTTCGAGGATGAGCGACCCTACACCGTAGTATCTTCCCAGGGAAAAGCGATAGGAATCGATCTCGGTTTAACTTATTTCTGTATTACCAGTGACGCGAGTAAATACGATAATCCTCGCCACTTCAAAAAGCATGAACGTAACCTAAAAAGGAAACAGCGAAAGCTTTCAAGAAAACAGAAAGGGAGTAATTCACGCAGCCGCGCCAGAAAGCTGGTAGCGAGAGCGCACGAGAAAATCAGTAACTCTCATCTTGACTTCCTACATAAACTGTCGAGGAAAATTGTCAACGAGAACCAAGTGATAGTTTCCGAGAATCTGAACGTTAAGGGCATGGTCAAAAATCACAATCTAGCCAAAGCTATCAGCGATTGTGGTTGGTCTATGTTTCTTAACTTTATCGACTACAAAGCCAAACGGGACGGAAAAACTTTTCTGGAGATAGATAGGTTTTTCCCATCCTCTAAAACCTGTAACGTCTGTCTCCACATTGTTGATAGCTTGCCCCTCGATATTCGGTCTTGGGAATGCCCGCACTGCCATACCAAGCACGACCGGGACGTTAACGCCGCTATCAACATACGGGATGAAGGCTTGCGGTTACTCGCCTCTGGGACGGGGGCGACTGCTGATGGAGGGAATGTAAGACCAAAGCGAGGGCGAAAGTCTTCCGTGGCGGCTGTTCCCCGTGAAGTCAGAAGCTTACACTCTCCCTGAGGGGAGTGCAGGTAGTTCACTCGATTTACTGAGCAGATGAAGACGAGGGGGCATTACCCGCTCTGGGAAAAGGTGCATCGACAAAACCGAGTTCCAATAATTGCTGGTAAGCTTTTTTACCCAACTCCCTTGTTGGGTTTTGACTGCGGACAATTTGAACTAGCAACGGCACTGCCAGTTCCGGCTGATTTTGCGCCCTGTGTACGAGTGCCAATTGATACGTTGCCTCATCCCGCATTTGAGCGGTTTCGATTGCCTTGCGCCGTTGGCTATCGGCTACGCGGTTATCAATTCCTGAAAAACTGGCGGCTAGCTCTTGATAAAAGTTGGACAGTTGATTGAAAACTTGGCGAGCATCCTGAAGTTTCTTAATTGCCAAAGCATAATCCTGTGCCGAAACTGCATTGCTAGCTTCAGCCATCAGACGCTGCCCTCCTTGCAGGCTGAGCAGACTGCTATCTTGATTTAACGGACGCAGTTGGTTTGGGTCTGTTGCGTTAGCTGGCTGTACTCGATTAGAACCTGTCGGCAGAGCCGATTCCTGTGCCTGAACATGCACTGGTACTAGCAGGTGCAAAACTGCCATTAGCGGTAGAACCACCAAGCCAGTGAAGTTGAGGAAACGAGCAGTTGCTGAAGGGATCATGGAGTTGTTTTGTGCCAAGGCACAAATACGACGGATAGACTTCGCAGTATATTACCATTACTAGGCAAAAGTGAGTTGACAATTGCTGGCAATCCTTTGGGTGAGCGAGAGGCTGCTGCCGATCAAGCTAAACCGAACCAGCAAGCACCTTTGGGTTTGGGCTATCATAACCGACTTGCAACGTTCTGAGCGCCTCTTCCAAATCAGCCGTTAGTCGTGGGGCGCTTTGCTTGACGGATTCGGTTTTGATGTAGTAATCAGCCACCTGGAGGGGAGAACCAATGCGGATTTTGACATTACAGCCTTTGGTGGCAAAGGAAGTACTGTAATCAATGTTAATCGGCACAATTTTAACCCCTAAGCCTGGTTGGCTCGATTCGGCTTGCAGCGCTATGCGAGCTAAACCGGGTTGTAATTTATTGACTGGGTACTTGCGATTTTCGGAAAGGTATCCGCCCTCTGGGAAGATTACCAGGGTTTCCCTTGCTTGCAGTAACTCGATGGCGTGACGGATGCTGCCAATTCCCGGATGCTTGATGTCAACTGGGAAGCCGCCTAAGCGACGGATAAACCAGCCTTGCAATCCTCTCATTTCGTCTGAAGTAACCATAAACCGCAAATCTCGCCCCGTAATATCCCGCCCTGCGGCGATTGGAACCATAAATGAATCCCAGCGATCGCGATGGGTAGGAGCTAGAATAACTGGCGCTTGTTTGGGTAAATTTTCCCGTCCCGTTACTTCGATCTTGCCGAAGTAAAAGGGTAAAACAACGTAGCGCGCCAAGGGATAGGCTAAGGAACTCAAACAAGGGGAAACGCGAGAGGTGACTGTTGTCACTTTCATTGTTGGTTTTGACTCAGAGAGGGATTTTTCGGTGGAATCGAGCTGTGTCATATCAAAGGCGCTGGTTACTAAAGCATCCTTACTAGATAACGGTAAATTTTATCTGGTTAATTGTCTTCTATCAGATGGACACTTCTGTTGGTGTCATGAGCTTTTACAAGGCAATTATTGACGGTTTTTACGAAAAATGTGGGCGATTGGGTATGAGGGATATGATACCTTTGCTCGCCCATTCTCCTACTCACCTTTTTTGGGCAAACCACGATTGTAGCTGGTGGCGACAGGCAGATTCTAATATGCCACCGATGACGGATAAGCGGTGATTCGAGCAAGGGCTATCGGGGATATTAACTACGGTGCGGATAGCCCCTGTTTTCGGATCGTCCACTCCATAGACTAGCTTATCCAACCGGGCGTGAGCGATCGCACCGGCACACATCGGACATGGTTCTAAGGTAACGTAGAGGGTGCATTGGTTGAGATGCCTCTTTTGCAGGATTTTACTGGCTGCTCTGATGGCGATAATTTCTGCATGAGCTGTGGGGTCAAAGTCGCGTTCTTTTCGGTTTTGGCCTTGAGCGATCGCATTACCAGCAACATCAACAATAACCGCTCCCACTGGCACTTCACCCGCCTCACCAGCCGCTTGTGCCAGTTCTAGAGCTTGCATCATCCATTGTCGGTGAACCAGATAGGCTGCATCATCAATGGTGGGTGGGGATATTTCAATATTCACGCATTTAGGTTGTCGCTGGTTGTGTTAATAAAGTGTCCAGTTGACCTTGTCCGTCTAAGTGATAAAGGTCGTCACAGCCGCCTATATGCTCTTTATTAATAAAAATCTGGGGCACGGTGCGGCGTCCATTGGCTCGTTCGGACATTTTGTTTCTCGCTGCTTCGTCGCCGTCGATTTTGTATTCGGTGTAGTTGACGCCTTTCCACCACAGTAATAATTTAGCTCGTATACAGTACGGGCAGGTTTGCCATGTATAAATTTCTACATAAGCTTTGATGCGTTCTGGATGGCGACCAAGGATAGGGTTGAGGAAGTCTAGCATGTTCTTTTCCCTGTCTTCTGAGTCAACTGAATCTAGGGTATATCATTGGCTGGGAAAGGGAAATACAGGATGGGCGGCTCTTAGCGATCGCTCCCACTATTCAATCTTAATAAATAATTTTTACTATTAACCCTAAAATAGCTTAGGCGTTTTCCTGTATAAATTAATCGATTAACTACTGAGATAACCCTAGTAGTTAGAGGATGTCTCTAAAGCCAGAAACGTTAAAATAACATTATCCATCCTCATAGTACAGCCATTTTCCGACAACCTATGACCGAAGCCGCCACAATCAACACCCAACTCATCGATACCCTCACCCAAATTATCCTCGCTCTCACCGATGAAGAGCGCCACATCCTCATCCATAAAGTTCTAACTCCAAATCAAGCTTCAGACACTACAAACGCCGAGCAAGAAACCCTGAAGCAGGAAATCGCCATCGGCGCACAACAGCTCCAGACAGGACAATTCACAGAGTACGATGATACTTCTGTGCCTAATCTTTTCCTCACCATTAAACAACGCGGGCAACAGCGCCTACAGCAGGAGTAAGCGTTTGTGAATCGCTATCGCCTTTCCCAGCAAGCCGAACAAGATTTAGAAGATTTATGGGTTTATCTGGCACAGCAGGACAAAATTGCCGCAGATCGTCAAGTGGCGCGACTGCTAGATCGCTTTCCCATGCTTGCCCAATTTCCCAATATGGGGCGACAGAGAAATGAACTCTTCACAGGACTGAGAAGTTTTCCCGTCAAACCTTACATCATTTTCTACACAATTCTCCCAGAGAGAGTCGAGATTGTGAGAATCCTGCATCAATCACGGGATCTAGAAGCACAATTTTAGCGCTCGCTCCCGAAATACCATCCCTCCCAGATAATGTTCCTCAACCTCATATCTCTCAGTACATGAAAGGGTGTTCTGTCCGATTCTGGCTCTTTAACGGGTGTACTTTGTTGGCTCTATTCCCAGCCCAACCAACGGCAGCACAAATTATCCCGGATGCAACCTTACCTGTCAATTCCACAATTACGCAAGCAGGGAACACCCGCATTATTGAGGGAGGAACAAGCGCAGGTAGCAATTTATTTCACAGCTTTCAAGAGTTTTCTGTCCCGACGGGTGGCACCGCCTTTTTCAACAATGCTCTCGATATTCAGAATATTTTCAGCCGAGTAACAGGTGGATCTATTTCTAATATTGATGGCTTAATTCGAGCGAATGGGAATGCTAATTTATTCCGGCTCAATCCAAATGGGATTATTTTGGGTCGCAATGCGAGGCTAAATATTGGTGGCTCGTTTTTGGCAAGTACGGCAAACAGTATTGTCTTTGCAGATGGGAGTTTTTTCAGCGCTAAGACTCCTCAAGCAACACCGTTGTTAACTATCAGCGTACCCATTGGCTTACAATATGGCGGAGTAGCAGGAAGTATTGTGAATCAAGCCAGGGTAACCAATAGGGATAATTTTGTATCCGGCAGGCAAGTACAATTGGGAAATACCCTAGCACTGGTCGGCGGCGATGTGCGATTAGAAGGTGGAATTTTGCAAGCACCGGGTGGTCGAGTTGAGTTAGGAGGATTGGCAGCAGCAGGCATAATTCGACTGAGTATTGATGGCAAAATTCTGCGCTTGAATTTCCCTGAAGGGGTGGCGCGAACGGATGTATTTCTTAACAATATAGCTGGTGTTCTTGTTGATTCTACGGCAGGTGGGGATATTGCCATTAATGCTCGGAATTTGGCAATGTCTGAAGGAAGTACGCTTTTGGCTGGGATAGCTCTAAGTTTGGATCCATCTGGCACTGTTGCGGGGAATATTGAGATTAATGCCACAGAGCAAGTAACGATTTCCTCTGGCGCTATTGCCAATCTTATAGGCACGGTAGGTATAGCTCAGACTAAGGGGGGTGACATTAACATTACAACGAGGTCACTTTCTGTTAAGAATGGCGCTGGACTTTCCACCAGCACGTTGGGACTGGGAAATGGGGGAAATATCAGCATTATTGCCACTGATAGCATTTCTTTAGATGGGGTAGATAGCAATGGATTCTCTACTAACGCAAGTTGCTAGTTATCTTTTTAGGGCCCAAGACAGGCTAATGGCTAATAGCTAATGGCTGGTAGAAACGAAAAATATTCCCATAAGCAATTAGCAAGCTTGCGATTAGCTTCTGCTGTGCAACCCACGATAGTTATAACTAGCAACTTGGGTTACTATAGTCACAAGTACGGTGGAACGGGGAGCAAAAGGCAACACTGGCGATATCAACATCACAACAAGGTCGCTTTCTGTTACGGGTGGCGCTCAATTACAATCCCTGAGTCGCGGACAAGGGAATGCCGGAAATTTGAGGATTACTGCTACCGATAGCGTCTTCTTTGATGGAGTGAGTAGCAATAAACGCCCCAGTGCAGCTTTCACCACGGTGGAAACAGAAGCCGTAGGTAACGGTGGTAGCATTGACATCACAACCAGGTCGCTTTCCCTCACCAATGGTGGCGTTTTAACAGCGAGAACAAATGGGGAAGGAAATGCAGGAAATATCACGATTACTGCTACCGAAACCGTTTCCCTTGATGGCGTGGGGATTGATGGAGGTTCTAGCGGTATCTTTAGTACCGTCGGTGACAAAGCTGTGGGAAAGGGAGGCGAAATCAGCATTACAACTGGGTCGCTTGCTGTTACTAACGGCGCTCAATTACTTGTCGGTACTTCCGGAAAAGGAGATGCGGGAAATGTGAGGATTATTGCTACCGATACTGTCTCTTTTGATGGAGTGGGGAGCAATGGAGAATTCAGCGGTATTTTCAGCTCAGTAGCAGCAGAAACAGCTATTGGAAAAGGCGGTTTGATTGAGATTGAAACGGGGTTACTCTCAGTTACAAATCCTGCGGTTCTGAATGCCAACAGTGTCGGACAGGGTGCGGCAGGCAATATAGAGGTCAAAGCTGACTCCGTGGGTCTAAACCAAGCAGCGATTGGTGCTGAGACGGTGGCGGGTAAAGGGAATATTACCTTGCGATCCGACTCCCTCATCCTCCGCAATCGCAGCTTCATCACCACCAATGCCACAGGTAGCAATATCGTCGGCGGCAATATCACCCTCGATGTCGGTGTCCTCGCCGCTTTGGAAAATAGCGACATCAGTGCTAACTCTGAGGAATTTGTCGGCGTTAATGTCACTATAGATACTCAATTTATTTTAATTACGCAACCACGCGATGCACTTACCTCAGAAAGCGATATTACCGCTACTGGAAAGATTGCGGCTGGTACTATTACTATCAACACACCTGATGTTGACCCCAGTTCTGGATTGGTGGAATTGGCAGATAATGTGGTAGATGTTACCGGACTGATTGTTGACGGCTGTTGAGCCGCTCGACAAGGGAGTAGCTTCGTCGTCACCGGACGGGGCGGCATTGCACCGAGTCCCAACGAATCGATGGGGGGCGAAACGGTACTGGTAGATTTAGTTACACTCGATGGTGAAAGGCGGGGACGCTCTGAAGAAGAAGACGCTCTGACAAAGGAGTTGGAGAGACGCGGAGCGCGACCCTTCCGGCGATCAAAGCAATAGGATAGTGGAAGCTACTGGCTGGGTAATTAACGAAAAAGGCCAGGTTGTGCTTGTTGCTACTGCACCAACTCCCGACCTTGTTTGGCTGGCTGAACCAGCCTGTAGGTTAAGCGCTCAAATAAGGTAGGTAGAAAAATGGCACTCAACCCAGAAGGTTTTTACAGCCTGACTTCCGGCAACGATAATTTTCAGGTGACTCCAGGATTGCTGGTGGGGTTGCCAATTGGATTGGTGGCGCTACAGGGCAACGATACCATCAAAGGCTCTTCAGACAGCGAAATAATGAATGGCAACATGGGTGAGGACTTCGTGTACGGTGGCGGCGGCGCGGACACCCTGTATGGCGGGAAAGATTCTGATGGAGTGTTTGGGGACGAAGGGAACGACAACGTCAACGGGAATATGGGGGAAGACTTCGTTTTGGGGGGAGCAGGAGACTATATAGTTCGCGGCGGTAAAGGTTCAGATCTGGTGTTTGGGGACTTGCTAGCTGATAATACGGGGAAAGTTGGCCCTGGTGGTAATGACATTCTGATTGGGGATTTTGGCCTGGATTTCTTGATTGGTGGTGGGGGTAGCGATATTTTTGTCCTCAGAACCGATACGGTTTTGCAAGATCCCAATAGTGCCGATTTGATCTGGGATTTTGATAAATCTAGCGATCGCATTGGTTTAACTGGCGGCATCACTGAGGCCAATATCTTGCTGAAATCGGAGAATATCCCGATGGCTGACGTTCTCGCTACTCCAGAATTGGTAAATGTCGGCCTCACCACTGAAATGATTAGACAAGCATATATTTTCACTACAGGTATAGACATCGATCCCAACGGCGATGGTCTGATTAGCGGCACGTCAATTGGAATTAACGGCTCGGCGCTGCTGGGTTTTGCGATTAATACCACACCCGCCGACCTCAGCGGTCGTTTCACTGCCGTAGATTTTTAACTTATCGGAACCCCTTCAAGTGGAGATCCCCATTCTGATAGACTTTAAAACTGGTAAGGCCACACGAAACTTCGGAAAATCAAGCAGCTGGAAGGACGGACACCGTGATCGAGAGTAGCATCGGTTTAGAAATTATTGAAGTAGTAGAGCAGGCAGCGATCGCATCTGCTCGCTGGATGGGGAAAGGCGAAAAAAACACCGCCGATCACGTGGCTGTGGAAGCAATGCGGGAACGCATGAACAAAATTCACATGCGGGGTCGTATCGTTATCGGTGAAGGGGAACGGGATGAAGCTCCCATGCTCTATATCGGGGAAGAAGTGGGGATCTGCACCCGGGAAGATGCCAAAGCATTCTGCAACCCCGACGAACTGGTTGAGATTGACATTGCCGTTGACCCTTGCGAAGGCACTAACTTGGTCGCCTACGGTCAAAATGGTTCGATGGCGGTGTTGGCAATTTCTGAAAAAGGCGGGTTGTTTGCTGCACCCGACTTTTACATGAAAAAGTTGGCAGCACCAGCCGTGGCGCGGGGTCATGTCGATATCAATAAGTCCGCTACCGAAAACCTGAGAATCCTCTCGGATTGCATGAAGCGCAGTGTTGAGGAATTGGTGGTAGTCGTAATGGATCGCCCCCGTCACAAAGAACTGATTCAAGAAATTCGCAACGCGGGAGCCAGAGTGCGGCTGATCAGCGACGGCGACGTTTCTGCCGCGATTTGCTGTGCTTTTGCTGGGTCGGGCATTCACTGCTTGATGGGTATTGGCGCTGCACCCGAAGGCGTGATCTCGGCAGCAGCTATGCGCTGTTTGGGCGGACACTTCCAAGGTCAGCTGATCTACGATCCGGATGTCGTGAAAACAGGTTTGATTGGCGAAAACAAAGAAGGTAACCTGGCGCGGCTGAAGGAAATGGGAATTACTGACGGAGATCGGGTTTACAACGCTGAAGAACTCGCTTCTGGCGAAACTGTTCTGTTTGCTGCTTGCGGGATTACCCCAGGTACGCTGATGCAAGGTGTGCAGTTCTTCCACAACGGCGCTCGGACTCAAAGTCTGGTAATTTCCAGTCAATCGAGTACAGCTCGCTTCGTGGACACAATCCACATGTTCGATAAGCTGGAATACATACAGCTGCGCTAGGAAAATTTTAGATTTCAGATTGCAGATTTTAGATTTAAATTAATTTAATCTGAAATCTGCAATCGGCAATTTGAAATTACCAATTACCAATTAGCAATTAGCAATTAGCCATTTAGAAAATGAATATCGCAGTCGTAGGACTTAGCCATAAAACCGCAACCGTAGAAGTTCGGGAAAAACTGAGCATTCCAGAACCCCAGGTGGAAGGCGCCATCGCTCACCTCCTCAGTTACCCCCACATCGAAGAAGTCGCCATCCTCAGCACCTGCAACCGTCTGGAAATTTACATCGTCGCTAAGGAAACCGAACCAGGCGTCCGGGAAGTAACCCAATTTCTTTCCGAACATAGCAAAATCCCCGTTCCTCACCTGCGGAAACACCTGTTTATCCTGCTGCACCAAGACGCGGTCATGCACCTGATGCGCGTTGCAGCAGGTTTGGATAGTTTAGTGTTAGGAGAAGGGCAAATTCTGGCTCAAGTCAAAAATACTCATAAATTAGGCCAACAATACAAGGGAATTGGGTCAATTCTCAACCGATTATTTAAACAAGCGCTGACCGCTGGGAAGCGAGTCCGCACCGAAACCAGCATCGGTACAGGTGCTGTGTCTATCAGTTCGGCGGCGGTAGAATTAGCCCACATGAAAGTAGACCATTTAGCCGCCTGTAAAGTGGCAATTTTGGGCGCGGGTAAAATGTCGCGCCTGCTGGTGCAACATTTGTTGGCGAAGGGTGCAACTCAGATTGCGATTGTGAATCGTTCGATGCAGCGAGCGCAAGAATTAGCCAATCAATTTCCAGAAGCACAAATACAACTGCACACCCTATCAGAAATGATGCCAGTTGTTGCCGGATCTAATATTGTTTTTACCAGTACTTCTTCAACTGAACCGCTGTTAAATCGCACCAAATTGGAAGCGGTATTAACAGCCAGTTGCTCTTTGATGTTATTTGATATTTCCGTACCCCGCAACGTAGATGGGGATGTCAACGGATTGGCTAATGTCAAAGCATTTAATGTCGATGACTTAAAAGCTGTAGTAGCTCAAAATCAAGAAAGTCGGCGACAAATGGCGCAAGAAGCCGCAGTATTGTTGGAAGAAGAAGTCGAAGCTTTTGATAGTTGGTGGCGCAGTCTCGATACAGTCGAAACGATCAACTGCTTGCGAAATAAAATGGAAACTATCCGCGCCCAAGAGTTAGAAAAAGCTTTATCTCGTTTGGGTACGGAATTTTCAGAACGCCATCAAGGCGTAATTGAAAACCTGACGCGGGGTATTATCAATAAAATTCTCCACGACCCGATGGTACAATTACGGGCGCAGCAGGATATCGAAGCGCGGCGCAAAGCGATGCAAACTTTGGAAATGCTGTTTAATTTGGAAGCAGAGTCTACCGGCGAGCAGTTTGGTTAGCTCATTAATGGAGAATTGCAGATTGTAGATTGCAGATTTTAGATGTGAATTAAATCTGCAATCTTAATTTTTTAATTAGAAATCCATCTCATCTGATTCTATAGCGATCGCCTCTAGTTCCATTTCCAGCTGTTCTATCGAGGGTAAGCTATCGCGTAGCGGCTCAGGGAGTGACTGGTGCAATTTAAAGGTTGAAACACCAATCGGGTTTCCCATCTCCTGAAGGGCATACTCCACAGTGGTTTTGCTCTTACTTTTACAGAGAATGATGCCGATGGTGCGATTATCGCTGGAAGAGCGGAGCAGATTATCAACCGCTGCAACGTAGAAATTCATCTTGCCAGAGTATTCCGGTTGAAACTCTCGCATTTTGAGGTCAATGATGACATAGCAGTGAAGCTTTACATGGTAAAAGAGAAGGTCAAGCCTGTACTCTTTACCATCAACTTCAATCGGATACTGGTTGCCCAAAAAAGCAAAACCCAATCCAAGTTCCAGTAAAAAGTCGCGGATGTGTTCGACAAGACCTTTCTCCAGTTCCCGCTCTTGTGCATCTTGGCTGAGAGTGAGGAAGTCGAGGTGGTACGGGTCTTTCAGGAGACTTTGAGCGAGATCGGATTGTGGTTTTGGAAGCACTTGTTGGAAGTTGGTGATTGCTCCTCCCATGGGTTGGTAGAGGTCGGTTTCAATCTGAAGTACGAGTATATCCCGGCTCCAGCCGTTTTCCAGAGCTTTCCCAGCGTACCAAAGTCTTTTTTCATGGGACTTCAGCTTTTCAAGCAGGGCGATATTGTGCCTCCAGGGTAATTGTCCAACGCTGCGTTGGACAATTTCTTCATCCGGGTATGCCTCTGCAAAAGCTCTCATAGGAAAAACGGGAAGCGAGAAACTCAGTCTCTAAAGAGCTGAGAGGAAAGCGACACGAGCGGTTTTAACCGCAGTCGTATTTCAGAATCAACGATGGTGAGGATCTTCAATATAACGTTTAACCACATCGCTGCTAATATTACCAGCAGTACTGACAAAATAGCTGTGCGTCCAAAGAGACGGCAGCTTTTTTAATTGGGGAAACTCTTTTCGCAGATAGTAACTAGATCTACCTTTAAAAGCTTTAACCACTAAATGAGGAGTGTCGGTTGGCTTGACACTAACAAATAAATGAACGTGGTCGGGAGCAATCTCCATCGCCAATATATCCCAATCCCTCTCTATCGCTAAATCCAAAAACACCTGCCTTATCCTTGTTGCTACATCACCCACTAAAACCTTTTTCCTGCGCTTAGGAATCCAGACAAAATGAGAGTTCACCAAATACTTAATATGATTGTGAGATTGGTAATCTTTTTGCAGCATCTTGTCGTTTTGTTACATAACAGTTGACACAGGTATCGTAGTCGATTACCATAAGCATGTCAACAAACTCGCAAGTCATGCCAAAGACTAAAGACAGCATAGGCGTCCAGCAAATATTGCTACACCCAGATCCAGAAACAAAAGCGATATTAGAATACCTATGTCAACAGGCTGGCAAACTCTA
>NZ_BLAY01000064.1 GCF_020521235.1 Microseira wollei NIES-4236 | reverse complement strand
AGAATATCTGTATGCAGTTCTTGCAGCGTTGAATGCGTCACTTCTTTTTTTCTTAGTTTCTCTATTTATCTGTTTGGCTTGCTGGAAGGCTTCTGAGTTTCTCACGAGATTCATTCTTACCATTGCTGAGTTCAGGCAAGCATTGTACAGTTGTCTCGCTGCAGACCAGCGAGACAGTAGTTCTTTCTGTTGCTTGCTATCTACAACCAATGGAATTTCTGTGATGAATGATGAATTCCTGCTTTTAGCCAATTACTATCACCTCTTGTCGCCGCCAACTCAATTATAATCTACTGCTTTTAACCAGAGTGTTAATATTAATAAAGCTCACCTAATATTGACAGCAGATAAATCTGCACAGCAAAGCGTTTGGGCCCCGATTTAAAAATGCGGGGCTACCACGCTCCCGCTATTTTTAGGTGTTGTACGTAGAAATCTCGACCACCTTGCCGCCAACCCTTTGGGTCTTGCTTTTTAGGTGGGATACGAACATTCCTGGCGCACAGCGAACAACAGACTTACCGAATAACTTTTGAAAATATTTAATTAGGTGGGTGTCAATAGACGCCACTATGTGAAAATATGTTTAAACGTCGGCTCACCAGTCTTACATATTTAACTCGGCTACTTAATCCATGAAGAATTACCGGATCGTTGCCCATTAGGTAGGGAGTTAATTTGATTTTTCCCCACACCAAAGATTCTTCATGTTATGACAAGATTTACGCAAAGACATAGGTCTAGTTTTGGTTGCTTTCTTTTCAATCAATCAACCTTCAGATCTGAATTCTGACCATGCGTAGTTCGGAGGGGGCAGTTGGAAAAGTGGCAAAGACAACTCACTAGCTACCTACCCTACTTCATATTCCGTTTTAAAGATCAGCCAGACTGGTGAGAGTCTCCCTAAGTTGAATTAAACCCTTACTCCCTCAATCACACTCAGAGAGGTCTGCGTAGGAACAATCTTGATTGGCTGGAATTTTGACTTCTCCATGAGGATACGATACTCTGCTTCTGTACGTTCGCACCCACCCGGACAAAGCACTAACATCTGTAGGTCAAGCATCTTGCTAAAAGAGGGTTGATTTCCGGATGGAATGACTTGCTCTACAAGTAAGAGTTTCCCATGCTCTGGCATTGCCTCATAACAACGCTTGAGAATAGCGATCGCCCTTTCATCATCCCAATCATGAATGACATACTTGAGTATATAAGCATCCCCTCCTGCTGGCACAGATTCAAAAAAGTTACCTGCTATTAGCTCACAGCGGTCTAATATTCCGGCTTGTTCAATGAGTGATTTTGCTCCTTTAATCGCTTCGGGTTGGTCAAATAAAATTCCCTTCATTTTGGGATAGGCTTTGAGGATGTCCGTTAATAACTTCCCCTGTCCCCCACCAACATCTACCAAAGTTTGGACATCAGAAAAGTCGTAATCTAAAACTATCCCTGGGTTTTGAATGGTTGAACTCCTAGTCATTGCCTGATTAAAATTTTTTCCGGCTTCGGGATTTTGAGCATAGTAATCCAAAAGATTCATCCCATACAAATGCTCAAATGCACTCTTCCCAGTCTGTATGCTGTACATTATCTCACCCCAAGCTCGATACTGTTCCTCACCATTCATAATTACTCTCGCCTTTAGGGAGTCAGGGACATCACTCCGTAAGTAATTTGCCAGTGGTGTGAGAGTAAAATAACCGGGTTCTGTTTCCTCAAAAACTTTCATACTGGCGAGTCCCCGTAAAAGTCGATAGAGGGAACGCTCGTGGGTTAAAGTTGCACTTGCCAAATCCTCGCAACTCCTAGAACCATCCTTTAACAAATCGGCTATCCCTAGCTTGGCGGCTGCATAGATGGACTGGAAGATCCAACTGCCATATTTCATTTGTAGGAACACCATTTGTGAGGAAAAATCACTGGCAAGTTGCGTGTTTGCTGATTGGGATATGACTGGCTGAGAATTTTGACAATTCATATTAAATCCTGCATTGAAAAAGCAACAATTTTTAGTAATCAGGAGGTTAATTTAGCATTAAAATAGTCCCTACCGATAAGCTTACACTTCCATTTCGGCAATTTTGTGAAAATTCACAAGATAAAACCGCACCATTAAAATTATGCCCGAAATTGCCGTAGCCAGAATTAAACCATACCAGTAACCACTCCCTCCCCAACCTAAAGTTATTGCCATTAGATATCCTCCGCCTAACCCAATACCCCAGAATATCAATATGTTAATTAGCATGGGCACGCGGGTATCCTGCAATCCGAGCAGAGCCCCCACTCCAATTATTTGAATGCCACAAAAAAGTTGGTATACCCCTGCTAATTTTAAAAAAGAAGTTGCTCGACTAATTGCTACGACATTATCTGGATTATTGATGTCCAAATAAATGGCGGCAATCGGCTGGCCAAACAACTCAAAAGCTAACGCTACAACGCTGCCAAATAGTACGCTAAATGCAACATTGATAAATGCTGCTCTCATTGCTCCCAAAGCATTCTTCTCTCCCATCATCTGCCCTACTCTCGCTGTAGCCGCAGCAGAAATTCCTACTGGAATTGTCAAAAAAAGGTCTGATGACTGAATGGCGATTTCATGGCCTGCTAAAGTTGCTGTTCCCAAGGTTCCCATCAACCAAGCGGTGGCCGCGAACAGTCCCAGTTGCATTCCTAACTGAATCCCCATCGGCCATCCAGTCAGGAAAATTTTCACAAATAGATCTTTATCAAACTGATTCAGCTCGTGAAAAAGCTTGTAATCTCTACTTTTTGGATGTAAATAAATCACCAGAACTGACGCGAATAAGCTCACCCAATAAATCAGGGTAATTCCCCAGCCTATCCCAGCTAAACCAAGGGCAGGAAAGCCCAGGTATCCAAACATCAGGACGTAATTTACAGGGACATTCAAAAGTAAAGATGTAACTATAATTACTATGCCAAATTGGGGAAAATTGATCGCAGCAGCAATTCGTTTTAAATGTAAAAAGCTGAGGGCAGCAGGCAATCCCCAAACTAGAGCGTGTAAATAGCTTGTTGTCAATACTATGGTGCTTTCTTCTTGACCTAATAATGGCAAGATAGAGCCACAGTTCCATATTATAAGCATTGCGGGTAAGGAGATAGCAACTGCCAGCCACAGCCCCTGACAATTAATACGGGTAACTCGATCTATTTCCTTAGCTCCAAAAGCCTCGGCTGCAAGCGCTCCTCCTCCTGTCAGAATACCAACGCCAACCACTAATAAGGTAATAAAAGTGATTGTACCCAAAGCACCCGCAGCTAAATTTTGAGTACCAAGTAAGCCCATCATTACCGCATTTACTACAGGGATGCCAGCCTCAGCTAGTTGAGCAAGTGCTAAAGCAGCTGCCAATCCCAGGTTAACGAGTGCTTCTTTTTGCAGATCTGACTTAAATTCTTTTAAGGTTATTTGGTTCATGAACTTGATATAAGTTTAATAACTCTCTGAACTCAAAAAAAATACTACTTGGGTTAAAACAGGGTGTGATAAAAACCAGTGATTGTGCCTCAATCAAACTTGGGTTTGCTAAAAGAACAGATTTCTGGCAAACTTCAGTTTATAATCTATCATATCATGTCCGGTTATATCGCTCTTGTTTGTAGTAGGCACAGAGAGTGCCCCAAAAGCCTGTTATTTCAAGCACTAAGCGTGCTTACTACGAACCTCTTTATACAAGGACGATGCTACCGGACATGATATCACTTAGACGGCTAAGCGCTCGCTTACACAACTACGACGATGAACTATCAGGGATTAAAAATAAATATTTTGTTTCCAACCCTGCTTGGAGAAACCGAGTTCCCAGGTTGCGAAGCTCTCAATCAGGACTTAGCAGCTTATATTCGCAATCTTGAGCAAAACGAGCGCGACTACTCACAATTTAGCGCAGTTAACAACGGCTGGCAATCTGGCTTAAATTTCCTAGATTCTGGCTTTCCTGCTATCCAAACGCTTAAGCATTTTATCAACAACCAAATCGAAATTTTTTTGAAAGAGTGGGGGAAAGCTAGTTTTAGCGAGTCCACTCCTTCAACTTTTCACTATAGCTATAAAGGTTGGGCAGTTATTTTGAGACAGGGAGGTTTCCAGTACGAACACGTTCATACCAAAACTGACCTTGTTGGCGTCTACTATGTAGAAGTTCCTACAGCACCTTCCGCAGCAGAGTCTGGCAACTTGACTCTTATCGATCCACGTAGTGGGCGAGTTGCTTCTCGCTCTATTTGGGAAACTGCTCAGTATACCGTTCGCCCCAAACCAGGTATGTTTCTTCTATTTCCAAGCTTCTTACCCCATAGAGTTAACCAGGTACAAGCGGCGGGTGAACGTATATCAATCAACTTAGATGTTAGTTTGCACCATTCGTGCTAATCTGAACCAAAGTTTTTAAACTCCCATAATTGCGCCGCTGATAAAAACCTACTCAAATCTACTCAGAGGGTAAATGAGAAGCAGATAAAAGTCCACGGTGTAACTTTTGGTCGATAACCATTAACGCTTTCGCTTGGCAGATGCCCGACATTGCTGCGAGACATCAACCTTAACCTTAGGTTCCCAGTTAGAGACGCGGTAGTAATCGTGTCTACGATTTACTACCGGGCAACGACCAACAAACATATTAAATTGGTGCAGAGCGCCCCATACGTGCTTTCGAGGGTTCACCCCTAGATAGGCGGACACAGAACGCGGCAATCTTTCACTCAAATTCATGCCTCTTCTAGCAATCGCAATCGCCGCCGCGATATCCGAAGGCAATCCATACATCCTCGCATATTTAACCAGTCCAATTAAACTGGTATAAGCTGGATTACGCCCCAATAGCGAGATACCTCGATTAGATAGAATCGACTCCAATAATTGATAAAAACGGCTGTATGCCCATCCAGACAGCATCCTGGCATATTTTCTACCTTTCTCCCTTAACTCTCCTTTCTTGTGAGCAAAGTCTAGAGATTCGCAGACAATCGGACAAGCGAACTTTGCAGCTTCAGTGGCTAGTTGTAAGCAAGCATCTACAATTTGGGCATCTTGTTTTCCAGTAGGTAAACCAGTTTCAAGAGGGATTTTACCAAGATTTCTTAAATTACCTTGGTAATCGATATATGCCCAACCAATTGAACTAGGATTTAGAGCGATGCCGATGCAACCATACTCAATTGGTCGGCATACTTGGTCAGCTGGTGATGGGGTAAATTGTACCGCTACTACCCAAGGGTTATCCTGACGGTAAAAGTGCCATGTTTTAGCACCTGTATCGGGCAATCGATTAATCTTTCTCTCGAAGTTTCCAATGTTTTAACTGACGAATTTTCCTAATTTATCTTCTAGGCAATAAGGAACTCTAAATTTCAGATTATTCCCATCCCATTGGCAAGTTTGATTCCCATAACTTTCATCTTTCGCCCCGACAATAAATCCTTCACAATGTCGCACTTTCACCTTAATTGGTGCTGATTTTCTAGCTGCTATTGCCCTGGTTATTTTGTAGATGTATCTTGGCTTGTGATGGATGTTAAATTTAGTTTGATCCCAGTTATTTTTTCGAGGTTCGAGTCTTGTAGCTAGAGGGAAGTTACAGCCATTTTTTGAGTAAGGCCAATTCTTTTTCCTAGAAAATTGGGCTATTTTAATTTGATTTTGGGCTTGACTTAACCACTCTTTAGCAAAGCTGAGTTTAGATTCTAGTTGCTTGAGCTGATTAGTTCTAGATCTAGATGCTGCTTCTACGCCAATAGATAAAGCAATTACTCCATTGGCATGACGCTTACTAATGCCGTAGGTCTGTTGTAGATGAGTATTCCAGCTAGATTTATTGAATTTGGTATCCTGATTTAATAAATGGTTAACTGTCAGGATTGTAGCGCGATAAAAAACTTGAGAAAATGCTGTCATCAAACACTCAAATTGAGTATAACCTGCAGGGTTAAGTTCATCCAATGGAGTTGGCAAGCCTTTACAGTAAGTCAGAGTGGTCATAGCTTTTTAGCTACCTGCCTCAATTATTTTACTACTTTTTTATTCTGATGGCTGTTGACATAGATCGTAACGACGATGCCCAGTTTCAGTCTGCTGTGGTACGACCTTCCCTTGTGCTTCCTACCTTCTGAGAGTGGAAACACTGACTCCCTTGAGGCAAGGCTGCTTCCGCCGGAGATAACTTACTCATATATCTATAATACCAGGCAATATGAGGATATCTAGTAAGATTTAGTTAAGTATTGTGCGGCTGTTTCTTAACCCCTATTTCCTAGGCATTACCCTCATCCATACTCCTGGGTGAGGGTGCAGAGATACCAAACCGCGTGGTTTGACAACCTCGTTTGAGGCTAATTCAAAATTGCACAAGCGTAGCATCGCCGCTAACATAATTTGCAGTTGGCTAACAACTAACCGCCCTGTCGGACACCTACGTGTTCCCCCTCCAAATGGAAAGTAAGCAAAAGTTGGGCGTCCTTCCGATTGCTCTGGTAAAAACCTCTCTGGTATAAAATCTTTTGGTCTCTCCCATAAGTCTGCCTTTCGCTGCATAGTATAGGGCGATAAGGAAATAATTGCTCCTGACGGAATTAGAGTTTCCCCTATTCGCTCCGCTCTAATTGCCTGCCTGCTTAATATCCATGCGGGTGGGTATAAACGCAAGACTTCCATTACCACCAGTCGCAGATAAGATAATTTGGAAATGTCTTTAACTGTCGGTTCGCGATCGCCAACAATCCGATCCACCTCGCTATATACTCTCTCTAGCACTTCTTGGTGCTGCACTAGTTGATAAATTATCCAGCACAGTGCTGTTGCCATCCCATTGTAACTATTCAACAATGTTCGGATGATCGCTGTCTTTAGCTCCTGCGATACCTCGCTATTAGGTGTTACTAACCCAGCACGGCGGGCCATCCCTGCAGCTATTCCATTCTCTACTTCAATCGCCTTTTGATAGCTTTGCTCTATCGGCATCAGTTCCGCTGCTGAAATACTACGCCTCAAGTAGGATTGATTGAACGAGTATTCTTCTGCAAAATTTACTGCACTTACAAATGCTTCGCTCCAATCGCTAACCTCTATATTAAACAGAATTTTTGCCATGATGCCAAATAGCATCTGCTTCGTTTCGATATCTATCTGAACAGGTGTTACTTTCGATCGCTTTTCCCACTGCCATACAGTTGCTGTCGCCGCTTTAGCTATGTCGCTGACTATCCCCTCAAATGTTTCCGTTTGATTTCCAGAGTTTCTATGTAAATTCAGTAAAAATACACCCGCCGGAGTATATTGTTCTGCCAACTCCGCGTATTGATGATATGGATTTTTGTAGTTGGCTTGATTTTTGACCAGCACGTACTCAGCGTGTTCTGGTTTATTAATCAGGAAAGCTGGCCAACCATCTACTAAATAAGATACTATGTCCTCACCAGTCCGGCTCAAATTTAAGTAAAATGCTGCATAGTCTTTTTTATCTCTTATGACTACGGGGGGCATCAATTGAAATGCTCTTCTCATGGCAGCAATCTTTTCTTCTAGATTTACTGCCTCGTCTAGCTCGTCTTGTCTATTACTATTTGGCCACATAATTAGTTATAAACTGCAACGCTCCAGTAGAGCGCTGTTCTGCTTTGCGGTACTGGAGCGGCATAGATTTACACGACTGCTGGTGCGGCGTAGTTATAAGCTGCCGCTTCTGGTGCGGCGTAGTTATAAGCTGCCGCTTCTGGTGCGGCGTAGTTATAAGCTGCCGCTTCTGGTGCGACGTAGTTATAAGCTGCCGCTTCTGGTGCGACGTAGTTATAAGCTGCCGCTTCTGGTACCGTGTAGTTGTAAGATGCTGCTGGTGTGGCATCTGTCGGTGCCGCGTAGTTGTAAGCTGCTGCTGCTGGTACGAAGTAGTTGTAAGCTGCTGCTTTTGGTGCGACGTAGTTGTAAGCTGCTGCTGCTGGTGCGACGTAGTTGTAAGCTGCTGCTTCTGGTGCCGCGTGTTTGTAAGCGGCTCTTGTTGGAGAACTTGACGGCTCAGGTTCTCTGCCTACCACTTCTGCATTCTCTGGGAGTTCTCCCTCTACTCTGAACTTGCTCAGTTCTTCTTCTGGTATATTGTAAAAATTTCCTTCCCGGTCTCGAAAAATCATCATCTGCTCCTTAGTACAGGTAGTCTCGATTAATTTATCAGCCATTTAATGGAAAAATACTCTTTTTTTTACAAAATTTAATATTTGAGGTTACACCTAAAAATAACGGGAGATTGGTAGCCCCGTCAATTCATTGCGGGGCGTAAAATTGACGCGAGCGGTTTTAACCGCAGTCAATCAATATTAAGCTTAATTAATAACGATCTTTGTTGAAATTAAATCAATGTATAATTCAATAAGCAATCATCTGGAGGTGATAGTAATTGGCTAAAAGTAGGAGATTGACGTTTGTCACAGAAATGCCATTAATTGTAGACAGCTTGCAGGAAAAGCAATTGCTATCTCGCTGGTCTGCAGCGCGGCAACTATACAATGCCTGCCTCAACTCAGCAATGGCAAGAATGACTGTGGTACGCAACTGTGAAGCTTACCAATTAGCCAAGCAAATAGATCGTCAGTCCAAAAAAGCAAGAAGCGACGCCTTCAACGCCGCAAGGCGAGCTTATAGATATTCCGATTACGACATTCAAGCTTATGCCACAATTGTCAGCAATCGTTCCAAATGGATAGCTCAACTAATTGACTCCAATACCCAACAAACTTTAGCCAACAGAGCTTTTAGAGCTAGCGAGAAGGTTTTATTTGTCAGAGCAAAAAGTGTACGGTATAAATTAGCGAGTAGATTTAGAAGTGTTGAAGGTAAGACCAACTTTCAAGGGATTAGATGGAAAGACAACGCGCTAGTCTGGGGTAGATTGAAGCTGACGCCGATTATCTGTGACGATAATCCAGTAATTCAACACGGTCTAAATTCCCCAATAAAATACGTTCGCTTATTGTGGCGAGAGTTGAATGGCAAGCGACGTTGGTACATTCAGTTAGTTAACTCAGGATTGCCATATCAAAAAGAAAAGAACTATGTGGCGGATGGAGTAATTGGCTTAGACCTCAATATTGCCAACATCGCCTTCGTTGGAGATTGCAAAGCCGGACTGCTGCCGTTCGCGGACAAAGTGCCAGCTTACGAGCGTGAAATAAAAACTTTACAGCGTCAAATGCAACGTTCCCAACGTTGCTCAAATCCAGAAAACTACGAAACTGACTTCACCGCTAGTGTAGGACGCAGATTTGTTGTTAAAAAAGGTAAACCCAAGAAAGGGAGGCGACAATGGAAAAAGTCTAAAACCTATCAAAAGATCGCCAGGAAGAAGAGAGAATTGGAACGTCGCAAGAGCGCGTATGCCAAGTCTCAAAACCGTAGAATTGTTAACGAAGTCTTGAGGCACGGTAAACATATCAAAACCGAAAATGTATCGGTGAGGTCGTGGCAAAAGCGATATGGCAAGGCGATTTCTGCTAAATCTCCTGGTTTTGTCCAATCCGAATTGGCTCGCAAGGCTGAAAGTGCTGGCGGGTCGTTCATGAAGTTTTCTACCCAAAAGACAGCACTATCACAAACCCATTTAACTGGTGAACGCATCAAAAAAAGACTATTAGAGCGCGTTCATTACGACCAAACGGGATTTGCGATGCATCGCGATCTTTTTAGTGCTTATTTGAGTAGATACGTTAATGAGGAAGGTGTCCTTCTATTGGATCTCGCTGTCGAACAGTGGGAAAGGTCGGAGCCTTACTTGCACGAGGCATGGAAGGATTTTCAAATAAACCGCTTTCCGATTAGGCGCGTCCTCTCATTTGGCAGTCTCATTCTCCCTTGGAGCGGTCAAGGGCACAGTCAGGAAATGTTGACCAGATAGCCATTGAAGGGCGAAAAGTTGACCTTAATTCCTGGCCTGAATCCTCGTCTCTTTAGAGCGAGGAGTGGCTCAAGCTCAGCATTGGCTATCTGCGGCATAAGATCGATTGAGGCTTTGCTCAGCTACTGCTCCCTGCTTACTTGCGCCAAGAAAGCCAAGGCTTTTCAGTAGCGCCAGCGTTGGCTGCTGATTGCAGCAGATCGCCTGGGTTCTTAACTTTTATTTACACGCCAAAGTCTAGCTTCGCAACTCCCCAAATTACGGTAGCGATCGCTCGAGCGCTCTGGCTTTTAATTTTTCTTTACACAGTTTGGTTTATTTATATTCGACTACTTCTTAGTATGCTCCTACACATCACCAAGCGCGAACAATGGGAACAAGCGAAACAAGCTGGAATCTATCGGGGCGATACGTTAGATACTGAAGGTTTTATCCATTGTTCCACTCCTCAACAAATTATCATAACTGCTAACAGATTTTTTCATAACCAAAAAGGGTTAGTGCTGTTGTGTATTGAACCCGAGCGAGTTCAAGCTGAAATTAAATACGAAGCAGTTGATAACGATGTATTTCCTCACCTTTATGGGGCTTTGAATGTTGATGCAGTAACTCAGGTGTTGGAGTTTGAACCGGGGGAAGATGGGAAGTTTGAAATGCCGGATGCGATGAGAATTAGCCATTAGCAATTAGCCATTACCATAGATTTTATCTTCATCTCATTCCCCACTTTGCTGTTTCAGTTGAGCTTGGAGTGCCTGCAATTGTGCCTTGAGGTCTTCATTTTCTGCTGCCAATTCTTTTGCCGTTCGCAATCGTTCCCCAGTTTGGGTATCTTCCATCACCAAGCAACCATCCTGCAAACTCAACCATAATCCTACTGTTTCGCACAAGATACGTCCATCCTCATCAGGAGAAATAGGTCGATAGCGTCCGGCAACTAATCGATAGCCTAACACTTCATCGATCGCTTGTCCTCGCTGAGTCCGCCGATCGATGATGACATATTCTTGAACTTGAGCTTGTTCGTATTCAATCACTTTTATTTCTCGGTCTTCTTTGCGATAGCGACGAGAGACGACTTCAATAATCAAACCGGGTCGAACTCCTTCAAAAATAACTTCAAAACTATCGCGATACACATCTTTGTTGCGAATACCCAACACCACACATACATCGGGACAATGATCTTTCAAGCCAGGAATATCCCATTTGATTAAAAGATCGTGGAATACTGCCACTGTTGGGTTATTGGCATAGCGGCAGAGTAACATATCTTCAGCATCGCGGCTGATATTGTTATGAAATGTGTTGCTGGGCAAGTGATATCCCTCTTGTGGATGAAGAAATTCTTCTGATGTCAGCGGCACTTTGGCATAAATAATCGTGCCATCGGGTTGAACTTCTTCTTGAATGCGCCAACCTCGTTCAGCGAGTTCCTGTGTGAGGTCATTTGGTGCGCTTGGAGGTGTGACCTCAGATTTGACCATTGTTAAAATCTCCTTGACAGGTAGTTAATCGATTTTAGATTTTAGATTTTAGCTTTTAGCTTTTAGCTTGATGCGATCGCCAACAGTTTCTAGAACAATTGTAGGTTGGGTTTCCCCGCGGTAAGCCCAACCTAATGTAACTCTAATTGAAACCAGTGCTGAGATATCGTCTCTGAAGGTTTAATGTATCTGAAAGTTCATTCAGACTGTATATGACTTCAGCAATTGATTGTCTGAACCTTTCATCATTGCTGAGTTCCGATAGTTCGCTCAAAAAAGTTAGTTCGGCTTGAATTTCCTCTGATAAACGAGTATAGTTTAATCGGATCAGCTGATGTATCGCTTCCATATTTGCATGTAACTAACTGGCCTTTCCCACTTTATTGTTATTAAATGTTTCTAGCAAGATTGCCATTTGATGGCACTGCCATAAATGGTAGTACCATCAAATGGTAATGTTTCAACAGGTAGTCTCCTTCATCCCGCCTATGTCACAAAAACCGCTCAACCCAGCAGAATACGTCGATCAAATGGCATTACTAATCAACTTGCCTCTCGACCCGGAACATCGCCCTGGTGTAATCGAGAACATGGAAAGAATTATCGCCGTGGCAAAACTCGTCACCGAATTCCCCTTACCCGCAGAAATCGAAGCCGCCCCAATCTTTGAACCATGAGCAAAGCTTATCCCGATGCTACCCAAATAGCCGAAGTCGTAAAAGGGCATGAAGTATCCGCCCAAGCAATAGTTGCTGCTGCTTTAGCCCGCATTGCCGATAAAAATCAAGCGCTGAATTGCTTTACCGCTGTGTTATCTGATACCGCAATGGCAGAGGCGGAAAAGATAGATTTAGCGATCGCATCCGGAAAAAACCCAGGCCCCCTCGCAGGCGTCCCCTTTGCGGTGAAAAACTTATTCGATATCGCTGGAATAACTACTCTCGCAGGGTCAAAAATTAACGCAGAAAAACCCCCAGCAAGTGGTGACGCTACCGCAGTTGCTCGACTAAAACAAGCGGGTGCAGTGTTAGTAGGGGCACTGAATATGGACGAATACGCCTATGGTTTTGTCACAGAAAATGCCCATTATGGCGCTACCCATAATCCCCACGACTTAACGCGCATTGCAGGCGGTTCTTCTGGAGGTTCTGCTGCTGCTGTTGCTGGGGGATTAGTACCATTAACATTGGGTTCGGATACCAACGGTTCTATTCGCGTCCCCGCTGCTTTGTGCGGAATTTTTGGGTTAAAACCAACTTACGGACGCTTATCCCGTGCGGGAACGGTTTTATTTTGCAGTAGTTTTGATTGTATCGGGCCATTTGGTAGATCGGTGCGCGATATTGCCACTGTTTTTGATATTTTGCAAGGGTCAGATGAAAGAGATCCGGTTTGCACACAGCGAAATCTAGAAGCTTGTTTGCCTCAATTATCCCAAGGAATTGAAGGACTGAGAATTGCGATCGCGGGTGACTATTTTACTAAAGGGGCACATCCAGAAGCATTAGAAGCTGTGGAACAAATTGCCCGTGCTTTAAATGTTACCGAATGCGTTACTTTACCAGAACCCCATCGCGCCAGGGCGGCGGCTTATATTATTACGGCGGCGGAAGGGGCTAATTTACATTTGGATAACTTGCGCTCGCGTCCCGGTGATTTCGATTTTGCCACGCGCGATCGCTTCCTCGCGGGTGCGTTAATTCCAGCAGACTGGTATATTCAAGCACAAAAGTTTAGACAGTGGTTTCGCGTCCGCGTCCGCGAAGTGTTCCAAAATGTCGATATTATTCTCGCACCCACGACGCCTTATCCAACAACGCCAATTGGTCAACAAAAAATAGTCGTGGATGGCGAAGAAATTCTCGTCCGTCCTAATTTGGGATTATTTACCCAGCCATTATCTTTTATTGGATTGCCCATTATATCAGTCCCAATTCAACGTCCGAATGCCCTACCTTTGGGCGTTCAAATAATTGCAGCACCCTACAACGAAGCACTCATTTTGCGCGTAGCTGCTGTATTGGAAGCGATGGGCGTTGTATCTGCACCAGTTGTGCATTAGGTTAGTGAATATGAAGCAGCAAAACATGTTTAATTCATTAGCATTTATAACGAATTGCAGCCGTATGAGGTACGGCTTCGTTTGTGTAGCGGCACCGTTAACGGTGCCGCTACACAAACGAAGCCATAAGGCTTTACCTCACTCGCTTGCAATCCTCTTTATACAGTTTTTACCAGTAAAAATACTGCGATTGATTGCCACAACAATAGTAATTTTGCTCGCTTCTTTTACTCCTGCTGCGGCACAAGAAGCGACGCTAAAAGGGAATCCCAACATGCAGATAAACGTGCGATCGCAACCCACCACAAACTCGCGCAGGTTAGGGTATGGGTTAGCGGGGGATCGCGTAACAATTATCGACCGAATGGTTGGTGTTGATGGCTACATTTGGTATCGGGTGCGCTTTTCTCGTTCTGGTAGAATGGGCTGGATTCCCGCTACTTCCCTCGATCTTCCCGCTCCAAATGCTCCTACTGCTACTAAACCTCCTGGTGTAAAGAATATAATTCTTTCTTTCCAATCAGAACAAATGCTGATCCAAATTTTTAATCAAGATGACGAAACATTCATGGATATTTATGACAGCCAAAGCGGCGCGACTTTGTTAAATAGGGTTCCTGTCATAGTTGAATCTTCACCAGAAGGAACGAGTTATTTGTATGAGGGTAATATAACCGTGCGCGTTTTCCAAGGAAATGACGGCACGCGCACGATCGAACTCAATAACAAATAGCAAAACTCTGGATATTAGAATGGTAATGGCGTTCCCAGGCAGAGCCAGGGAACGAGGGTAATTGGTAATTGCCAAGCATCCACAGCCATTTAATCCAATTACTAATTATATCCTGTCCGGTTGCATTGGAGGAGCATATTTAATGGTGTTGTAGGGGCGGGTTTTACCCAAAACGTTTGAGTCCTCAAGTAACATACTGAAGCCCACGAACATACAATAGCAAAGCAATAAAAATAGCCAAAGGGATGTAGGTAGCTAAATTGGCAAGAGTTACGCATTTTTGCAGGCGAGAATGCTCAATCGCCTGGTGCCACACTTTCTCCAGGAGCCATCTAATCAAGAGGTTTTCAATAAATACTGAGACAAAGTAGGCAATGACAAGAAATAAAACGGATGAAAGAGGAACTAGGTAAAGTAGCTGTTGGTTGGGAGCCGGTCCTAGCCAGACGGGAAACAAAATGAAATTAGCGACCTCATACAAATTCATCCAAGCAAGGGCCATCCCGACTCCAACTATCGCTATCCATAAGAGCGGGAATCCGGCTAGAGTCGAAATCAGATTGGCGAAGATTGAGCAAATGAAAGCTTGTTTGACACTCAAATTGAGCGATTTGGCATAAACGACTGCCTCAACGAGAATAATGGGCACTATCGCCATTGTTAAGGGAGGAAAGACGAAAAAGAGCATGGGGACACCAGCATTAGCCTGTGCCGCTGAAGGAATTAAGGCCAAGACAAGTGCTAAAAGAAAACCACTAGACCAGATGAGAGATTTTGTCGAGTTTTTCATGGCCTCTGTACAAGGTGGGTGTGGTCAAAAGTAGTTGGTGGGTGCGATCGCTGAGGGCAAGACTGTCGAAGACCTTACTCTGTGAAATCACCGTAGTTCAGAGCCATCTGTTCCCCCGCCTCCCTGAAGCTCTAATTGTCTTTACAGATAATTTTTATTTTTAACTGTGACCTTGTCAATAATTTTTTACCTCTAGCTTAAGATAGATATTATGAAAATTTTTTAAGTGTGGATCGTTTAAGTCCAGCGATCTGAGTCACCAATTAAGCTCCTGAAATCTGGAGAGTTAAGAATATGTCTTTAAGAGGCCATGTATATTCCAGCGGTTTTAAGCTCCAGTACCTGCAACAAGGTACGGGAACTCCTGCCATCGTGGTTGGAAGTTCGCTGTATTACTCAAGAACGTTTTCTCACAATCTTCGTAACAGTCTAAAGTTGGTCTTTGTCGATCATCGAGGTTTCTCACCTCCTTACGATTGTCAAGACACTTCTGGGTTCCAGTTAGACTTACTCGTTGATGATATTGAACTGATTAGGAAAGAATTAGGATTGGATCGGGTTATTATTATTGGTCATTCAGGCCATGCATTTATGGCACTGGAGTATGCTAAGAAATATCCTGCCAATGTGTCTCATCTAGTCATGATTTGTGCAGCCCCAAATTTCTCGCATGAAGGGCATATTGCTGCGGAACGATATCTGAATGACTCTGTTTGTCCTGAGCGTAAAGCAGCTCTTGCTAAAAACCTGGCAAGATTGCCTCAAGAAATAGCAGCCGCACCAGAGAAAGCCTTTATTACATATTGCCTTCTCATGGGACCCAAAAGTTGGTTTGACTACAACTATGATGCGACAAAACTTTGGGAAGGTATAGAAGTAAATAACGCAAGTTGCTAGTTATAAACAAGGGCGTTGCTAATGGCTAATTGCTAATTGCTAATCTTGGATTTTTACTGACATTAGCCATTAGCCTCGTTCCCAGGCTCCTGCCTGGGAACGCCATTAGCCGCTCCCAGAGAGATAACTAGCAACTTGAGTTAAATATGGCTTTGTTTGATTATGTTTGGGGCGAAGTTTTTCGGGACATCGATATTACTGAGAACTTAGATAAATTGCCAGCGCCTGTATTCCTTGCTCTTGGTCGTTACGATTACCTCGTTCCCCCACCATATATGTGGGAATCGGTGCGAGACAAGTTCAGCAATCTTACTATCCGCGTATTTGAAAAGAGCAGTCATGCGCCTCACTTTGAGGAGCCAGATTTATTCGATCGAGAGTTGCTAGAGTGGCTGATAAATACTTAACTCAAGTTGCTAATGGCTAATTGCTAATAGCTCGATCGGGAAAGATGCTTTCATTACAGCGGATTGCTTTTCGAGTGAGGTACAGCCTTTTGACTTGTTTGTATAGCGGCACCCTTAAGGGTGCCGCTATACAAACGAAGGTGTACCTCATAGGACTTACGCAACTGTCACACTACTCCGTCAATTTTGAGGTTTGTAGTAGCGCTTTAGCGCCAGATCTGGCGCTAAAGCGCTACTACAAACCTAATTAAATGTGCCAGTTGCGTAAGTCCTGCCTCATACGGCTGCAATCCGCTATAGGGATTGCGGTGCGTTACGCTTCGCTAACGCACCCTACATTTAGATGCTATTAGCAATTAGCTATTAGCAATGTTGTCGATCGCGCGATCGCTCATTGCGCCCAATTCTCATAACGCAAGCCCTGAATGTTTTGGAAGTGTTGAACATTAGCTGTAATTAGGGTACAGCCATGCTCGATTGCACTAGCTGCAATCAGTAAGTCGATTGGCGCGATCGCCACACCCTGCTGCCGCAAGTCTGTGTGGATTTTGCTGGCAATATCCATTGTGGGCAGATATAGGAGCAGGATTTCGCTTTCGCGGGCAATCTCTTCAAATTGATTGAGCAGTTTTCTGGAATCTCGGTAGGTGAGTCCGGCTTTGATTTCGTAGTAGGTCAGGATCGAAAAAGTCAGGAAGTCGTAAAATTGCCCATACTCGTTGAGTTTAGCGACAACGCTGCCTTGTCCTCTGAGAAAGTGGGAGAGGATGTTGGTATCTAGAAGGGCTTTTTTCATATTAGTTTTACAACTGATTCCTGAACGGCGAAACTACTGCAAAACTTATTTTATAAGGGTTTTTAGTCCAGATCTCAAATGGAAACGCTATATATCTACTTGCCGTTTTAGATCGAGGGCGCGATCGCGGAAAACGTCTTCTTCCAGACTGGTGAGGAGAGCGGACTCTTCGGCGGCGATACCTGCAAAGCGCATGAATTTAGCTTGTTTGGTAAAAATTGCGTTTGGATTGACGGCGAGACTTTGAGTCAGGATTTCGATCGCGATCGCAGTTATATCTTTTCCCTGGCGCAACGCAATGGCTTGAAGCGCGATTTCGAGATCGGGTGGGAGGGTGATTATCATGGGTGTTCTACTCTTGGGGCTTGTTTAGATTTTACATTCTGCCCTCGCTTCTAGCGATCGCTTCTAAATACCCCTTGACATCCCTCATTTATACTACATTATGTAATATACAATGATTCGGATATTTGGGATTGGTAGCTCAATTGGAAGAGCGCTGCCCTTCCAGGGCAGAGGTTGGGAGTTCGAGTCTCCCTCAGTCCCACCTTTTTGGGGGCTATAACTCAACGGAAGAGTGCTTCCTTGACAGGGAAGAAGTTGGAGGTTCAAATCCTCTTAGTCCCCACCCCCTAAAGGGGTTTTTCTGTTCAATATAGCAGTTTGTGACTTGGTGGAATACAGCCCTAGTGGCTCTCGTTTGTGTAGCGGCACCCTTAAGGGTGCCGCTACACAAACGAAGTCCGCCTACGCGGACTTAACTTATGCAAAATAAAGTGTATTCTACCCAGTTGCAAACCGCTATATTTTCTCTCGATTGGTGAATATGAATATCCCACTGGAACAATTAGAAACCTGCCTCAACCGGACATTAAATAAATAATTATTGACATCCATTTCCCTAAAGCTACATAATGTAGTATAATAAATTTCAGATATTTGGGATTGGTAGCTCAGCTGGAAGAGCGCTGCCTCGACAGGGCAGAGGTTGGGAGTTCGAGCCTCCCCCATCCCACGTTTTTGGGGGCTATAACTCAACGGAAGAGTGCAGGTCTACGGAACCTGAAGTTAGGGGTTCAAATCCTCTTAGTCCCCATCCCCTAAAGGGGTGTTTCTGTTCAATCTTTTCTCTCGGTTGGTCAAGATGAATATCCCACCAGACCAATTAGAAATATGCCTCAACGTTCTGCAACAAATTTCAGAAGCTCCAGATATTATTAGCGACCACGATCGCTTCAAAAGTTTGATTGCCAAAATCTATAAAGAGGGGCGTAGAAGTTTTCGTCAAACTCAACAACAACAGCGGCGGGTTGAAGATAAACAACTCAAAGCATCAACTGTCATGGTGCAGTATCAGCAGCAGCAAAAATCATTTGTTGCATTGCCAGAATCAACAACGAATTTGCAGAAATTGCATAAACCAATTACTTGTTACATTTGTAAAACCCCTTATACGCAAATTCATTTTTTTTATCATTTACTCTGCCCAAAATGTGCTGAATTGAACTATCAAAAACGACAACAGCGCACCAATTTAGCTGGGCGAATTGCCTTAGTTACAGGCGGACGAATCAAGATTGGTTATCAGATGGTATTGCGGCTATTGCGGGATGGTGCGCGGGTAATTCTCACCACAAGATTTCCCTATGACTGTGCCTATCGTTATAGTCTAGAACCGGATTTTGAGCAGTGGCGCGATCGCCTGCAAATTCACGGACTCGATCTGCGAAATATCCCAGCATTGGAAACATTTATCAGGGATTTACTACATACTGAATCAGCATTAGATATCATTATTAACAATGCTGCCCAAACCATCAAACGTCCCTTGGCATTTTACCAACATTTGCTGAATCAAGAAGATGAAGCAGCGCAAATATTATCAGAAAACGCCCAAGGGTTAATTTTGAGCGATCGCAATAGATTAAAGGATAATTTAGCTCAACAAAAATCTCTTTTACTGGAAAGTCAACCAAGTTACATCGCCGATTACTTCCCGCCCGATCGATTTGATGCTGATGGACAACAACTGGATCTGCGCCCAATCAATAGCTGGTTGCTAAAACTCGATGAAGTTAACACCATTGAGTTACTTGAAGTCCAGTTGGTAAATGCGATCGCACCATTTATTATCAACAGTAAACTCAAAGGATTATTGATGCGATCGCCCTTTGAAAGACGCTTTATAATCAACGTTTCGGCAATGGAAGGACAATTCAACCGCGACAGTAAAACACCCTATCATCCCCATACCAATATGGCAAAAGCGGCATTGAATATGATGACGCGAACCTCGGCGGCTGATTATGCAAAAGATAATATTTTCATGAACAGTGTAGATACAGGTTGGATTACTAATGAAAATCCTTATCCTAAGAAGATGCGAATTCAAGCCCAGCAAAATTTTTACACGCCATTAGATGCTATTGATGGGATGGCAAGAATTTACGATCCGATTGTTCAAGGTATTGAAAACCCCGAACCCCCCATTTATGGTCATTTTCTGAAAGATTATGCCCCTTATCCTTGGTAGCGAACAATGACAAATCCACCTCTCAACTGTCCATTACCTAATTCTATTCAGTCTTCTGAGGAAGTTTTGCTCGATCTAGAATCTTTAATCGATTATCTCCACACCAATCAACCGATAACTGAAAAAATAGCCTTCCCGCGAGGCACAGTAATGCCGGATGGAAGACTCGATTTGTGCAAGCAAAGTTTAGGCGTGACGGGATGCCATTTAGTAACTGAAGCATTGACAAACAATTCTGCGATCGCTAGCTTATTACTCGGAACTAATGGTATAGGTAATTTTGGTGCTGAAGATGTGGCGCGATTGATTCAACGTAACAATCGCCTAGAAATTGTCTATTTAGGTTGCAACGGGATTTCATCGACGGGTATTGCTGCACTCGCCGCAGCATTAACGCATAATCAATCTGTAACCGGGCTGTGGTTAAAGCGCAATCCGATTGGCGTAGAAGGTGCATATCATCTAGCTGAAATGTTGCGTCATAACAAAAGTATCCGCACGCTGGATTTGGTCAATACCCAAATAGGAGAAGAGGGATTAACAGCCATTTTAGAAGTTTTGACTCACACCAATTGTACCGTCGAACGGCTGTACTTGGGCGGCAATCAGATTCAGGCAAACCATGCCTATTTACTGGCTAATCTTTTAGCTCATAATTGGGCGATCGCTGGTTTATTTCTTAATGTCAATCATCTTGGCGATGCCGGAGTTAAAGTTTTAGCAGGTGGATTGGAACGTAATAAAACATTGCTTGAGTTAGGACTTGCTAGCAATGGGATTGGGGTAGAAGGGTGCGATCGACTATTAGCAGCACTCCAAACCCATCCCAAGATCGGTAATCTGGATTTGGGTTACAGTCCTTCTACACGAGTATTAGCGGCGCAACCCAATCAGATTGGAGACGCAGGTGCGATTGCGATCGCAAATTTTCTCACCCACAACCAAACCTTATTGAAGCTGAATCTCGATCGGAATGGAATTAGCGATCGCGGCAAAATAGCCCTGATTGATGCATTAGAAATCAATCAAAAATTGTGCGATCTAAGTTTAGATGGTAAACCAGATCGACGAATTAAGCTGCTGTTGGATCGTAACCGTATGCTAAACCAGAGTAACGAGTTACAAAAACCTCGTAGCGTCGCATTGATTCAGAGCGTATATCGTTGAAGTCATATGTCTTTTGAACTGTAGCGCGATATGCCTACGGCACGCTGCGCGAACGCAAGTTAGCGCGGATTTTTGCGATCGCAGTTGCACCATCTACTACTTGACCACGTTGGGACGCTTCCCAGCCAATAAGTGCGTCCTGTTGGAGTTCATGTAGTCTTCCTTGGTATATGTCTTGCTGTTGTTCAAGCAATTTGATACCTGCAAGTATGACTTCGATCGCGTTATTGTATTTGCCGCTGGTGAGTTGGCGCTGCACAAGGGCTTCGATTTCAGGTGGTAAGACTATTTGCATAGCGTTGGGTGAGGGAAGTGTTGATGGGAGCATGTCAGGTTTGTAAATTTACGCCGACACCCTAAAGGGTGCGGCTATACAAACGAAGCCCGCGAAGGCGGGCTAAAGCTTTTAAAGCCTGCGAAGGCAGGCTTTGTTTGTGTAGCGACACCATGCGCGGGTGTCGGCTACAAAGTTGACATGCTCCCAGTGTTGATTCTATAGTAGGCGATCGCACTTGTACTTTTTAACTAAGGTGCGATTCGCCCAAAGGGCGTTCGCTCTCCTCGTGCCGGAGGCATATCCGATAAGCGGAATCGCACTGTTGATTTAAAATTTTAGACTGTTCAGACAAATCTGCAATTCTTCAATTCTTCAATTCTTCAATCTCCCTATTGAATCAAAATAATTGCTTCTTCCGCCTTTGCGTCCAAAGCATTTTTAAGTTGTTGTCCAACTTTTGCAATCAATTCGTCAAACGCCTCCCGTTGCTGGGTCATACTTTCTTTCAGGCTTTTTTGCAGGTCGGGATTCATTTTTTCGCACATTTCTTCGATGGCGCGATCGCTCATTGCCATAAAACGTATCCACCCAGGAATATCTATCTTTGTCTTCAGCGCTTCAGTAATTTTCTCTTTGTTTAACCGCACTCCCTCGCCTAAAAATGCTGCCCCATATACCAGAGCAATTGGTAACACAAAATGCCCCGTTAGTAGCAGCGCAATCAAGCTGCCAATCGTACCTCCAGCAATAATTAAACTGACCAGGAATGCGACTGTAACTCCCAAAACATCCTCGGCAAAAGATAGTTGCGGGTTAACAACAGCCGAGTCAATTCCACCCTCAAATCGCAAGCTGCTTTTAGAGATTTGGAACTTTTGACAGATGGGGTCGGTTGCTGCGGCTAAGTCGGGGCGAATGTCTGTATTAAACCAACTAACGCATCGATCGTTGATGATTTGCTGCGCGCGATCGCTCTTCAACCACTGTAACGCTCGCTGTTCAATTGTGCTTTGCAAATCTGCCAATGTCCGTATTTTGTTGTCTTTCCATTCTTTTAAACTGGATTTCACCGCATTTTGCAGCAAACCGTCGGATAATGGCGGCAAAAGCAAGTCAATTAACCCAGGAATATGTTGCGATACAATCTCTTTTAGCTTGGGCGAATCGCACAGTTTATTCACCTCTTCTTTAAACGCCGTCGCACGCAATTCCCAGCGCCCAACTCTGGCTAAACCAAGGGCGATGCACCTTTCTGGTTCCGGATCTGGGCGCACTTGCGTAGCAGGTTCTGGGAATATTTCCGCGCAAACGTCGCGGGTGAATTTCATCCGCGATGCGCCTCCAGTCATCAGCACAACTTGCGGCACAATCCCTTGGTCTTTCAGTTTTTCTTTGGCTTCGTTTACGGCTTCGCGAAATGATTGCATCCAGCTTTTATTTTCCAGTTCCGGTAGCGGCTGGTTAATTATTTCCTCCATAATCAATTTGTTGACTTGGGGTATAAAGTGAATTTGTGGGGTGATCAATTCAAATCCCCGCGCAAACGTAGCCGGATCGCTGTAAATTTGTTCGTTAGAAAAGTAATCTTCTTTGACTCTACGGCATTGAATTTCGCAGCGGAATTTGTGATACTGATGTGACTCAAATACTTTTTTTAGTAACTCTTTATGCTCGTGATTGGCTAAAGTCCGAGCCAAAATCGCTTTGTCAATCAAGCTTGCGCCTAAAGTGTTGCGCCCGAAATCAAGCGGCATTTCGTGCAAGCTTTTAACCAGGGTAAAATCTGTCGTGGAAGAGCCAATATCAACGATCAAAACCGTGGAAAGGAGTTCGTTATATCCCAGCTTTCCGCCTTCCTTGGCTTGCATGAAAGCTGCCCGCGACTCTGGGATAACGCTTAATTTTTTAATCCCGGCTTCTTTGAGCAGGGTTTGGTATTCTTGCCGTTCTTCTGTTGACCATCCAGAGGGACAACCAACGTAATATTGACTGACTTCGCCGCCTTCAATTTGTTTGCTTTCTTTTAAGATGCGGTCGTAGGTTTCGACAAAGTTGTGGATTGTTTGGCGATATTTTGGCGAATTGTTTGGTTTTTGTTTGAAACCAATTTGCAGTTGGGTGACGCCTGCTTGGATTAATGCTTGGTCGCCTACTAAAATGCCTAGTTCGGGATGGATACCGATGGCGGTGATTTGGATTTTTTTGTTATTTACTTCTAGCATCTGGGGGGGTTCGATGCTTTCTACTTTGGCTTTGGCTACGGCGGTTTCGCCATGTCCTAAATCGAATCCAATTGTTTCTAGTACTTGTGTATCCATAGTTTATAAGTTAAGAAAATGAGTTAATAAACCGCTCCAGGCGCGACAGTCCGCAGAGTCAGAGAAGAAAGAGGTTTTGGGTTTATTGGGTTGATGTTGGTTCGATTACGCGTCCGCGTCTGAGTAAGCGATCGCTTTTCAATAAGGCAGGGGTTAGGGTAATGTAATCTTTGGTCAACCCGTCGATACTTGGCTCGAAGTCGAAGTACTCGCGGGGGCTACGTTCGTCGCCCGGTCGGTAATTCTGCACCCGAATTCCCTGTTCCATTAATATTTGCGGTACGAGTTTGCTGATTTCTAATGCCATTTGAGGGTTGCCTAAAAATGATGCGCCCCAAAGTTTTTGTAGAAAGTCTAGCATTTCTGGCATTTCTTCGATCCCGCTGGCGTTGAGCGGTTTTTGAATTTCTGCCAGTGCGACGGCGCGATCGATTGTGTTCAGTGCGTCGGCTAGGTTATCTAAAAGGAATTTACTATCTACTTGTACGGGGGGTAGTGCTGCTTGGATTGGTTGGATTTCGGTAGTGTTTTCTCGGTTATCTTTGTCGAATTTTATGGCAATTTCCAATCCTACCAATACTGCTATCAGCAAAACATCCGTCCAGGCGGCGGGGGTTTCTCTTGTTAGGGAAAACGATGTGCTGATGATACCGAAGGCGGTGAGTATTTGCAGTCCTTTTAATATCAGCCTGTTGGGGGATGTGCGTTTGATTGGGATAGGGATGGCATCCGCTGGGGACGATATTGCTGTTTCGTTGGTAGCAGAAATTGCCGTCATCGACTGTCGCAGCGTATCCAGGAATAATTTTACTAACCTTACCTGGCTAACGTTCAGTTCTCCAATGTAATTCCTTTCTACATTATCGAGTTTATTTTGCACCAGCCCAACCACTTGTTTCAGGCTACCTGCTTTGTCAATTTCTATCTCAAGTGTGTTGCGTTCTTTGTTAAAAAGTGTCAGCAATGTTTTCATCTGTTCCTCCCCTCTTTGATAACTACTCCTTTCGGTGTTTTAGATTAAAATACATTTTGAGCGTATTATCTCCAATATTCGCGGTTTTAATTTATTTTTAAGCAACTCTCTCCCCAGCCCTAGATATCTACTTTAGCAACTTAATCTCGCCCGATGCAGTGCTATCAACCGACTGCTTTCAGTGTGGATTCTATCACTTTGCCGAAAGAAACCCGGTTTCTACGAGAAATCCTTGGGAAAGGCAACCATAGATCGACGGTCGAAACCTGGTTTCTAGGCTCGTGGTGCGTAAGTCCTGGATAGGAATCTTGTAGCGCACTGAGAGTAACCAGATCTCTCGTGGTTTTTTAGCATCGGCAGGTATTACCCGCCCCTACAGAGTATGAATATGGATGACCTCGCCTTACCCGAACCCACTTAGCATTTTATACAAGGGTTACCTTACTGCAAATCCCGCTCTACAGTATCAGCATCAGCTCTATATATCAATCAATAGATATTATTTAATCCACTCCAGACTTTGATTTAGGTAGTTTTTCAACTGAGATATGCCATCTTTGTAGTAAAATTGGTTAAGCCAGTTGAGTGGCTCAAACGCCGACTAAAATAAATCTAAAATCTAAAATCTAAAATTCCCCATTCATGAACTACAAAACGGCTCGTAACTTTTTATTAACTCAAGGAACTGCCCTGCAAACCCAGCAAAATCCGAATGACTTGCTGATGATGCTAAAAGTTGGCAAGCCGCCAGTACCCGGTCAAATGACATCGATATTAGTGGCGCTGAAAATTGTATTTGATGTGGTGCAACAAGAACCCAACCTCGACCGAGAACTAACGCTGGCACTGCATATGCTGTGTTATGAAAGCTACCGAATGTACGTAGAAGGACGTTTTGCTGGAGTGGAATGGCCTCCTTTGTTGGATCAAGATATAGATCGGATAGCGTACGCTGTACGCAGTATTTTCGCAGGCACAAACCAAGGTTAAGCTAAACGAATAAGTGAATTTGATCGCTCCTACTATGATGACAACTTACTTCCAAATGCTCGCTCGGTACAATACATTGGCAAACCGCAGGCTTTACGGAGTTTGCGCTCGACTTTCAGATCAGGAGCGCAAGCAGACTCGACCGGCTTTTTTTAAGAGCATTCACGGCACGCTCAACCATCTTATCGTCAGCGATCGCGTCTGGATGGGGCGGTTCGAGGGGCAACCAATCGACTCGCCCCAAAAGGACGAAATCCTCTACGATGACTTCGACCAGCTTTGGGGAGCGCGCATCGAAGAAGACGATCGAATTGAAAAGTTCTTCTCTTCTATAACTGAAGAATTCCTCAGCGGTAAAATCAAGTACCGCGATATGGAAGGTAGAACCCATAACGATCCGGTTACTTTGTTAGTGTCACACTTTTTCAACAAACAAACCCACCATCGGGGACAAATTCACGATTTGTTAATGCAAACGGAAGTTGCCCCGCCAATTTTAGACCTGCACCGCATTTTCCGACCTTAATTTATTATCGGTTTCGCAGTTCTGTTTGTATTTTTTCTAAATCTTCTTTGAGCAGAATCGTCATTCTACCGATGATGGGTCTACCTTCTCGCGGTTGGGCAACTTCTATCCAGTAGGCAAAGCGCTGTCCTAATCGTAACTCGCCTTGCAATGCTTCAAGTAAGGGTGCATTTCGAATCCGAGCTTGATTAACGACCGTCTCGTCAGGATAGGCGTAAACTACCCTTGCCCGTTGAAAATCTTGATAAATACCCAATCCGTAAATAATCCGCAAAGTTTCTTCCAGACGGTCAGCATTAACACCATTTACTAAATCAAATATCTCAAAACGTTCGCTGCGGACAATCCCAGTTCTCAGCGGTGGAGTTGCTCTTCCGGGTGGCAGCGTTGAAGCTTGAAACACAAATCTTTGGGCAGCTGTATCGCTTTTGCGTACCAATAAAGTTTCGCCACTTTGGGGACTTAAAGTGGGATTTGCTTGTATCCAAGCTGCCACTTCGTCGGTAGTTTGTCCCGGTAGGGCGTTAGCTGCTAATGGAAACAATAACGAACAATAAAAAATTAGAAAACTAATCCCATTTTTCCCCGAAAACAAGCTTAATTTAGCCTGCGTAGGCAGGCTGAGTTTGTGTAGCCACACCCTTAAGGGTGTCGAAATATTATGACTAATTGGTATAAACAGCGGTGTTTTTGGCATTTTTCATTTTTGATTCTGGATTTTTAACTAAAGACTCCCGTTTCTCAACTCTCGTTCCCAGGCTAAGCAAAAAAACAAGATTTGGCAGGCGAAATGCCTACCAAAGTGTTTATTTATACATCCGTTACCGTTGCGACTTTAATCGACTTGCCAGCTTTCATATCGCGAAACACTTGCTCTAAATCTCGCAAGGGGCGGTGTTCGCTCACCATTAATTCAAACAGAATGGTGCGACTTGCTAGTAGGGAAAGTGCTTCTCGCACTTACAGCGGCTTCTTGTGAAATACACCTAGGATCCTCAGTTCGCTGTAGTGGAGTTGCTCGGTATTAACCCGCTTCACCTTCGACCGGGCCACCCCTTGCAGCACCCAGGCTAACGGTTCGGTCATCGACGCCAGGACGTTTGGCAAGTCTTCGGGGAGGGGCAACAGATTATGTTTGACGATTTGAGCTGTAATTTTGAGATATTCGGCAAACGTGCCGTTATTCCAGGTCAAATGGGGGCAAAGCGAATATTCCTGACCTTGACAAAAGACCCACTTCATGCATTGGGCCGAGTTGTTGGCAACTACGCGTACGCCCACCTGCCAACCGAGTACTTGGCTACCTACCGCCACAATTTCCCCAGCTGCTTCGTGACCGAATAGGGTAGGAGGTTTGAGCATTTTGGCGTGACCGCCGCGACGCCAAACCTTAAGGTCGGTGCCCCAGGTTGTGGCGGCACCGACCTTAATTATTACTTCATCAGCGGCTGGGGTTGGGTCAGCCACCGTTTCGAGACTTGACACTCCCCATGCCTAAAAGGCAGGGGATTCTTGCGTCTACAGATACTCTCCACTAGGGAGAATACCTTTCATCAAGTTAGGGGTTGTGCCAAGCAACCCATTCTCTATACCAGATGAAACCATTGCAGCAGCATCTTTCTTTAGGTCTAGAGAACATAAGAAACCATCCCATTGGGCAAGGTTTCTCGAAGCGTTTAAATCAGCATTGTGGTACTGCCCATTAGGGCAATTGAAATGGTGTTTCTTCCTGTCGCCAATAGTGCCACAAGTTGAACAAGATTTGCTCGTATATGGAGCCGGACGTTTGATTAGTTTTAATCCCTTAAGTGCTAACTTATAATCAAGTTTCTGCTCTAAAGAATAGTACGCCCAAGCGTGCCTTGATTCCCCATGATCAAAGCGATTTTTCTGACTCTGTTTCATGGTGTTTCGACATCCTTCCAAGTCTTCAATCACAACATCAGCATTGTGATATTCAGCAAATCTTACAATCCTTCTGCTGATAGTGTGATTAACAGCTTCCATCCATCGTTTCTCTTTTTTGTTCCACTTTTTTAACGATCTAAATTTCTTCGCTTCTTGCAAAGATTGACGGCGTTTCTGGAAATAGCGGCGACGATGTTTGACATACTTGCCGTTAAAGAACTTACCGAACCCTAAAGCTGGCGCTACCACTGCGAGATTATTTTGCCCTCGGTCACACCCTATTCTTTTCGTCGCATCCACTTCTGGAACTTCCAAGGTGACACAGACATAGGCATACCATCTATTTCGATGTTTGATTAATTTTGCGGAACCTTTATCAATCAAAGCGTCGCCATTTAACAACCTGTCTAAAATGGGTTGCCAATGTTTTGATGCTACTTCAATAGGGACTCGCTTAGTCCCTTTGATAGCTGGGAAACTTAGGCTATAAGTTTCTCCCATTTTATGAATTGACCAGTTCTGTTTATTAATTTCTGGGGGTAAGGATTTGTATTGTTTGACCTTCTTACCTGCTCCAGATGTGGTATGCCGAATAGTTTGATTCGCTCTTGGCAACATGAGAGAAGTTTCTACCTTGGCTGTGGTTAACTTTCTCCTTTCTGGGAGTGGAATAGTTAACAGCCAATTAGCTAATCGAGTATTTGACTCTGTCATCTCGCCAAACATTTTTGCTTTGGCATGATTGAGGTTGGAAAACTTTATTTTTAGCGTGATAGTTACTTGGCTCATGCTATTATTTTAGCACAATTTTACTCGGATGGGTAAAGACGGCGATTAAAATCGCCTGGTGCGTTTCATCCCCATGTCTAAAGCCAGGGGCTTTCACGCACGGTTTCTGGTAAAGTACAGCTGCTAACAAAACTTAAGTATTAACCGCCGATAGCGGACGAGACTTCAGAGTCAGGTTATCACGGCGGAGTGTCACCAGGTATAGCAGGGAAGGTACTTCTTGGTGGCAAGAGGTGCAGAACCAATAAATTTCTGCGTGACGGACGTGCCGGAGGATGGTTCCACCACAACATGGGCAAGTGTTACTGCGTGGATTCATTGTCTGATACTCCCTGCTACTCAAAAATTGTGAATTAAAACGATGAGATGCGTGCTGGGGCATGAAAGCGACCGTTCCAAGCAATTCGATTTTCGATTACTTGTCGGTACGCGGCTTCATAACCGTCTACCATCTGAGAAACGCTGAAGTGATTTGCTACATGGTCGCGACAAGTTTGTCGATCTAGATTGATTGCCGCCGGTATGGCGGTTGCGATTTCATCTATACTTTGGCAGACGAAACCCGTCTTGCCGTGGGCGATCACCTCCGGGACTGAACCAAGATTGATGCCGATAGCGGGGGTTCCCGTTGCCATCGATTCGATCGTTACCAAGCCAAATGGTTCGCGCCCGGTAATGGGGAACAGCGTCACGGCGGCATTTCCTAATAGCTCAACTTTTTCAGCGTGGCTAATTTCACCGAGATACTCGATTTGTTTGCCATCTAGCTGGGGTGCAATTTCTGTTTCAAAGAACTGCCTATCCACCCGATCGATTTTGCCTGCCATTTTTAAGCGCCAGCCGGTCTTTTTAGCGATCGCGATCGCCTGGTGCGGCCCTTTTTCCGGAGATAGGCGGCCTAAAAATGCCAGATACGGCGGATCGGAAGCTTGAGCAAAAAAAAATGGATAACCTCGCAGGTCAATGCCGTTGTAAACCGTGCTGATGTAATTCAGCGCTACGCCATCCCGCTGGTTATTACTAATGCTGATAAAAGGCTGTTTGGCGTGGTGGGTAAAAATTTTGCTGTTATCTGTTGTAAACTTGCCGTGCAGCGTGTGAATCGTCGGCGTTTTCACCAAACTGCCAAACGGCAGCGCGGCAATCCCTACATGGGAATGAATGATGTCAAATTCTGCGGCTCTTTCGTAGACTCGGCTTAGTTCTAACATTTCATAAGCCGAGTACTCTTTGATATTGGGGTCATTGCGCAACCCACGGGGATAAACCGACTCTAATTTGGCTAAAGTTTGCGAATCCCCCGCAGCAAACAAAACTACTTCATGGCCTCGGCGTACAAGTTCGTCCGTCACGTAACTTACTACCAGTTCAATTCCGCCGTATGCTGGCGGGGGAACTCTTTCCCAGAGGGGTGAAACTTGAGCGATTTTCATAGTTTTCCTGGCTTGGTTTGCAGCTTCAACCGTTTTTTATCTATCAGGTTCTCGCTTTATCTTTTGGCTTCCCATTTACTTGTTATTTTTGGTAATCCCGATTTTGGTTTTCTTTTGCTGGAACCTGTCCCGGTTTTTACTATCTTCCATCTGCGGTCTAGATTTAACTTATCCTCCCCATAAACTGCGAGTTCGTTTCACCTTACCAAGCTTTTAGCCTCCTGATTTTAATCGCCGCGACTATGGCTGCTACAGCCAATATTCTTTTACTATAGAGCCTACTTGTTGCTTACCTCATCTATCTTTAGATACATGTGGTTTTTACCGATCCCATAGGTTTGTCATCGCTTTCTCCCTTGTTGAGATTCTTTTTTGCTTGATCCCCATTTTCCTGGTTTTAGCTTGCTAAATTTTTTCAACTGGCGATGCCACAGCCTCTTTCCCGGATAATCGCTTCCTCTTTTCACCCCCTCCCATGCTTTTTTTCATCTACGTCAAACTACTGAGCTTTCCCCTTCTTATCCCTTCAGCTTTTTTTTGGTAAAATACCTACTTTTACCTTTTAACTCAGTTCCCACTTTCCGTATCTTCACTGATGCTATTGCTGTTTCACCAACCATTAACATCAATTAGCTTCAATTTGAGCGGTTAGGTGAGGTGAATTCAAATATATTGATTCCTTCGTTCACCCACAAGCGATCGCAAGAAATTTTCTTCAATAAAATTTCCCTGCCCGTTTTACTTATATAAACTTCCAATTGCGCCTCTGGCACAGCTTCAAATAACAAACGATCTCCTGGAAATACCACCCGCTCAAAGTTTAAATTTGGTATATTTGTGACGCGAGCTATTTGAATTTCGCTCGTAAAATTGCCGTAGTAACACATATTTTTGTTATTCACCTTTAGCACCTTGAAACCTCCCTGGTCTGCTGTCGCGTTCAGCGATTCGCTATTGTAAGGCCACCAGTCTAGAGGCGCTGACATTTTTTAGATTTTCTTCTTATCTAACTAATGACTAGGCTCTATCTCACGCCATTCAATAACGATGAACTAACTTTGTCTTAAGCTTTTTTTATCTGTTTTAGTACAATACTGTTATTGCTTCTACATTACATCTACCTTGAGTTTGACTCTTTTTGCTGTATTCAATGCTACAATAATCTTTTTTATTAATAAGGTTTCACCTCTCTTGCTTCAAACAAACCATTGGTAATAAGTCAAGGGGTCATATGTTTATATTTGTAAAGGTTGCCAGGGGTCATTTTTCAGAGAAACTTTCCAACGAGGCCAACATCTTTGGTAATCGTTGAAACAAAGCTGCAACAAGAGCTTCTTCCCTGCAAATCCCCCCATCGCTGCTACCTTTCGGCATCGATTCCCAGGTTTGACATGGTTTTGACCGTTCTAATTCCGGTGTCGGACAGCACATGACTATCATCCTCAATTCGTTCCTGAGGGGGGAATAGCGATATGACCATCGCCCCATAGGGACGGCGGGTTGCAGAACCGGGTCTACTACCCTATATTTGAGCGCTCGCCACTACTATCACGCACCCCCCTATTTACTATGATGCCGAATCCTGGGGGATCAACTTAAAATTTATCAATAATTAACGTTATAGTAAGGGGATCAAGAAAAAAGCAAGTATTTTGTAGGTTGGGTTGAGCTTGTTCAACCCAACACCCGCAGGTTGGATGGTTGGGTTTCCTCATGTCAACCCAACCAACATTTCTTAGTATTCAGGCACAGATGAATCGACTTCGCGACTCCAAGCGGTAATTCCGCCTTTGACGTTAATGCCGTCGATACCATGTTCTTTGAGAATGCCCAAGGCTTTCGCCGAACGTCCGCCCATCTTACAATGAGCAATCAAGCGATGACCGTTGAGCATTTCTTTGATTTTGGTAACGCCTTCACCTTTTTCGATGTCGGGTAGCGGTACCAAGACAGCACCGGGTATTTTGGCAATTTGGTACTCGTTCGGGTTGCGGACATCCACGAGAATGAAATCATCCGCACCGCTATCGAGTAGCTCTTTTAATTCTTTAACAGTCATCTCTTGCATTTCCATCTGCCGTTTAGCCTCCTCTGCTTTAGCTTGGGGAATACCGCAGAATTGTTCGTAGTCTATCAATTTTTCGATCGTCGGGCGCACCGGGTTCGGTCGCAGTTTCAATTCGCGGAATTTCATTTCCAGGGCATTGTAAAGCAGCAACCTTCCGCTTAAAGTTGTCCCCTGCCCGATGATAATTTTGATCGTTTCCGTTGCTTGGATAACGCCAATAATTCCCGGTAAGACTCCTAAGACGCCGCCTTCAGCACAAGAAGGAACCATCCCTGGTGGCGGGGGTTCCGGGTACAAGTCGCGGTAATTTGGGCCATCTTGGTAGTTAAAGAGAGTCGCTTGCCCTTCAAACCGGAAAATCGAACCGTAGACGTTGGGTTTGTTCAACAATACACAAGCATCGTTTACCAGGTAGCGGGTGGGGAAGTTATCCGTTCCATCCACCACGATGTCGTAAGGTTTGATAATGTCGAGGGCGTTTGCGGAAGATATCCGAGTTTCGTATAAATCAACCTGGCAAGCTGGGTTAATTTCCCAAATCCGGTTTTTGGCAGATGCAATTTTTGGTTTGCCTACCCAGGATGTGCCGTGGATGACTTGGCGTTGTAAGTTGGAATGATCTACGACATCGAAATCGACAATCCCAATCCGTCCAATCCCCGCAGCAGCTAAATACAGCAGCAGCGGCGAACCGAGTCCGCCTGTACCGATGCATAAAACGCTGGCAGCTTTGAGACGTTTTTGCCCTTCCAGTCCGACTTCGGGCAAAATTAAGTGACGCGAGTATCGTTCGTAGTCTTCTTTAGTTAGCTGGATCTCGTCCAGATTCGGATTCAGCATAGCGATCGCGACCCCTAAGCATCGTTGAAAAATTGGACAACATTGGAAATTGCGTACATATATCGATCGGTTAAGAGCAGGTTTTTGATTTTAACCTGCTCTCACCAACTCCCATTGCTGGGGTAAAGTTTTCCTCGCTAATGTTAAGAGGGCTTTTTTAGGTTAGAAGCACTGACTTAACCAAATACGTCTGTTTAACTTCTAACGACAGCAGCTCTAAGCTGGAAAGCACCTAGAGGTGTCATGACCGTCTTAACGTAGTCCATATAGGACTTAGCTTAGGCTACCTATCCAGTGAATGTGCTAGTTGTCTAGTGTTCACTGTTTGGTTGATAGCATTGGTGCGGAGTCAGGACTAAATATATTACACCTAAACTGCCCCGCTCTCTTACCTATTTTTAGAATAGTTTTCTAATTGGTCAATCACCGATATTTGCTCGCTCTGAAACTTTCGGTCGTCGTCTAGACGCCAGCTGGTCACATCTACTGCTTTCCCAGAACAGACGGAAACGATGATATACGAGTATTCCTGCCAAGCGACTTGTCTGTCAAATTCCGATGGCATGGCGGCACAATCTGGATGGGAATGGTAAATGGCGATGATCGCCAGGTGGCGATCGCGTGCTTCTTTTTGCACTTTTAGGATATCGGCGGGTGCGATCGCATAATTTCCCCGCTTCGTTTCCCCCAACTTCGCCAAGCGTTCCATTGCTTGAAATGCCTTCATCGCCTCTTCATCCCAAGCATTTTCAGTCGGTCGCACTTCCACCACAGTTTTACTATCTCCTCTCACCAGTCCCAACAGCAACCCGCAGCACTCTTGCGGATAACCGCTTTCAGCATGGCTACAGATTCCTTGCAGATGCTCCCTACTGAGTTCAATTGTCACAAAAATCTCTTTGTTCTCTACCTATCTTTATTGGCTATTTTCTGATATTAACTCAAGTTGCTAGTTATCTCTCTGGGAGCGGCTAATGGCTAATGGCTAATGGATCTATTGGTAAAAATCCCAGATTAGCAATTAGCAATTAGCCATTAGCAACGCCAAAGTTTATAACTAGCAACTTGCGTTATTATTATTTTATGCTTATATCATCTACTTTATAATGGAAATATGTACATTTTTTTTTAAATTACAAATATCCCATTATGAATATAGTACCATGCAAGCGTATCAAAAAACAGTCGCCAGGGATACATTTCAATGACTTTGACCGACACCAAGATAAAGTTCGCCGACCTTGGGGTCATTGAGTAATTGGGAACCAGGGGCGGTGAAGCGATCGCGTCCTGATTCCAAAACATAACCCCGATCCGCCATTTCCAAAGCCTTGCGGGCATTTTGTTCCACCAGGATAATCGCAGTGCCTGCCTGATTAATGCTTTTGATTTGCTCAAAAACACTCGTTACCAGGATAGGAGACAAAGCCGCCGAAGGTTCATCCAACAAAAGCAAAGAAGGTTCCAGCATCAACGCCCTACCCATCGCCAGCATCTGACGTTCCCCACCGGAAAGCGTACCCGCCCGCTGGCGGTGTCGTCTCCGCAAAACGGGAAAAGTAGCAAAAATTTTCTCCTTCAAAGGTTGGATTGAGTCCTGACGGATAAACCCGCCCATTTCCAGATTTTCTTCCACCGTCAGGGAAGGAAACACATTAGCGATTTGCGGCACGTAGCACATCCCCCGCCCGACAATTTGATTCGGCTTCAAGCCGCCGATACTCTCGCCTTTAAAAGTAATTTTGCCCTTATGGGGAGTTAGCAGCCCAAAAATAGTTTTAACCAAAGTTGATTTACCAGCCCCATTAGGGCCAATAACGGCGACCAATTCCCCCGCATCGATGCGAAAATTGACGCCTTGAAGGATATCCAGGTCTTTTACATACCCGGCGTAAACATCCTCAACTTGTAATAACGGGTCATGGGTCATGGGTCATGGGTGATGGGTCATGGGCTAATTGCTAATCATATCCAACAATTAACCATTAGCAATTAGCCATTAGCATTACGGCGTCTTTTGCAAATCGGGACGTTCTTCTGGAACAATTGCCCCTTCTACAGGGCATACCTGTAGACATATACCACAATCGATACAAGTGGAAAAGTCGATCCAATACCAGTCAGTCCCTTTAACATTTTTACCCGGCCCTGGGTGAATGCAAGCAACCGGACAAGCTTCAACGCAGTCGGCTACGCCTTCGCAGGTGTTGGTAACAATAGTGTGTGCCACAGTGTTCTGATCTCCCTTAAGATGCGGCAAACAAGATAGACTTGCTTGACCTATTAAGAATTTTAAACAGATTTGCCTGAGAGAGGGAGCGGGTGTGCAGGTGTGCGGGGGTGCAGGTGTGCTGCTGGAAGCGCATCAAAATTGCTTTTCCCATAGAAACGATCGTCTTGGCTGGAATTTCTCTGACAATTCCACCTGCCGCATCAGCGCACTTGCCCAAATTCACCATCCACCTTCGGGAGTTGGATCGCAACCGCGATTTATCCGGGGGATGAAACACGACGAGAGGGATTCTATTCGCTCGTTTTGTATATAACGCAAGTTGCTAGTTATAAACAAGGGCGTTGCAAGCTTGCTAATTGCTAATTGCTAATAAAGGATTTTTACCAATCGATCCATTAGCCTCGTGACCCAGGCGGTCGCCTGGGAACGCCATTAGCCGCTGTGAGAGAGATAACTAGCAACTTGAGTTATATAGTCAATACATTATAGACTAAATTAATCGTTGAACAATCAGTCTTGACGTGCCAAAAACTTCGCCCAAGACAACGCCCTGATTCGTTACCGAACTTCCTCTCATAGTAAGTTCAGCGATTGAGGGCATTTTGTTGTCCAGGTTGGAGGCAGCACGGCAGATGTACAACACTTGCCTTGAAGAAGCCATGCGCCAAAGCAAACTCATCCGACAATCCAGATCTAACAACAGCCACAAAAATTATACTTAAATCTACTTTGAAGCGCATAAAAAAACCAACCGTGCTACTCGGATTTAAAACTCAAATCCTATTCAAAAAGTCTCTGACTCAACTGCTGGCGAAACATGCAGGAGTAGCACGTCATGCTTGGAACTGGGGATGAGGATTAACCAAAGCCATTCTAGACCACAATCAAAACAACCCAGACAATAAAATCAAATTCCCTAGTGCCATAGATTTACATAAATGGCTAGTAGCATTAGTCAAGTCGAAACATCCTTGGTACTATGAAGTTTGACGCAACAGCCCCCCAATATGCATTAATGCATCTGGGAGAAGCTGGGCAGAAATGCTTTAAAAAGAAAGCTGGTGCGCCAAAATTTCAGAAAAAAGGACGAAAGGATTCATTTACCCTAGAAGGGACAATCAAAATTATCAGTAAAAACAAAATTCAAGTCCTTGTCATCGGAGGTTTTATGCCCAGCTTGTCTGTGAAGGCAAGCCGTTCATCAAACCTAAAAATACATTGGGGAAAGGCAACGTTGGCATTGATAACTCGAATTTGCCTTCGGATGTGCCGCGTCCGAGGACGTCTTGGATCGCCACAATATAGCCGTGGGAAGCGTACCAAGTCGGATGGGTCCAGACTACGGTGGATGCGATCGCTCTCCCATATGGTTGTCTGATTAACAACACCGGCAAACTTCCCTCTTCTTCGGGACGGTATACATCTGCATCCAGCCGCCAACTGTCACGGGTAACCATCGATACCGTCTATTTTTTACGTACGTTTAACATGGAACTAAAGCATCCGAACGACACAAAACTGCCATATCTTCTTCATCTAACTCGACTGGTACGCCCCTGCGAATCAGTTCGGCAAAATCTTCGTTTGGCACCATGACTGTTAGTGCGTACAACCGCGTATAACCTGTATTTTCGATTACATGCGTCCCCGTAGGCGGGACTAGAATGCTATCTCCGGCTTGAATTTTTACCGTTTTGCCATCGCAAGTTGCTAACCCTTCGCCTTTGAGGATAAAAAACATTTCTGCCGCAAACTGATGTCGGTTTGGCGGTGTTTTTCCGCCTAGATCAAAGATCTCGACGCAAAAAGTAAAAGAAATATCGTCGGTTGTGGGATCGAAGACAATCGCCAAACGATTGCTATCGCTAGGACTGATGCGAAACGCTTGGTATTGCTTGGGCGTTTTCGCATCCGGAATGACGCAACGAGGGGAGTCAATCATAAGGATTTTGGTAATTGGTAATTGGTAATTGGTAATTGGTAATTGGTAATTGGTTTTTTGCTTTCCTATTACCGATTACCGATTACCGATTACCCAATCGATTTGATTGCTTCCAGGATAGCTTGGGAATCGGCGACAAAGCCAAAGCATTGTTTAACGTTATATAAAGTTGCTAACCAACAATACTCTGGCGAAGTCGTAGCGGTGCAATCTTTGACTAAGATGCAGTCATAGCCTAAAAAGTTGGCATCTTGCAGCGTTGTCATTACGCACTGGTCGGCGTTGACGCCTGCAAAGAATAGAGTAGTTTTTCCTAAGTTCCGCAGGATACTATCTAAAGGTGTATCCCAAAATCCGCTCATGCGATATTTATCGATGGGGATATCTTCGGGTTTTTGTTCTAATTCATCGACTACAGCAGCAGCCCAACTGCCTGCCATGAGTACTTTAGCACCATTTTTGGGCAAAGGGTCGCCGAGTCCGACACCAACGCCAGTAGGGTTGTAAACGTGAAGCGCTGCGGGGCTAATATTGAGCAAGTCGGGACGATTGCCCCAGTTTACCCAAATGACTGGAACGTTTGCCGCCCGCAATTCTGGTAATAATGCTTTTAAAGGTTCGATCGGTTCGCGCGCGGGTGTCACGTCTACCCCAATATGCGCCAACCAACCATCGGGGTGACAAAAGTCGTTTTGCATGTCGATGACCAAAATCGCCGCTTTCGCCAAGTCGAGGCGCAGCTTCTTGGTTTGGGTCGGCAAGGTGATGGCGCGTACATCTAGGGGTGGGCGGGTGATGTCGGCGAGATCTTCGTTAACTCCCCAAGCGTTTGGCGGAAATCCCAGCGTATGCAAAGGTCGATTCATAGCTGTTTCTAATTTTTGATGCCATCTTATCCCACCCTTGCAACATTAGTCAGTTATCATTTGTCACAGTCATTTGCCTGCCGATCTTTTAGTTATGACTGATAACCAAATAAACGAACCCGTCACCTATGAAGGCGGATGTCACTGCGGCGCGGTGCGCTTTCGTGTCGTTGTATACAAGCACGAGGCGGATGATTGCAACTGCTCGATTTGCAAAAAGAAGGGCTTTTTACACCTAATCGTCCCGCCAGAACAGTTTACACTCCTCAGCGGTGAAGATGTGCTAACTACGTACACGTTTAATACTGGTGTTGCAAAGCATCATTTCTGCCGGATTTGCGGCATCCACGCTTTTTATCGTCCGCGATCGCACCCCGACCAGATCGACGTTAATCTGCGCTGTCTCGATGGCGACGTCATCTCTCGCTTTAAAATTATTCCCTTCGATGGCGCTAATTGGGAAGAAAGTATAAAATCCTTCCGTCAATAATTATAATTTTAGAGGGTTCAATCATCAGGGAACTGCCAGCACGAGATCCGTTCCACTTTTTTGCTAGCGCAGGTGGGACAAATTGCATCAAAGGTGGAATCTACCCATTCATAGCCACAAGTGTGACAGTGGCAGAAAATATTATTGTGGTTGGCGATGGCAATTTTTTGCTGCCAATCTCGGAGATCGGAGATATCTTGTTGGGAGAGAGATTCTGACATAGGATTTTCTCTAGAGTGGGATGGGGAAATCATAAAAAAATCTGATTAAAATGTTGATGATTAGTGAGAATCAATTTTATCAGGTAATGGGAAGGATAAATCTGTGAACTTTACGATTCAAAATGTTCTGATTCCGCAAGCAGAGGGTTACGCAACGGTGGACGTGGAGATCGAAGGCGATCGCATTAGTGGTATTGCTTCCCATCTAGAAGTCGTCGGTACCGCAGTGGATGGACAAAACAAGCTATTACTTCCCGGTTTTATCAACGCGCATACCCATTCTTCGGAAATGTGGCATCGGGGTTTAATTCCCATGCTGCCTTTAGAATTATGGCTGGCTGCACTTTACGATATCACCCCGCTAGATCCAGAGCAAGTTTATCTAAGCGCCTTGGGGACGGCAGTAGAAACAATATTATCTGGCGGTACAAGCGTTGTCGATCATTTAGTGTTAATTCCAGGCAAAGAATTAGAAACGATCGCCGCCGCAGTGAAAGCTTATCGGGAAATTGGCATTCGCGCTTTTGTCGCGCCTTTGGTGCAAGATGAATCTTTCGCGGCGGGGGTTCCTTCTGGGGGAAGCGAAAAGAATTACGCTGCTTATTTTCGCTCAACAGCAGCGACGTTGGAATTAATCGAAACGGCGGTGAAGCAATTCCATCGTCCCGATGAAGGGGTTTATATTTTGGTAGCACCTACGGGAATTCAGTTATCAACAGATGCGTTATTTGAAGGATGTATTGAATTGAGCGAACGCTACGATCTCTGCCGCCATTCACACCTGTTGGAAACATTAGCGCAACAATTACTAGCCCAAGAAAAATATGGCTGTAGCGCCGTCGAACATCTCAAAGAAATTGGCTATCTCAGTCACAAAACATCCCTCGCCCATTGCGTGTGGCTGAACGATTCTGATATTGAAATTTTGGCTCAAACTCAATCTACAGTCGTTCACAACCCCTTGAGCAATTTACGTTTGGGAAGCGGTATTGCACCGATTTTAAAATATCGACAAGCGGGAGTAAACGTGACTTTTGGTTGTGATGGTGCGTCGAGTAACGACTCGCAAGATCTACTCGAAGCGATTAAAATTGGTTCAATTTTGCACAATACAACCGACCGGGATTATCATCACTGGATTACTCCGCTTCAAGCTGTGGAAATGGCTTCTAAAGGAGGAGCAATCGGTTTGAATCTGGGGGATGAACTGGGGGCGATCGCCGTCGGTCAAAAAGCCGATTTAGTCCTCTACAATTTGACTAATTTATCTTTGCTACCCCGCACCGATCCGATTGGATTATTAATTTTAGGTCGTCCGACTCAAGTGGTGCATAGCGTTTGGATTGATGGGAAACAAATTGTAGCCGATGGCAAAGTTAAAACTATCAATGTCGATGGTTTACGGCAAGAACTATTTAGCCGCAGCCAATGGTATAATAACCTGCAATTTCCGAGTGTTTCTCCCATGGAAGAACGCTACCGCACCGTCATGGGTTTACCCGATAAATCCTCGGTTTAATTGTAGGAGATTGCTAATTGCTAATTGCTAATTGCTAATTGGTAATGGCTAATTGGTAATGGCTAATTGGTAATTGCTAATTGGGAGAGTTTCTGCCTGGTTGCTATTATAGCATTTTTCCGGCAATTAACCATTAGCCATTAGCAATTAGCCATTAGCCATTAGCCATTAACCATTAGCAATTAGCCATTAGCCATTAACCATTAACCATTAGCCATTAGCCATTAACCATTAGCCATTAGCAATTAGCCATTAACCATTAGCCATTAGCCATTAGCCATTAGCCATTAACCCAACGATCTGCTCGAACTGAAAGTCTACAGCTAAGTCAGTCAAGGTAATCGCGAGAGAACAATTTTCTGCGGGAATTTGATCGATTAGCTGAAAAATCAGCCCATCGTTACCTGTGACTGCTGCTTGGTATAGCTGTTTCATCCAGTTAGTTGGCATCTTGGCAATCTGAAGCGCCATGTCGGAATTCGGCATTGTTTCTAGGTTTTGCCTGTTTTCCCGTTTGGTTTCTATCTGGGGTGCTTCATCTTCGTAGAGATATTTTACGCCTAGATGTTGAGCGATCGCTAAGAGCAGTTCCTCTTGTTTAAAAGGTTTACGCACGAATTCGTCGCATCCCGCTGATAAGATAACTTGTCGTTCTTCTTCAAACGCACTGGCAGTTAAGACAATAATGACTGTTTCGCTTCCCTTGGGGTGAGATTTAATTCGTTTAGTTGCTTCATAGCCATCCATTACTGGCATTCGCCAATCCATACAAATCAGGTGGGGTTCCCAACTTTCCCATATTTCTATCGCTTCTTTTCCGTTTTCTGCCTGGCGCACTTCAAAACCTAACGAGGTGAGAAATTCCACTAGCAATAAGCGATTGCTTGGCTTATCTTCTACCGCAAGAATGCGATAGCTGGGTTGGTTTGGCGCTAAACCAACGACTTTTTTAACAATATGCTGGTTTGTTTCCAATCGAGGGTTCTCAACCGAACTTGCCAAAATATTAAAGCAAAACTTCGATCGCTCTCCAGGTTGACTGCTGACGGTAATTTCTCCTCCCATCAATTGCACGAATTTTTGACTAATGCATAAACCCAAACCCGTTCCTTGATTCGAGTTCAAACCTGTTTTGGTTTGCTCAAAGGCTCTAAATAATTTATCGATTTCTTCAGGGGCGATACCGGGGCCTGTATCTTCTATTTCAAAATACAATTGGGAATTGCGTTCCCAGGCAGATCCAGGGAACGAGGGTAATTGGTAATTGGATTGATCGCGAACGGTGACCCGCAAAGTAACGCTGCCTTTTTCGGTAAATTTAATCGCATTACCCAGCAGGTTAATTAACACCTGGCGCAGTTTACTTTCGTCGGTTCTAATAAATTGAGTCACGTCATTACTGCGCGAGAAGGTTAGCTGTAAGCCTTTGGATTCGGCTTTGAGTCGCAGCATTTCTTCGAGACGATTTAGCAGGCGATAGAGGTCAAAGTCGTTTTCGTTTAGCACAACTCGCCCTGACTCGATTTTGGACATTTCTAGAATATCGTTAATCAATTCCAGTAAATGCTCGCCGCTGCGATTAATAATGCCTAAAAATTGCTGGTGTTCGGGGGCTAAGGATTTTTCCCGGTTGAGTATTTGGCTGAAACCAAGAATGGCGTTGAGGGGGGTACGCAGTTCGTGGCTCATATTGGCAAGGAATTCGCTTTTAGCTTTGTTGGCATTATCGGCGGCTTCCTTGGCTTTTTGTAGTTCAATTGACTGTTGTTGGGTTTGTGCTAATAATTCGGCTTGTTGGATCGCAACGCCCAATTGTTCGCCAACTTGCACAACCATTTTAATTTCCGCGTCCGTCCATTCGCGGGGTGAGGAATTTTGGTAAGTGGCTAGCAATCCCCACAGTTTATTGCCGCAGAAGATGGGTACGATGATGTAGGATATAACTTGAAATTGCTCTAATAGTTCCAGGTAACAAGGCGTAAAATTAGCTGAGTAAATATCAGGAACGCAGCGGTAACTCGTCCGCTCGTTGTAAATACCGCCTTGGGTTGCTTGCAAATAAGTATCGGTGTCTTTTACAGGGTTATTAATATTTGCCAATGTTTTAACAGCGCAAGTTGATTCGGTCACCGCTGTTTCAGTTAGCTCGAATTCGTTGTTTTGTCGCTGCATTAGGGGTATCCATCCAGATGCGACGGATTCGGATACGAACTCGCCACTCCAGTCGGAATTAAAACGATAAATGACGGCGCGATCGCATCCTAACGCCTGCTGCAATTCAAACGTTGTAGCGCCAAATATCTGTTCGATATCCAAAGTTTGCCGCATTCTTTGAATAATCTTGGCGATCGCTTTCTCTCTTTCGGCGATTTCCCGTAATGCTGACTCGACTTGCTTGCGTTCCGCCGCATCCCGCGACACTCCCACCGTCATGACGACTTGACCTTCCGAGTTAAAAATCGGCGATTTAATCGTGTCGAACTGTCCCACAACTCCGTCATGTCGCGTCACCGGCTCTTCTAAGATCCTTAAAGTATGACCCGTATTAAACACATAGGCATCGTCTTTGATGTACTGCTGGGTGTAATCCGGGTCATTAAACGGAGCATCGATAATATCGCGCAGTTCTTCGTTCGTCATCCCGTAATAGTCGCGAAACGTTTTGTTCCCCCACACGATGCGCGAGCGCGGACCTTTCACCAGTACCATGTCTGTAATCGCGTCGAGGATTTGCCGGTACATTTGTTCCGAGTCCCGCAGCGCTGCTTCTGCTCGTTGGCGATCGCGCGTTTCCATCGCCAGTGCTGTCATATACGCTAAATAACTGGCAAAGTTTTGCGATTCAATTGACCAACGTCTAGCAGTTTTTGTATGTTCTAAACACAGCACCCCCACCGTTTTTCCTTTCAACTGAATCGGTACATCCAACATCGAGGTTATCGATAAAGCATTCAAATAAGATGCGGCAAGTTCTTTCGTTCGCTTGTCATTACGCGCATCGTGAGCTGCAATCACTCGCGAGGTTTCTAATGCTTGGAAATATTGCGGATAATCCACTACAGAAATTTTCGCCCCCAGGCTGTGTTGGTCAAGGTAAAGTTCGTATAAATCCGCACAGTACAACTGGGATTTGTCATCGTTATAAAACCACAAGCTCCCCCGTTCTACGTTGAGGGTAAGACATGCCAGTTTGGTAATTTCTGCCAGCGCCGTGCTGAAATTACCTTCGTATAAATTATTGCTTTTTGCCAGTTTCAGCAACCCGATTTGTTGTTTTCTCAGACGAGTTTGGCTGGCTCGCAATGCCGATTCGGCGGCGATTCTTTCTTTAATTTCTGTCTGTAGCGCCGCCAGAGTCGCGCTTAACTCGCTAGTGCGTTCTTGTACCCGAATTTCTAACTCCTCGTAGGCGAGGCGCAAGGCAGATTCGGCTGCCTGCCGCTGCAATTCGGCGGCAGCTCTAGCTGCAAATATCTGCATAATCGCCTTGGCGCTGTCTGAGTGCTTTAAAGGGCGATCGCTATTGATGCACAGCACTCCGATTACCTGCTGCTCTCCGTCTAACAGCGGCACTCCCAGGTAACATACGGCACCCATCGCCTTTAACCCCAGAGCTTTGGGAAACCTTTCCTGCACCCGATCTGGGAAGTAAAATAATTTGCCTTCTGCAACAACGGGTTGGCACGGAGTATCGATTGCGTCATACTCAAAGTTATCCTCTGCCTTGTCACCCGACCAAAAAGCCAGGGTTTTTAACCGCATAGGGCCGGTAATTTCTGCTACAAAAACATTGCGAACCTCCAGCGCCGATGCCAGATGCTGCACTAAAGCTGGGAAAAATTCTTCTCCAATTACCGCAGCCGTCCCCGTGACTACACTTTGTAACGTTTGTTCCGCTTGCTGGCGTTCGGCAATCTGCCGTTGTAATTCCTGATTTATAGCTGCGAGTCGATCTGCTGTTTGTAACGATAAAAATTGCGGCAGCAGCGCCACCATTTCTAGCGCCGTGTAGCAGGACACCAACGCGGTAAGCGCTTGCTCGATCCCGGATACCCAGTAAGCAGGATGCCACAGGGTCCAGATGTCGAGCAAGTGACCCGTACCGCAAGCCAGGATAAAAGCACCAAATAAAACAAATACTTTGAGGAAGGGTACGTCACTCCGCTTGTGGACGAAGTACACCAGCATCACCGGAATCGAGAAATAAGCGATCGCTATCAGCAAGTCGCTGACCACGTGCAGCCCTACCAGTGGAGTTTGCCACAAGTAACAGTGACCGTGGGGAATGTACTGACTCGGTGAAAATAGATTTTTTAAGATTTCCCACATTTAACTCTAGCCCTACCCAGGTAATAATTGTTACATTATATCTCAAACCAGCCATCTATCCAGAGATAGATATTGAGTTATATTGCTATTTTTTTAAGCTGGCTCAAAACCGCCCTTCACTTTCAGTTTAACGCTCTGAACAAGCCAGTATCTACAAGTTTTGCTCAGCTTGTTGTCGGGTAATTTTTCCTTAGAAAGCCGCGGCTTTCTTTGAGTTGATAATTAAATCTTTTTATTTTAAAGTTCAGCCGGCAAAGTTTGTCAGTTTAATTGATTAAAACTAAAAATTGAATACCATTTTTGATTAAAAAATCAACAAAATTATCCAACTTAATCCCGTATTGTTTTTAGTAATACAGTTAGGCAGGAATTTAACCGTTTACCTGGAGAAGATATACAGCGGATTGCAAGCTCGTCTAGGTACAGCCTTTTGGCTTGTTTGTATAGCGGCAGCAAAAATGGCAGCCGCTATACAAACGAAGGTGTACCTCATCCGCCTGCGATCCGCTATAGAGCAATAATTTGATTGTAGTAACCCAAGTTGCTAGTTATGACTATCGTGGGTTGCTCGCATTGCAAGCTTGCTAATTGCTGATGGGAATATTTTTCGGTTCTACCAGCCATTAGCTATTAGCCATTAGCCTGTCTTGGGCCCTAAAAAGATAACTAGCAACAAGCGTTAGTAGCAAAGAACAACAAATTTTGCTGCATCCCATACGGGTGCGTTCAACGACAGGATTTTACCATTGGCTAAAAAATGGGGAGGGGAAAGGCAATTTTAACTTGTATTTCCCCTCCACCTTTTGACGCTGGCGATCGCTCACCAGTTATTTAAGTACATTCACTCCTTGACAAAATGTACGCGATTTCATATTCATCTCAAACCTGCGGCTAATAGCGTTCCCAGGCAGAGCCGTGGGAACGAGGCTACCAGGCAGAGCCGTGGGAACGAGGCTAATAGCTAATCTCAGAAAAAATGCCTACCGATCGTAAGCTTCTCTGGCACAATTAGCAATGAGCAATTAGCAATTAGCAATTATTAAGGCAGGTCGGTATTCCCCATCAGATAGCGATCGCATTCCCGCGCCGCTCCCCGTCCTTCGTTAATCGCCCACACAACGAGGCTTTGTCCGCGACGGCAGTCCCCAGCCGCAAATACACCGGGAATGCTGGTAGCAAATTTACCATGCTCTGCTTTGACATTGCTGCGTGCATCCCGTTCCAATCCGAGAGCATCGAGCAAAGGTTGTTCCGGGCCGAGGAAACCCATCGCCAGCAAGACTAACTGTGCAGGTATAACTTTTTCAGTACCGGGGACGTGCTTCGGTATAAATTGTCCTTTTTCGTTTTTCTCCCACTGCACTTGCACCGTGTGGACGGCTTTGACATGTCCGCTTTCGTCGCCTTCAAACTTGGTCGCCGTGGTGGTATAGACGCGGGGGTCGTCGCCAAACAGGGCGGCGGCTTCTTCCTGTCCGTAGTCCATCTTGTAAACTTTAGGCCATTCGGGCCAGGGATTGTCCGCAGCGCGTTCTGCGGGAGGTTTGGGCAAAATTTCCACTTGCACCAAACTCTTGCAGCCGTGGCGAATCGACGTACCCACGCAGTCCGTCCCCGTATCGCCACCGCCGATAATCACGACATCTTTTCCGGCGGCATGTAGAGACGTTACATGTAACGTCTCTACATTTTTGTCTAAAATTGCTTTTGTATTGGCGGTGAGGAATTCCATCGCGAAGTGGATGCCCTTTAAATCCCGCCCTTCAACCGGAAGATCCCGCGGCTTAGTTGCACCCGTGCAAAGCAGTACGGCATCGAATTCTAAGAGCAGTTGTTCGGCGGGTAAATCTTTCCCAACTTCGGTATTGCAGACGAATTTTACGCCTTCTTCCTCAAGGACGTTGAGGCGACGCAAAACAACTTGTTCCTTATCCAACTTCATGTTGGGAATGCCGTACATCAGCAGACCACCCGGACGGTCGGCGCGTTCAAATACAGTCACCCAATGACCAGCGCGGTTGAGTTGTGCCGCCGCCGCCAGTCCCGCCGGACCTGATCCGATAACCGCGACCTTTTTCCCCGTGCGCTTTTGGGGCATTTCTGGTGCGATCCAGCCTTCATCGAAGCCTTTTTCGGCGATTGAGTACTCGATATTTTTAATCGTCACGGGTGGGTTGTTTATACCCAGCACGCAAGAACCCTCGCAGGGTGCGGGACAGACGCGCCCGGTAAATTCGGGGAAATTGTTGGTTTTGTGCAAGCGATCTAGCGCTTCTTTCCAGAGTCCGCGATAAACGAGGTCGTTCCATTCCGGAATCAGATTATTAATCGGACAGCCGCTTGCCATGCCACTGATGAGCGTCCCCGTGTGGCAAAATGGGATGCCGCAGTCCATGCAGCGCGCGCCTTGGGTGCGGAGTTTTTCCTCCGGCATGTGCAGGTGGAACTCGTCCCAATTGCGGATGCGATCGCTAGGCGATATTTCCGACGGCAACTCGCGCAAGAATTCGATAAAGCCAGTTGGTTTGCCCATAATCTTGTCTGGTGTCGATACCTGGACTTTGAATTCTAGAGCCAGCAGCCTTGTCAGGGCTCAAAAGTCACAGAAATCTTTAACTTTAGCAGCGACTGGCGGAGAAATTGTTGGTAGTTCGTATCCTGCTTCCCGGCTAATTTGCGATAGTTTCTTGTGAATCTGGGCCAGTGTATTATGCTCTTCGCCTGGGTGCAACGATCAAACCAATCGAGTCTGTGACGATATGGGCAACAATGCAAGCAAGTAGGTCATGGCTCAGAAGGTAAAACCCCGTGAATAAGCTACCGGAGATGAAGAACGTCAGTACCGAACCCCAACCCCAAAGTGGCAGATGCACGATTGCGAACGCGGTTAACGCAATCAATCCTGCCCACCCGTAACCGACAAATAAGGATAGCCGTGCGATCGCGTAACCTCGGTAAAGAATTTCCTCCGCCGTTCCACCCGTAATCACTGCAAAAATCAGAAACCAAATCGGCAACTGGTTCAGCTGGGCAATACCTGTTTCAAAGCCGTTCAGCTGCATCTTTTTGAGCATCCAGATTAAAACAGGCGACACCAAGAAAATGAGTACGCCCGCCACAAGCAGCCCCCACATGAAAGATTGCCACTGGAATCGCAAACCGATCGAAGTAAGAGACTGCTTCTCCCAAACAATCAAGATTGTCAGCACTAAACCTACAAGTAACCAAAGAAACAGTTGCTCGATTACTTTCGTCAGCAATCGTTCCCTAGCGCCTAGTATTCTGTTTGCTGGACTGACTAACAGAATTGGACCTGCCAGCGCAATACTCAGCCCCAAAACCGATGGCAAAAAATTCAATCGCTCCCAGCCTCCTAATCGCTTTGGTTTTCCTGCTTTGGCATAGCACGCTTTGAGTCACGGGGCATCGTTCTAATCGTTCGATTTATAAGTTGTAGGGTGCGTTAGGCGGTAGCCGTAACGCACCGCTGCTGGTACCCGAATCATAAAGCCTCAAAGCACTATAACGAGCTGGCAATACTCACACAGGCAATTTACTTTCTCATCAAGCCTGTTTGCTTTCTCATTTTAGTAATTCGCGCATATATTTTGGTATTTTCCGCCAGCCAAATGGCAATTTACTTTCTGAGCAAGCCCCTGAGCTTTCTCATTTCAGTAATTCGCGCATATATTTTAGTATTTTCCGCCAGCCAAATGGCAATCTGCTTTCTCATCAAGCCCCTGAGCTTTCTCATTTCAGTAATTCGCGCATATATTTTAGTATTTTCCGCAAGCGTTTCGGCTGAAAGCTATCTCAGTTTACCCCTTCGCTTTCTGATTTCAGTAATTCCTGCAGTCATTCTCGTTCCCAGAGAGACTTTGGGCATCCTGAAAGCATAGGCCATTCCCCTCTCTTGAGTAGATGGCGAGTTTTCGGCAAATCCTCATTAAAATGGGTGCATTAGAACATCGGCGACCAAAGATTTGAAACAGGAAGTTCCCAACCGGGGAGTAACTCTGGCACGGTTAACACATCGCGATCGCCCAGTGTCGTGACTGCACCATCAGGGCGATACATCGTCACAGTTTGCCCATCAGGATCGATCAGCAATCCCACTTTGACACCCAAAGCGATCGCTTGCTGTACTTTCTCCTGCAAACGGGGTAATTGA
>NZ_BLAY01000063.1 GCF_020521235.1 Microseira wollei NIES-4236 | reverse complement strand
TGTTGGCGGTAGGGGCACGGCAATTAAGATCTTTCCGGAAAAGAAGATGTGCTGCTGCCGTGCCCCTGCATGTGGTGGGTGTTGGCGGTAGGGGCACGGCAATTAAGATCTTTCCGGAAAAGAAGATGTGCTGCTGCCGTGCCCCTGCATGTGGTGGGTGTTGGTGTTCAGGAATTGCCATCGCGCAATTTGTTGTTAATATCAGTGGTGCCAAAAGGTCAGACTGATTTTTATGCCAAAACCTAAACAGTCTCAGGGGTGTCGTCGGATGCTGCGGCGCACTTTTTTATTTTTGATCGGTATAGCGATCGCTCAAATTTTAGGCGACTTTTTCTCCATCCCAAAAAACCGCGACAATTTTTTCAAACTCGTGGGTCAATTATGGCAGAAGGTACTCGCTTATGCATCCACTCTACGATCGAATCAAACACCTCAACCTCTGCCTAGCACGCCAGTTATACAACCTCGCGAAACTCCTATTGTCAGCGTTACACCCACCCCTAGCACACCAGTTATACAACCTCGCGAAACTCCTGTTGTCAGCGTTACACCCACCCCTAGCACACCAGTTATAAAACCCAGGGAAACTCCTCAACCTAGCATCACACCGACTCCAACTTCATCGCCGTTAAAACGTTCTGCCAAAAAAGCACAACCCGTGCCAGTAACTCGAAACACTATCGCTGGGGTAAGTTTTTATCAAACCACAATTGACCTCACCGATCCGGAAGTTTTTCTCACCATCGGGTTAGCTAATAATGCCAATATAGCCAACAATCCCAAAGTCACAAAAGGCGATGAACCTTTTGAAAATATTGTAGCACGATACCGCGCCGCCGTTATTGCCAACGGCACATTTTTTGGTAAAGATGCTCAAAAATCGGTGCTGGGAAATATGGTGGCAGCGGGCAGATTTCTCAAATACAGTCGCTGGGAAAACTATGGGACGACTTTGGGAATCAAAGCAGGAAATCAATTGGAAATGATTACCGCCCGCTTGTCAGGTCAACCTGATTGGAGTCAATATTGGTTTTCTCTTACTTGCGGGCCAAGATTAGTTAAACAGGGAAAAATTTCCCTCTCGCCCTTATCAGAAGGATTTAAAGATTCTCACGTTTTGGGCGTGGGCGCGCGGACGGCGATTGGATTTCCTGAGTCTAGAGATAAGTTATTTCTGGTTACTTTTCTCCGCAGTTTGTCTTTAGAACAAGAAGCAAAAATTCTGCAGGAAATTGGTTGTGTGGAAGCGATGAATTTAGACGGAGGTGCTTCAGTCGCTTTAGCACATCAAGGACGAATTTTGATGTCACCCGGACGGAACTTGACGAACGTGCTTGTGCTTTACGACACCAACTATCCTGCCCCAGAAGAGTTGAAAATATCTTGGAAACGCTTCCAAAATGGCGCGCGCCCCTCACCTGTTGAGGCTGATTTTTATGACTAAGCTACCTGACCGCTCTAAAATGACTTATCTCTTCTTTTCTCTTCACCCCGGTTCGTGCGCCTGGAGCGGTGCCGTACTCTGCTCGAAGAGAGCACCCTACATTTACTACATTTACTACCCAGAAAATAACTTTACAGAAAATTCATATACAGTGTTTTCTGGATTACATGCATTGATTTTGTATTAATGGTAACTTTTTAACCAAAGCAAATTTCAGTGAAATTACCTGAACTACAGGTAAAGACCAGGTTAAGAAGACAGAGAAATTTCCCATTTTTCCGGAATTTCTCGGTTCATTCTGGGAAATTTAAACCAGAAAGAACGCTTTAGCAAGTACAGGAGTTGACCAATCACCTTTGTTTCTTGCTGCGTCACAGAAACAAAGGTGATTTGCCTAAGTCCTGAAGTAGTAAATCGTCTTTTGGTGAATACCTATGGCTCCTTGGAACCTGGTTGGAGTTCAAATTCTGCTGCATTTTCTGCTTTTACCTTTTTTGCTTTTTACCACAAGTGAGGTTTTCGCAATGCCAGCAATTAACCTGAGTAACCCTTACTCTCAAGAATTTAACTTGTTAGGCAATTCAGGCACTAGCAATCCTTGGATTGATGATTCTACAATCGGGGGTTGGTATGCAAACAGAACGACTTATGCTGCTGGAACTGGTTCTAGCAATACAGGCGCACTCTACAGTTTTGGGAGTGTTTCTAGCGATCGCGGATTAGGTTCTGTAGTATCCGGCGGGACGGGTACTGTTTTGTGGGGCGTTCGTTTTGTTAACAATACAGCGAATACCATTTCCTCGCTCAATATCGGTTATGTAGGAGAACAGTGGCGGACTGCCGGTAGCGTCACTACGAGTCCCAGCGTCGCCCAAAAGTTAGATTTTCAATATCAAATTGGCGCGAGTAGCTTAACAAGTGGAACCTGGATTGATTTCGCTCCTTTGGATTTTACCAGTCCGACTTTTGGCACAACTTCTCCAAGTGCCTTAGATGGAAATGCCGCAGCGAATCGCAGGAATTTATCGGCAAGTTTAAGCGGTTTATCGATTGCACCGGGACAAGAAATTTGGTTGCGTTGGTCGGATAGTAACGATGCCAATAACGACCACGGTTTAGCAATTGATGACTTTAGTATTTCGGCAGGTTTTGCGATTCCGGCGGGGATAACAATTACCCAATCTGGCGGTAGCACCGATGTGAACGAACAAGGGGAAACGAGCGATACTTATACCATCGCTCTCAATACCGTACCTGCGGGTGCAGTGAATATGGCGATCGCATCAGACGCACAAACCCTAATCAGCAGCGATGGGGTAACCTTTTCCAATTCCATCAATCTCAGCTTTACTGATACCACGCCGCAAACAATTACCGTTAAAGCTGTTAACGATACTGCGATAGAAAGTTCTCCTCACACGGGCGTCATCACTCACACCATCACCAGTAGTGCTGACTCCGCCTATTCCAATACCCTCACCCCAATACCCAATCTCAGCGTTAACATCACCGACAACGATACCGCCCCAGCTATTCGCATCCGCGATATTCAAGGAACTGCCCATCGTTCTCCCCTAGAAGGTCAAACTGTTAGCAATGTTGGGGGTATAGTCACGGCGTTGCGCTCGAATGGTTTTTACCTGCAAGACCCCAATCCGGATAATAATGATGCCACCGCGGAAGGGATTTTTGTCTTCACTGCCTCAGCACCTACTGTTAGCGTGGGCGACTCGGTTCGCGTCAACGGTAAGGTAAGCGAGTTCCGTCCGGGGGGTACTGGCGGCATCAACAATCTCACCATTACTCAAATTACCAACCCGACTATCGAAAAGCTTTCTAGCGGCAACCCCTTGCCTGCTGTTACTATTATCGGCATCAACGGTCGCCCGATTCCTAACCAAATTATCGATAACGATGCGGTAGGTGGCACTGTGGAAAATCCCGCCACCTTGTTTGACCCCGCGCAAGATGGCATCGACTTCTACGAAAGCTTAGAAGGGATGTTGGTAGGGGTAAATAATGCCGTTGTTGTTGGTCCGACTAACGATTTTGGCGAAATTCCGGTTCTGGCAGACAATGGGGTAAATGCGGGCGAACGCACGGCGCGGGGTGGCATCCGCATTCAACCGGGGGACTTTAATCCAGAACGGATTATTATTGACGATGCGATCGTTTCCCACCCGCCGCAAGTAAATGTGGGAGATACTTTCAACAATTTAATTACAGGTGTAATCGATTACAGCTTTGGCAACTTCAAGCTACTCAACACCGCCCCCCTGCCGACGGTAACTTCCGGTGGTTTGACCCCAGAAACAACCGCACTGATAGGTACGCAAGACCAGCTAACCGTTGCTACCTTCAACGTGGAAAACCTCGACCCCAGCGATGGTAGCGTTAAGTTTAACCGCCTTGCCAGTGCTATAGTCAACAATCTCAAATCACCCGACGTTATTAGCTTAGAGGAAATACAAGATAACAACGGCGCTACTAACGACTCGGTTGTCGATGCTAGCGTTACCTACCAAACGTTGATTAATGCGATCGCCACCGCTGGAGGACCAACCTATGAATACCGCCAAATTAACCCTGTAGACGACCAAGATGGCGGTGAACCGGGGGGCAATATCCGCGTCGGTTTCCTATTCAATCCCAACCGCGTTAGTTTTGTAGACCGTCCCAGCGGCACTTCTACCTCAAGCACCACCGTTAATAATGTGGGTGGCGACCCCCAACTCTCTGCTAGTCCCGGTCGCATCGACCCCACAAACTCAGCTTTCAACGCCAGTCGCAAACCCCTGGTCGGCGAATTTCTGTTCAACGGGAATCGGGTATTTGTTATCGGCAACCACTTTAACTCTAAAGGCGGCGACCAACCATTATTTGGACGCTTCCAACCGCCAACGCTAACTAGCGAAGCACAGCGCAATCAACAAGCGACAATTGTCAAAGACTTTGTTCAGAGTATTTTGGCGGTTGACCCGAATGCCAACGTTATCGTAGCGGGTGACTTGAATGATTTTGAATGCTCCAATCCCCTGAATATTCTTAAAAGTGCCGGACTCAATAACCCGAGCGAAACCCTGCCTGTTAATGACCGCTACACCTACAATTTTGATGGCAATTCTCAGACGCTGGATTATATTCTATCGAGCCAGAATTTATTAAATCGGCTCGATGGTTTTGATGTGGTTCACATCAACTCGGAATTTGCCGATCAAGTAAGCGACCACGACCCCTTGGTTGCCCGCTTTAACCTGCCGATTTTGATTAATGGTACGCCCAACGCCGATAATTTGGTCGGTACGAACCGGAATGAAATTATCAATGGTCAAGGCGGTAATGACTTCATTTCTGGTCAAGGCGGTAACGATTCTATTAACGGCGGTGCGGGCAACAACGACCGGATGTTTGGCGGGGATGGCAACGATACGATTGCAGATCCGGATGGTATTTTAGGCGCTCATGGTGGCACGGGTAACGATACAATTAACGTGACTTTTGCCCCAACTTGGGATAACAATACTAACCCTAACGATGCGCCCCGTTCTGATGGCAAAATTACCGGCGGTTACGGGAATGATGATATTACCGTCACGATGAATGATTCCCGCTTCTTTATTAATTTAAAGGGCGACGAACCAGTCAATCAGATTAGCAACGACCCCCGCGAGGGTAATGATGTTATTACCTTGCTGGGAAGTTATGGGAATTCGGTCGTTGATTTAGGCGGTGGAAATGACCGTTTTAATGGTGGGAATGGCAGCGATAATGTTTCCGGTAGCGGCGGCGATGATATCATAAATGGCGGTGCAGGTGGCGAACGCATCAGCGGCGACGCGGGTAATGATACGCTGACAGGGGGTACAGGTAGCGATCGCTTCGTCCTAGCAACTGGCAAAGGCACCGACCTGATTGCAGATTTCACCGATAATGAAGACCGCATCGAGTTATCCGCAGGTTTGTCCTTTGCACAGATTGGCGTCACTCAAGGTACGGGTGTCAACGCCAGCGATACTTTAATTAAGCTAATGGCAAATAATGAATTGCTGGCAATTTTGAGCGGGGTAAATTCTAGTAATATCACCGCCGCTGACTTTGTTTCTGTTTGACGATTGCTAATTGCTAATTGCTAATTGCTAATTGCTAATTGCTAATGGTTTTTTTCCGATTAGCAATTAGCGATTAGCGCGAGCTGAGAATTGCTGCTGATTTTAAAGCTAGCAGCAATTTTTTTGGTGCTATATCGACTGCTTACACTCTCCTTCTCCCTTCTTCTCCCTCCTTCTCCTCTTCTTGGTCTCCTACTCAACGAGTGCGCCTCTGAAAGCGTCTATGGCTTCTTGGCGGTTAGTTAAAAAAGCGGATTCCGTATAACTTCCTAAAAAAATTTCCCTCTGCCTCTTCCCCATAGATTAGAGACTTGACCTTAATAAAATTTTTATTTATAACGTAAACAATACCTGCCGCAGACCTTAGCGAGGGATGGAAAACCTGAAGGAGTAAGCTACCACGATGTCGAGCGGATCGCTAAAAAAAGTTTTTGCTAGAGTTGCAGGAGGTGTGCCCCTAAAAACTGTCTTAATGGTTCCCTTCGTTGTACAGACTACCATAACCGTGGGGCTGGTGGGTTATCTTTCCTTCAAAAATGGGCAGCAGACGGTGAATAACCTGGCGCATGAGTTGATGATTCAGGTGAGCGATCGCATCGACCAACACCTCAAATCTTACACTGCTCTTCCCCAACAAATTGTCCAACTCGTTGCCGATGACTTGGAATTAGGAAAAATTCATCTATATTCTCCAAATTTGCAGAATTTAGACGCTGATTTTCTCAAGCGCATTCAAGTGTTTAATTCGGTTAGTTTTATTTATGCCGGTAACGAACAAGGCAAGTTTATCGGTGCGGTTCCGGTGAGGAAAGATGGTCAACTCTCCTACATTATAGAAGTCACCGACGGCACAACCAATAAAAATTATGTTTCTTACGCGTTAAAAGAAAGCGAAGCCAAATATCGCCGTCAAGCAGAAAACGTGCCTTCCTTTGTCTATCGCTTCGTACTGCATTCCGATGGGATTCAAGAATTCACCTACGTCAGTCCAGGGGTGCGCGAACTTTACGAATATGAAGCCGAAATCATTGCCAAAAATCCCCAATTGCCTTGGCAAGTTACCCATCCCGAAGATGTAGCTTCCCTCAAGGAAACCATTCTAATTTCGGCACAAACTTTACAACCTTGGAAATGGGAAGGTCGAATTATTCCGCCTTCTGGTCGCCTCAAATGGGTACAAGGAATCTCCCGCCCCGAAAAACAGCCCCTAGGCGATATCATCTGGGATGGCGTCATCATCGACATTACAGAACGCAAACAGGCAGAACAACTCATAGAAGAATATCAGCGCACCCTAGAAACCCAAGTAAAACAACGCACCGCCCAACTCGCCCAAGAAATTACCGAACGCAAACAAATCGAAGCCGCACTGGTAGAAAGCGAAGCGCGATATCGCGGTATTTTAGAAGATCAGACCGAACTGATTGCCCGATTTAAGCCAGATGGCACCCTAACTTTTGTCAATCAAGCTTTCTGTCGATATTTTGGACTAACGCGGGAAGAATTGATCGGGTATCATTACGAACCCGTTATTTTTGAACAAGACCGCGAACATGTGGCGCGTCTAGTAAATTCCATCAGCAGATAAAATCCCGTAGTCACGATTGAAAATCGGGTAATTAGTCAGGAGCAATTGCGTTGGACTCAGTGGATCAACCGGGCTATATTTGATGATGCTGGATGTATTGTTGAATATCAAGCCGTCGGACGGGATATCACCGATCTTAAAAAGGCAGAATCAGAACTGCGACAAGCAAAAGAAGCAGCCGCAGCAGCAAACCATGCTAAAAGTAGGTTTTTAGCCAATATGAGTCACGAACTCAGGACGCCACTAAACGCGATTTTAGGATTTGCACAACTGCTAAAGCACGACTCAAATCTCAATCCGCAACAAAAAGAAAATATCCGCATTATCAGCCGCAGCGGCGAACACTTGCTGGGTTTAATCAACGACGTTCTCGACTTATCGAAAATCGCAGCCGCATGCATCGTACTGAACGAAACCGACTTCGATCTGGTCGAGATGCTGGCTGAGTTAAAGGAAATGTTTCAAGTTAAAGCCAAGGCAAAAAGCTTGCAGTTAGAGTTTAACTTGGCTCCCCAAGTTCCTCAGTTTATCAGAAGCGATCGCCTCAAACTCCGCCAAGTTTTAATCAACCCAATCGACAAGGGCATTAAATTTACCAATGAGGGGAAAGTTTCGCTTACCGTCACTCGGATTGACAAACCAGAAAATGACTTAAATCTGCTATTTTCCGTCAGGGATACTGGAGTCGGAATTGGCGAGAATGAAATGCAACATCTATTCATCCCGTTCGGACAAACTAAAGCCGGAATTGCTACAGCTAAAGGCACGGGTTTGGGTTTAACTATTAGTCGCAAATACATCCAACTTTTAGGCGGCGATATCGCTGTCAAATCTCAACTAGGACAGGGAGCAACCTTCCAATTTGAGATTAAAGTTATCCCCGTTAACCCCACAGCCATCGGGAATCGACAAATAAGCCGCCGCGTTATCGCTCTAGCCCCAAACCAACCCCGCTATCGAATTTTAGTCGTTGATGATAGCGTACGCAACCGTCAGCTGCTGGTGCAGTTACTTGCCCCCGTTGGGTTTGAAGTTCTAGAAGCGACAAACGGTGAAGCAGCGATTAAAATGTGGGAAACCTTTCAACCCCATCTGATTTGGATGGATATGAAAATGCCCGCGATCGACGGTTATCAAGCCACCCAACGAATTAAAGCCACAGCCAAAGGTTTTGCCACAACAATTATTGCCATCACCGCCAGTGCTTTTGAGTCAGAAAAACTCGCTATGTTATCGGCAGGATGCGATGATATTATTTGTAAGCCCGTGTCAGAAAAGGTTATCTTTGAAAAACTAGCCGAATATTTAGGAGCGAGCTTTATTGAAGAAGCCAACACAACCATTGCGTCGGGTGAGTCTAATTATAATCTAAATTTAGCTTCTATGCAAGCATTGCCAAAGTCATGGTTGACTGAATTAGAACAAGCAAGTTTAACGCAAGATCGGGTAGCGTTAGAGCAATTGATTTTAAGGATACAGCCGCAAGAAACAGCACTGGCAGAGGCACTAAAAAAGAAAATTGAAAAATTGGAATACCCAAAGATTTTAAAGGCAATTGAAAACGCCAAAGGAGGCAAGAAAACTCAACCAAACCTGTCGAGGTATCCGGCCAACGAATGGCAATCGACCCTCAAACTTCCCGAGGGATGGGCCGGGGAAATGAAACAAGCAATTAGTCTGGCAGATTTGAATTTAATCGAAGATATAATTAAGCAAATTCAGGCAGAAAATCCGGCATTCGCTCAAATTATTCAGGGGCATCTCGATGAGTTTGATTACAAGAATATTTTGGCAATAATTGCCGATATCTCACCGCAAGAACCCTTAGCCGAAAAATAATATGACGCTGAATCACCACCGCTGTAAGGCAGAAATATTAGTTGTTGACGATCGCCCTGCCAACTTAAAATTGTTAATCAATATTTTACGAGAAAATGGGTACAAAGTTAGACCTGTTCCCGACGGGATTTTAGCAATAGAAGCGGTGAGGAAAAGCAAGCCAGATTTGATATTACTCGATATTCTCATGCCCAATATAGACGGGTATGAAGTGTGTAAACAACTTAAATCTGACCCGGAAACAGAAAATATTCCGATCATTTTCTTAAGCGCGCTCTCTGAAGGTTTAGATAAAGCCAAAGCGTTTCAAGTAGGCGGGGCAGACTACATTACCAAACCCTTTCAAATCGAGGAAGTATTAGCGCGGGTGAACAATCAACTCACCCTGAAGTCTTTGCAAGCACAACTACAGGAAAAAAATCAACAATTAACCGAGCAGAATTCCCGACTGAAAAAAGAAATACGAGATCGCAGACAAGCGGAGATGGAAATTCGCCTGCTTTTGGCAAGTTCCCACGCCATCCATCGCGCCCCCGACTTGCACGCCGCCTTTAACGATATCCTCAAAATGATCTGTCAAAGTTTGCAATGGGATTTAGCAGAGACGTGGATTCCCAACGCCGATGGCACAATCTTAGAATGCAGTGAAGGTTGTTATTTAAAAGATGCCAGTCTTTCAGACTATCGACAAAAAAGCAAGCGATTAACCTTTGCACCCGGAGAAGGAATTCCCGGTCGAATTTGGCGCTCAAAGCGTCCCGAATGGATTGAAAATCTTTCTCTTGTAGATGGGGCAGCTTTCATCCGAGTTGAAATCGCAGCAAGGGTGGGATTAAAAGCAGCTTTTGGCGTGCCGATATTGGCTCATGAAAAAGTCCTAGCGATTTGGATTTTCTATCAAAAACAAGCCAGTGCTTATCAATCCCGGATGGTGGAATTAGTGCAAGCAGTTGCCACCCAATTAGGAGCGTTAGTCCAGCGCAAGCAAGCAGAAGACGCCTTACGCATTGCCGAACAACGATATCACAGCATCGTTGAAAACGCGATTGATGGCATATTTCAATCAACGCCAGAAGGACGGTATTTGAGCGTTAATCCAGCATTGGCAAGGATTTATGGTTACGCTTCTCCAGAAGAGTTAATGCTTGCCATGAAAAACATTAACGAGCAATTATATGTTGACCCCAAGCGACGCAACGAATTTATCGCCGCCATCGAACTTGATGGAGCTGTATCTGGGTTTGAATCTCTGATTTATCGTCAAGATGGAAAGCAAATTTGGATCTCGGAAAATGCGCGCGCGGTGAGAGATTCTACCGGCAGGTTACTATACTATGAAGGCACGGTATCTGATATTACCGAACGCAAGCTGGCACAACAAGCCTTGGAATTGCAAAAAGCTCAGACCGAAAGATTGCTGCTGAATATTTTGCCCCAATCCATCGCCACGCGCCTGAAAGCTGGGGAAACGCCGATTGCCGACCAATTTGAAGCAGTGAGCGTATTGTTTGCCGATCTAGTGGGATTTACCAACTTTTCCGCGCAACAGACACCAGCAGAATTGGTAGAAATACTGAATGCAATTTTTTCGGAATTCGATCGCTTAGCAGAAAAGCATCGGTTGGAAAAAATTAAAACGATTGGGGATGCTTATATGGTAGTGGGAGGATTGCCCGTACCGCGTCCCAATTATGATGAAGCGATCGCTCAAATGGCACTCGACATGCTGGGTGGAATTAACCGACTCAACGCCAAGACAAACCAAGCATTTCAAGTGCGGATCGGCATCAACATCGGTACCGTCATCGCCGGAGTCATCGGCAAAAGCAAATTTATCTACGACCTTTGGGGCGATACCGTCAACGTTGCCTCGCGCATGGAGTCTAGCGGAATGCCGGGAAAAATTCAAGTCAGCGCTGCCACCTACGAATGCTTAAAAGATCGGTTTGAATTTGAAGAACGGGGGATAATAGAGGTTAAAGGTAAAGGAGAAATGCTTACCTACTGGTTGAAAGGAAGGCATTGATAAACAAACTGTATGAACTTAACATCCAGCAACAATTATAAGGGAAATATTTTAATCGTTGACGATACAATATCGAACTTACGCTTATTAGTCAATCTCTTGCGGGAAAATGGCTATAAAGTTCGACCAGTTACCGATGGCAACTTGGCGTTAGAGGCGATTCAAGAAAAGCATCCCGACTTAATCTTGCTGGATATTATCATGCCGGATTTGTCTGGCTACGAAATTTGCCAAACTTTGAAAGCTAACCCGAAAACCAGAGAGATTCCCGTGATTTTCTTGAGTGGACTTTCTGAGGGGTTAGACAAAAGCAAAGCCTTTCAAATCGGCGGGGAAGATTACATTACCAAACCATTTCAAGTCGAGGAAGTATTGGCGAGGGTAGCTCTTCAACTCACCAGGCGAGCGCTGCAAGCTCAACTGCAACAAAAAAACCAACTGTTGAGTCAACAAAACGCTCAGTTACAACTCTTACTAAAAGCCACACAAGCAATTAATTCTGCCCCCAACCTTGACGCCGCTTTAGAAAAAATTCTCGCTTTAGTGTGCCAAACCATCGGATGGGATTTGGGCGAAGCTTGGGTGGTCAATTCAGATAGATTTGTCCTCGAACGCAGTTGGGGTTGGTATGCCAACGAGGGGAGGCTCGAAGAATTTCATCTGTTCAGCAAAACGTTGATATTTCGCCCTAACGAGGGGATGCCGGGGCGAATTTGGGCAACCAAACAACCTGAATGGATACAGGATATTTCCCAACAAGACGTGCAAGTTTTTCCCCGTTGCCATTTAGCTGCCACTGTGGGACTAAAAGCGGCATTTGGAGTTCCCATTCTCTTCGATAACCAAGTTCTTGCCATTCTGATATTTTTTAGCAAAAAAATTCCCACACCTGAAGATCGTTCCCTGGAATTGGTGAATGCGATCGCCACCCAGTTGGGGTCGTTCGTGGAGCGAAAACAAGCGGAAACCGCACTTTTTGCCGCGAACCAAAAACTAGCGTTACTCGCTAGTTTAGATGAATTAACAGCTGTTGCCAACCGCCGTTATTTTAACGAACACCTGGCACGAGAATGGAGCAGATTAAAACGAGAGCAAATACCCCTGTCGTTGATTCTGTGCGATATTGATTATTTCAAACGCTATAACGACTACTACGGACATTTAGCTGGGGATGTCACTTTAAAGCAGGTGGCACAAGCAATTAGAAAAGTTCTCAAGCGTCCAGCAGATTTGGTGGCGCGTTACGGGGGCGAAGAATTTGTCATCCTCCTACCGAACACATCGATGGCAGGAGCGATGCAAGTTGGGGAATTAATCCGACAACAAGTGCAACAACTCAAAATTCCCCATGCCCAATCTTTAGTCAGCGATTATGTTACTTTGAGTTTAGGAATTAGTAGTTTAGTACCCAGTTTGAAAGAGTCGCCAGAAGTGTTAATCAAAATGGCAGATGAGGCACTTTATGCAGCAAAAAGACAAGGGCGAAATATTGCGGTTGCTCGTCAAGTTGTCCTGGATTGATACAATTGTTAATTGCTAATTGCTAATGGCTAATTGGTAATTGGTAATTCAGAACTTACCCAGAGACTTTAAATGTAGGGTGCGTTAGACGAGAGTACGGCACCATCAACACCTAATTGCTAATGCTTTGGAATTAGCCATTAGCCATTAGCTATTAGCAATTGATAACATTACCTTCGGGATGCAAAGTTTTGCAACATTAAATCAATAAATATTTTAATATCCTTGCCAAAAACGCGGTTTTGTGAAATTGCCGTCGTTTGTAGAATTATCCGCGCCAAAAATGGTGGAACGTCATCAGCGCCTGACAAAAGAGTGAGTTTTAATCCCTCAAATCCGATAGCTTCACAAGTTCCTCAAATTTGTTGTCTACCTTGAGAGTGAGCCAGATCGGTCATGGGTCAGCACTCAGGGGTAAACTGACAACTGACTAAGGGCAAATGACGAGGTATAAAAGTCACTGACCCCGCTCGCGAGCGAGATGGGGCTTGCCAGAGGAAGATTTACCCCCTTCCGAATGCAAGACTAAAACAGTGTCTAGCCAATTAGACTGAACCATCTGGGAGTGGTATCCCGAAAAACGTTGAGAACGCCTGCCTAATTTTCAACCGCTTTGATGGTCAGTGGCGAAGGGATATATACACCTAGAAATAGGACTTATCGTAAATGTTTGTCCCAGTAGTAGACCAAAATAACCGTCCGCTAATGCCAACGACACCAAGTAGGGCTAAACGTTGGATTAGATCGGGCAAGGTTACACCATTCTTTAAAAAGGGGGTGTTTTGTGTTAGATTAAATCAAGAACCATCTAACAGAAATACTCAACCTATAGCCCTTGGAGTTGACCCTGGAAGCAAGCGTGAGGGGTTTACTGTAAAGTCACAGGCTCACACATACCTAAACATCCAAACTCATGCTGTTGACTGGGTAAAAGACCATGTAGAAGCGCGTCGTAACATGCGGCGATTTCGTCGATATCGCAATACTCCATGCCGTCAAAACCGCAAAAATCGGTTAGTGAATAAGCAAAAGTTACCACCGTCAACTAAAGCTAGATGGCAATGGAAGTTACGGATTTGCAAGTGGTTAACTTTAATGTTTCCAGTTTCAACTTTTGTTGTTGAAGATATTAAAGCGAGAACCTGGAAGGGGGCACGAAAGTGGAATGTAATGTTTAGTCCTTTAGAAGTTGGGAAAAAGTGGTTATACTCCGAGCTAGAAAGACTTGCTCACCTAGAGATAAAAACGGGCAATGAGACTTACGAAATGCGGCAAAGCTTGGGATTGAAAAAATATAAAAACAAGCTTTACAGTAAGTTTGACGCTCATTGTGTTGATTCTTGGGTGCTAGCTAATTGGTTCGTGGGTGGACATATTCAACCTGACAATACTGAGATAGTTGAGATTGTCCCTCTTGAGTTTCATAGAAGACGATTGCATAGATTGCATCACGCCAAAGGGCATGTTCGCACTAGATATGGTGGGACAATAAGTGCTGGTTTTAAGCGGGGTTCAGTTGTAAAGCACCCCAAATATAGTTTCTGTTACGTCGGTGGCTGGCAAAAATCACCAACCAAAAAAGACCCGAACAGGAAAACAATTAGCTTGCATCATTTAAGCACGGGGAAAAGATTGACTCAAAAGGCCAATCCATTGGATTGCAAATTTTTGAGTTACAACTCGTGGCGCATAGTTTGACGGCGCTTAAAACCGCCCTTGCGTTTTTCCTCGACGGGCACGCTCGCCGCATGGTTTCCTAAACGAACGGAGATTTTCAGATGAACAAGAGAACATTTGCAACGATAGATGGCAACGAAGCAGTTGCCCAAGTCGCTTATCGACTCAATGAAGCGATCGCAATCTACCCGATCACCCCTTCAACTCCGATGGGCGAATGGGCGGATGCCTGGGCATCTGAAGGCAAACCGAATCTCTGGGGTACCGTTCCCTCGATCATCGAGATGCAGAGTGAAGGGGGCGTAGCGGGTGCAATCCACGGCGCGCTACAGACGGGTTCCCTCGCCACTACGTTCACGGCGTCCCAGGGATTATTGTTGATGATCCCAAACATGTATAAAATTGCCGGAGAACTTACGCCTTGCGTATTCCACATCGCCGCGCGCAGTCTCGCCGCCCAAGGGCTTTCGATTTTCGGCGATCACAGCGACGTGATGGCAGCGCGTGCCACCGGATGGGCGATGCTGTGTGCCGCGTCCGTGCAAGAAGCCCATGACTTTGCATTAATTGCTACGCGAGCCTCCTTAGAATCGCGGATTCCTTTCGTGCATTTCTTTGATGGGTTTAGGACATCCCACGAAGTGCAGAAAGTGGAAATTTTGACTTCGGACGACTTGACTTCGCAAATACCGGCAGAATTGGTATTGGCGATGCGCGATCGCGCCCTCACCCCGGATCGTCCCGTCATTCGCGGCACGGCACAAAACCCGGATGTCTACTTCCAAGCAAGGGAAACCGTCAATCCTTTCTATCTCGCCTGTCCGGATATAGTTCAAAAAGTAATGGATGAATTTGCCACACTCACCGGGCGGCAATACCAATTATTTGAATACCACGGAGATCCAGAACCAGAACGAGTCATTATATTGATGGGTTCCGGTTGCGAAACCGTTCACGAAACCGTAGATTACCTCAACAATAAAGGCGAAAAAGTCGGCGTCCTCAAAGTACGGTTGTATCGTCCCTTTGATGCGAAACGATTTGTAGAAGCTTTGCCAGAAACTATCAAGAGTATCGCCGTTTTAGACCGGACTAAAGAACCCGGTAGTGCAGGCGAACCCCTTTATCTCGATGTAGTTAACGCCCTGTTTGAATATGCAGGTGAGCAGGTGAGCAAACGAGCAGGTGAGCAGTCTTTTCACTTGCCCAAAGTCGTCGGTGGACGTTACGGGTTATCTTCAAAAGAATTTAACCCGGCAATGGTTAAAGCCGTTTTTGATAACCTCGCCGCCGCCGCACCCAAGAATCACTTTACCGTGGGGATTAACGATGACGTTACCCACACCAGCTTAGACTACGACCGCGAATTTTCTATCGAACCCGATAGCGTTGTTAGGGCTATTTTCTACGGTTTGGGTTCGGATGGCACCGTCGGCGCGAACAAAAACTCGATCAAAATTATCGGCGAAGAAACCGATAACTACGCCCAAGGTTACTTTGTCTACGACTCCAAGAAATCCGGGTCGGTTACCGTTTCTCACCTGCGATTTGGGCCGGAATTAATTCGCTCGACCTACTTGGTGGATAAAGCCAACTTTGTCGCCTGTCACCAATGGGAATTTGTGGAAAAATTCCCGATTCTCAAAGAAATCGTGCCGGGGGGAACATTCCTACTGAATTCTCCTTACGCTGCCGATGAAGTTTGGCAGAAACTGCCCAAATCGGTACAAGAGCAAATCATCGAGAAGCAACTGAAAGTTTATGGGATCAACGCCTCTAAAGTTGCCCGCGAAGCTGGGATGGGCGGACGCATTAACACGGTAATGCAAGTTTGTTTCTTCGCAGTTTCTGGAGTGCTGCCGCGAGAAGAAGCGATCGAGCAAATTAAGAAATCGATTCGCAAGACATACGGCAAGAAAGGCGAAGAAATCGTGCAGATGAATATCAAAGCCGTGGATCAAACCCTGGCAAATCTGTACGAAGTTGGTAAAGGAGAACAAAACCAATTACCAATTACCAATTACCAATCACCAATTCCCGATACCGCACCCGCGTTTGTGCGCGAAGTTTTAGGCAAGATGATTGCGCGGGAAGGGGATGATTTACCCGTTAGCGCATTGCCTTGTGATGGGACTTTCCCCAGCGGTACTACTAAATGGGAAAAACGCAACATTGCCGCAGAAATTCCCGTTTGGGACCCGAATGTTTGCGTGCAATGCGGTAAATGCGTCATGGTGTGTCCCCATAGTGTAATTCGCAGCAAGGTTTACGAACCAGAACAACTGGAAAATGCACCGGAAACCTTCAAGAGTAATAACGCGAAAGACCACGATTGGAAAGGTTTAAAATTCACCATCCAAGTCGCGGCAGAAGATTGTACCGGATGCGGCGTCTGCGTCGATGTTTGTCCGGCTAAGAATAAGTCGGAACCGAAACTGAAGGCGATTAATATGGAACCGCAATTGCCATTGCGGGAACAAGAACGGGAGAATTGGGATTACTTCTTAAGTCTTCCCAATCCGGATCGGCGGGAATTGAAGCTGACAAAAATTGGTCAGCAACAAATGCAAGAACCGCTGTTTGAATTTTCCGGTGCTTGTGGGGGATGCGGCGAGACGCCGTATCTGAAATTAGTGAGTCAATTGTTTGGCGATCGCATGTTAGTCGCCAACGCCACCGGGTGTTCTTCCATCTACGGCGGTAACCTGCCAACAACCCCTTGGACCCACAACGCCGAAGGACGCGGACCCGCTTGGTCGAACAGTCTATTTGAAGATAACGCCGAATTCGGATTGGGTTTCCGCGTCTCGATCGACAAACATACCGAATTTGCTGCCGAATTGCTCAAACAATTGGCAACAGAAATCGGCGAATCCCTCGCCACAGATATCTTAAACGCCGAACAAAAAGACGAAGCAGATATTTGGGAACAACGAGAACGAGTTGCCCAGTTGAAACAACGCCTCGATCAACTGCTTAATTCCGAACTAGATCCAAATCTAAAATACAAACTCCAAAATCTGAAATCCCTCGCGGATTATCTGGTCAAAAAGAGCGTCTGGATTATTGGCGGTGACGGTTGGGCATATGATATCGGTTACGGCGGTTTAGACCACGTTTTAGCCAGCGGACGTAACGTCAATATCCTCGTATTGGATACCGAAGTTTATTCCAATACCGGCGGACAAATGTCCAAATCTACTCCACGGGCAGCAGTGGCTAAATTTGCCGCCGGAGGAAAACCCGCAGCTAAGAAAGATTTGGGTTTAATTGCCATGACATATGGCAACGTTTACGTCGCCAGCGTCGCCATGGGTGCGAGGGACGAACACACTTTGAAAGCGTTCCTAGAAGCAGAAGCATATGACGGACCATCGCTGATTATTGCTTATTCCCATTGCATTGCCCACGGTATCAACATGATGACCGGAATGCAACAACAAAAAGCAGCAGTAGAATCCGGTCGTTGGTTGCTTTATCGGTATAATCCAGACCGCGCCAAACTAGGAGAAAATCCGCTGCAATTAGATAGCCGTTCTCCTCGTTTTCCAGTCGAACAATCGATGTACAACGAGAACCGTTTCAACATGTTAAGGCGCAGCAAACCAGAGGATGCGAAACGGTTACTAGAAGCAGCGCAGTCAGATGTAAATACCCGTTGGCAAATGTATCAATATCTAGCTGCAAGGCAGTTAGAAAAACCCTCCAACGGACACGGAAACGGTAATGGATCAAACGGTGAATCAAAAGAAGCCAAGGAAGTTGTGAAATCGACTGAAGGGTAATAGCTAATAGTTAATTGCTAATTGGTAATCGAAAAACCCAATTAGCAATTAGCAATGAGCAATTAGCAATTAACGAGAAACAGCAATGAATTCAACAACCCCATCGCTATCTGAAGTAGAAATTCCCCCCGGTTACCTCAATATTATGGGCTACGTTGACGAATCAGAAGTCAATGGTCCAGGGTGTCGCGCCGTGGTGTGGGTACAAGGTTGCAAGCGAGAATGTGCCGGATGTTTTAATCCCGCTTCTTGGTCGTTTGAAATTAACCAATTAATTGCGGTGGATGAACTGGCAGAGCAAATTTTAAGCAATCCCCGCAACTCAGGCGTCACTTTTTCGGGAGGAGAACCCTTTCTGCAAGCAACCGCCCTCGCTCAATTAGCCAAAAAATTAAAAGCAGCGGGTCTGAATGTCATGTCTTTTAGCGGGTATACTTTGCCAGAATTGCAAGGCGAAAATGCACCCGAAGGAGCAAGAGAATTACTCGAACAATTAGACATTTTAGTCGATGGCCCTTACGTGGAATCTTTGGCAATTAATTCTCCCGATTCGCCCGTCTCTTCGCGCAATCAGCGGGTACGGGTATTGAATCCAGCTTTTGAAGATAAAATCACCTGGGCAAGCGACCAAGTAGAAATTCACATTTTCAAAGATGGAACCCGTCTGATTACTGGTTTTCGAGGACAAATGGGTTTAAGTGAATGAGCGAGAGAGTTGAGATATGGACTTACGCAGCGACACTAAATATGGTGCTAATAGTTAATTGCTAATTGGTAATATAAAAAAACTTAGCAATTAGCAATTAGCAATTAGCAATTACCGATAAAAGGAGCGTAGTTTATGAAGATATTAACGATTTTAGGAAGCCCAAAAAAACATGGTAACACTGCCACAGTGTTGAAACAGTTTGAAGATTTGGTCGCTCCCTTGCATCAAGTGGAACGGATTAACCTTACAGACTACAAGATCAACGGTTGCTTGGGATGTAATGTTTGCCAGGAAAACATGGATGAACCGGGATGCGTGCAAAAAGATGATGCGCTAGAGATTCTCAATCGCATAATCACTGCGGATGTTGTTGTTTACGCCACACCGTTATATGCCTGGTCTTTTTCGGCTCAAATGAAAGCCTTACTTGACCGGCATTACTGTTTGGTTAAATCGAAGGATCATCAAATCATCCATACACTAGGTACGGGGAAGCAAACTGCACTCTTGGTGACTTGCGCCGGACCAGTGGAACAAAATGCCGACCTGATTCAAGAGATATTTGACCGCATGATGGCGTATAGTCGCTGTCACGTGATTGGCAAATACGTCGTTCCTTTCTGCACTACGCCAGATGAATTGGGCGCAAAAGCAGCAACTTTTGCCAAACAAATGGCGCGAGAGATTGCCGGGGTAAACGCTGACAGCCAAATTCTCTCACCAGCGTGCTAGCTAATGATGAGAATTGTCTGGAAAATAGGCAGGTTTTGCAGGTGATCTTCGGAGCAGGTGTGAGGTATTTTAATTCAATTTTGGGGCAGGCGGGACGCCTACCCCACAAGCAAAAATTAACTCTTGTGGGATGGGCATCCTGCCCGTCAGAAGCTAGAAAAAACACGTCTGATTTTTTATTTCTTTTTCGCTGAATGTCTGACTATTTTTACAAGGAGGATTTATGAAACAGAACTTACGCAAGGGCGTTGCCAGAAACCCGGTTTCTTCGTCGCTCTCTCGAAACCAAACCAACGATTTTTTGGCTCGCCCTTTGTTTCTTTGCGTTACGGACGATGGGAAGCAGTAATTATGTGGATAATTCAAAAGAACGGGAGTTCAGCCACAGCGAGAAAGGAGCTTACACTAGCGATGATGTTCCTAAGAGGCATTGTTATTTGGCTGGTTTTGATGTTTGCTGAAATCCTGCATGGGACTGCTCGTACTCTATGGCTTGCGCCCTATGTGGGTGATTTCCGGGCGCGTCAAATTTCAGTTTTCACCGGGTCAATTCTGATGTTGATTATCGCTATTGCTTTTGTGCGAGCGCTCCATGCTTCTCGTGCTTCTCAATTGCTAGCCATTGGACTATTATGGCTGCTGCTGACCATTGCCTTCGAGATTGGTTTGGGGCGCTTCGTTTTTGCCTATTCCTGGGAGCGAATCGCTTCTGAATATAACTTGCTTGCAGGTGGATTAATGCCCATTGGTTTAGTCGTTCTCACTTTATCTCCTTTAATCGCTGGCAAGGTGCGGGGAGTTATTGACTGATATGAATCAAAACGCTCAGAAGGATAATTCTGCCATGCCGCGTCTATCGATATGCCACGAGAGGAAATCCCATCATGACTCGCGAATTCGACCTCAATACTATTACCGGACTTGCTGAAACAGAAGCGACTTATAGGTTGAAGCACGAAGGTTATAACGAACTTCCTTCAACCAAGCAGCGCGGTATTTTGGCGATCGCATCCGAAGTCGTCCAAGAACCCATTTTCTTGCTGCTAGTTGCTTGCGGCGCGATTTATATGTTTTTGGGTGAAATACAGGACGCGCTGATTTTACTCGGCTTTGTCTTCTTTATCATGGGTATCACCCTTTATCAAGAACACAAAACTGAAAGAGCATTAGAAGCATTGCGAGATTTATCCAGTCCTCGCGCTTCAGTCATCCGAGATGGCAAACAAAAACGCATTGCCGGTCGGGAAGTTGTGCGGGACGATATTATCATTTTGGCAGAAGGCGATCGCGTCCCCGCCGATGCGGTTCTCCTATCTTCTAGCAACCTCACCGTCGATGAATCTTTATTGACTGGCGAATCCCTACCCGTCCGCAAAGTCGCCGTCGATTTGGGATGGGAACAACAATCCAATCATCTAAAATCTCTTCGTCCTGGTGGGGAGAATTTGGCGCTTGTCTACTCCGGCACGTTGGTCGTCACCGGACAGGGAATTGCTCAGGTACAAGCAACTGGAATTAAAACCGAACTTGGCAAAATTGGCAAAGCTTTACAAACTGTAGAACCGGAACCCACTTTATTACAAAAAGAAACCACACAACTGGTTAGTAAGCTGGCAATTATTGCCATTTCTATCTGCATACTCGTCGGGGTGCTTTACGGACTGACGCGGGGAGATTGGTTAAACGGATTTTTAGCTGCACTTGCTTTAGCAATGGCAATTTTGCCGAATGAATTTCCCGTGGTTGTCACTATCTTTTTGGCTTTGGGTGCGTGGCGCATTTCGCAAAAACAAGTGTTGGCGCGGCGAATGCCAGCGGTTGAAACTTTGGGGTCAGCGACAGTATTGTGCGTGGATAAAACAGGTACGCTGACCTTGAACCAAATGTCAGTCAGACAGATGTTTGCTCAAGGTGAAGTTTACGATCTAAATTTGCACGAGCAAGAAGAGTTGCCGGAAACCTTCCACCAGTTAGTAGAATTCAGCATTTTGGCAAGTCAAAAAGACCCCTTCGATCCGATGGAAAAAGCGTTTAAAAATTTCGGCGATCGCTACCTTGCCAATACCGAACACCTGCATAACGACTGGACGCTGATCCGCGAATATCCCCTCTCGAATAACTTGCTGGCAATGTCCCACGTTTGGCAATCGCCCGATGGTATAAACTATATCATTGCTGCTAAGGGCGCACCGGAAGCGATCGCTTCTTTGTGTCACTTTACCCCAGACCAAATCCAGGAACTTTCGCCACAAATCAGCGGCATGGCTGAGGCTGGTTTGCGCGTCCTGGGTGTCGCTAAAGCCTATTTTCAACCAACCGATCTCCCAGTCGAACAGCACGATTTCGACTTCGAGTTTTTAGGTTTGGTGGGACTCGCCGATCCCGTCCGTCCAACGGTTGCCAAGGCAATTCAAGAATGCTACACCGCTGGCATCAAGGTAATAATGATTACTGGCGACTATCCCGGTACTGCCCAAAATATTGCCAGACAAATCGGTCTCGCGTCCACCGATGGCATCATTACCGGGTCCCAATTAGACCAAATGGAGGATGCAGAATTACAGCGGCGGATGAAGCAGATCAATATTTTTGCCCGGGTTGTACCGGAACAAAAGTTACGCATCGTTAACGCCCTTAAAAATAACGGCGAAATTGTCGCCATGACCGGCGATGGCGTCAACGACGCACCCGCTTTAAAATCAGCCCATATCGGCATTGCAATGGGAGGAAGGGGAACTGATGTGGCACGCGAGGCGGCAGATTTAGTATTGCTTGACGATGACTTTTCTTCGATTGTGCAAGCAGTTAAACTCGGTCGCCGCATCTTTGATAATCTTAAAAAAGCGATGGCTTATACTCTAGCCGTTCACGTTCCGATTGCCGGGATGTCCCTAATTCCGGTATTGTTTAAATGGCCTTTGGTATTATTGCCAATTCACATCGCGTTTTTGCACTTAATTATCGACCCCGCTTGTTCGGTTGTCTTTGAAGCAGAACCGGAAGAAGCTAACGCAATGCGCCGTCCGCCGCGCAATCCCAAAGAACCGCTATTTAGCCAGCGGATGTTAAGCTTAAGCTTGCTGCAAGGTGGGGGAATATTGCTCGTGCTGCTGGCGGTTTTTGCCACTGCTTTGTATCGCGGTCAAGGGGAATTAGACGCCCGCGCCCTCACTTTTACTACCCTAATTGTTGCCAACCTCGGCTTGATCTTAACCAATCGCTCTTGGTCTAGAACCATCGGGGATACTTTGGGTTCTCCCAATATGGCCTTGTGGTGGGTGTTAGGGGGTGCGATCGCTTTTCTCGGCGGTATTCTTTACGTGCCTTTCTTGCGCGGTTTGTACCGCTTTTCCTTTCTACATCCGATTGATTTAGCAATCTGTTTAGCGGCAGGAATCGTCAGTATTTTATGGTTTGAGAGGTTGAAAATTTTGAACAGAAAACATCAAGTTTTTACGAGTTAATGCAGAACGAAGGAGAAACGAGCATGGATTTAACTACTACTTACATGGGATTGACGCTGCGATCGCCTCTAGTCCCATCCGCCGCAGCACCATTAACAGAAAATATCGCTAATGTCAAGCGGATGGAAGATGCGGGTGCAGGGGCAATTGTTTTGCATTCCTTATTTGAGGAACAAATCCGGCAAGAACGCTACGAATTGCACCACCATCTAACTTACGGCACCGAAAGTTTTGCCGAAGCCCTCACTTATTTTCCCGAACCAGAAATCTTTCACGTGGGCGTAGAAGAATACCTGAATCACATCCGCATGGCTAAACAAATGGTAGGTATTCCTATCATTGCTAGCCTCAACGGTTCCACCGTCGGCGGCTGGATCGACTACGCCCAACAAATCGAACAAGCAGGCGCAGATGCACTGGAATTAAATATTTATTACGTCCCCACTGACATGTCAATGACCGGCTACGAGGTCGAGCAAAACTATATCGATATCCTTCGTGCTGTGAAGACGGTGGTGAAAATTCCAGTGGCGGTTAAGCTTAGCCCTTTCTTCAGCAATATGGCAAATATGGCTAAAAGATTGACAGAAGCTGGGGCGAATGGGCTGGTACTATTTAATCGGTTCTATCAACCAGATATCAATCTAGAAATGCTGGAGGTTGAACCCAATGTTTTGTTAAGTACTCCGCAAGCAATGCGCCTACCAATGCGCTGGATTGCAATTCTCTACGGTCGCATTAATGCTAGCTTGGCGGCTACTAGCGGCATCCACAAAGCACCGGATGTGCTGAAAATGCTGATGGCGGGTGCGAGCGTTACCATGCTTTGTTCCGTCCTGCTGCGCCACGGTATCGAACACATTCGAGTTATCGAGCAAGAAATGCGCGAATGGATGGAAAAACACGAATACGAATCTGTCAAGCAAATGCAGGGTAGCATGAGCCAGCAAAACTGTCCCGACAAGAGTGCTTTTGAACGGGCGCAGTATATGCGATCGATTCAAAGTTATAAACCCGAATCGGTAATGGCTAATGGCTAATGGCTAATGGCTAATGGTTAATGGCTAATGGCTAATGGCTAATGGCTAATGGTTAATGGCTAATGGTTAATGGCTAATGGCTAATGGTTAATGGCTAATGGTTAATGGTTAATGGCTAATGGCTAATGGTTAATGGCTAATGGCTAATGGCTAATGGTTAATGGCTAATTTTAGATTTTAAATGGCTCTGAAATTAGCAATTAGCAATTAGCAATTAGCAATTAGCAATTAGCAATTACCAATTACCAATTACCAATTACCAATCATCAATCACCAATCACCTAAACATATGAAACCGCAAAAACGGATTGGCATTCTCACTAGCGGCGGGGACTGTCCCGGACTCAACTTTGTGATTCGTGCTGTGGTTAGACACGCGACGCTGACCTATGATTGGGAAGTTGTGGGCATTCCTTACGCTACGCAAGGACTCCTCGAAGGCAAGACGATGCTGTTGAATTGCCACGGTTTAGATCTGCACGGTATCGATCCTTTGCTGAGTCTGGGCGGCACTATTTTGGGCAGTATCAATAAAGGAGATACCTTAGCGCAAGCGAGCCAAATTCTTGCTAGTTACGAGAAGTTAGGATTAGATGCCCTGATTGCGGTGGGTGGCGATGGTAGCTTGATGATTCTTCACGAGTTAGCTTTGCAGGGCAATTGGAATTTTGTCGGAATTCCCAAGACAATTGATAACGACGTGGCGCAAACGGTTTGGTCGGTCGGGTTTGATACTGCGGTAAATACGGTTGTTGATGCGCTTAACCGCCTAATTTATACCGCTGCCAGTCACGATCGCGTGATGATTGTAGAAGTGATGGGACGCAAGGCGGGACATTTGGCGCTTCATTCTGGCATTGCGGGGGGTGCAGATTGTATTATCATTCCCGAAATTCCCTATTCGATTCAAGGGATTTGCAACCATTTGGCAGAATTGCGCAATCGCTGGGGACACCGTTTTGCAATCCTTGTCGTTGCGGAAGGCGCTAAAGTAGCAACCGATACCAAGGATTGCGAAAACGTTTGCCAACCCAATCAAAAGCCAAACTGCGGCATGGGACAATATATCGCCGATCAAATTATTCGCTGCACTAACAATCAAATTGACGTGCGAACTTCCGTTTTGGGGCATATTCAACGGGGCGGTCTTCCCTCTGCTTTAGACCGCTTGTTGGCGACAGCTTTTGGCAAAGTTGCCGTGGACATGGTGGCGCAAGAAAAATACAACTGCATTGTTACTTGGCAAAATGGACAAGTCGTGCCAATGCCGATCGAAGAAGTATTGCGCCAAAGTCCGACAGGTGTAGATCCTAACGGGTATTTAGTTCAAACTGCTCGCGCTTTGGGTGTCTATTTGGGCGATACTCAATAGACCTCTGGCAACAATACCTGGGGCAGGCTTTTCGGCCCACCCCACAAGAGTTTTTTTGCCTTGTGGGGTGGGCCGAAAAGCCCGCTCATAAGTTGGTGGAAAAGCGACTTTTGCCAGAAGTCTATTGCTATTTTATCCGGATTTTGTGGTTTGTTTGCGTAATATATTTAATTGAAACGTTTAAGAAACCCGGTTTTTTTAGTAAAAAAACCGGGTTTCTGGCATCAAAGAGCGTATGATCTTGGAGTAGATTTGATAACCCTCGCACCGCCTGCAACAAATGATTTTACCCAAGGAAGACGAACTCAAAAAAGTTTCAGATGTGGACATAGCAGGTTTCGTGACATCCTCTAACAGCTTATGCGGTTAACCCACAAAAGCTACAAGCACCGAAAGCACCTTTTGGTGTCATGACCCTCAAAACGTAGCTTTCGCTCAGGCTGGCTATCTGTCGGGTGGATGCGCTAGTTGTCCAGTTTTGTCCACTGTTTGATTGATAGCTGTACCCTTTCTATCTGGTATGTGCGACTCTAGACATACCATATTACTGGGGGGATTAACTTGTGGAGATCAAAACCGACGAATACAGCATCTACTACGATCCAGAAACTGCAACCGTTTTCTTTCTAGGGATGTTGCGGTTAAACGGTATAGAAGAATACCAGCAAGTCATATATCTGCTGAATAAGACTGCGGAACAGACCTCAGGGTTTACCCTGGATCTGCGGCAACTAGAATTTCTCAACAGTTCCGGTATCAGTATGCTGTCGATGTTTGCGATCCAAATGCGTCAGAAACCGAACGTGCAGCTGACCTTGCTAGGAGCGAGCAGAATTGCTTGGCAGATGCGAAGTCTCAGGAATCTACAGCGACTAATGCCGAGTTTGCAGTTAGAGTTTGCATAATTAAAGCATGGCGGACACTAACTTCAACACCGATGAGCGGCAACAACTTCTAGCAGAGATCGCGCGTCTGCGACTGGAAAATGCGCGCTTCTTGCGGGAAAACAGCGATCTTCAGATGACGCTGTTGACCACCGCAGAACATGGAGATGCGATTGAAGCGCAGTTGTTCGACGCCAACGAGAAACTGCGCGCAGAAATCGCCCAACGCCAGCTAGCTCAGGCAGCGTTGCAGCAGATTCTGGAAACTGTTTCCAGAGACAAGGCAGACTTGGAACTAATCTTGCAAACGACCACCCAGCACGGCGATTTTATCGAGTACGAGCTTTACACCCAGGCAGTGGAGTCGGTGCGCCAGAGCGAGGACTTGCTGCGAGCGATCGCCGAATCTACTCCGGTGCTGATGTTCTTGACACAACGGCAAGATGGTGTTATAACCTACGCCAACTCAACCGCGAGCCAGCAACTCGGCATTGAAGCCAGTGGGATACTTGGTCACTATCTGCGAGAATTCTACGCCAATCCCGCCGAAGAGGAGAACTTGTTGCGCCTGTTAGAACAGCAGGGATACGTGCGAGACTACGAACTTCAGATAAATTGCGCTTCGGGTAGGAAAATCTGGGTATCGGCTTCGATTCATCCATTGCCCCTCGATGGGCGCCATACGCTGTTAACGACGTTATACGATATCAGCGATCGCAAGCAAGCACAAGAAATTCTCACCGGATACACCCAGGAATTAGAACGCCAGGTAGAACACCGCACCGCCGAGTTGCGTTCTGCTACCGAACGACTCGAATATCTCCTCTCATCGAGTGCGGCGGTGATTTATAGCTGCAAAGCGACCGCAGATTTCGGCATGACTTTTATCAGCCAGAATGTCAGCCAATTGGTGGGTTACGAGGCGCCAGAATTGATCGCAGATTCTGGCTTCTGGTATCGCCAGATTCACCCGGAAGATGTGGAGCGCGTTTTAGAAGAATTAACAACGTACCTATTTTCAGAAGGCTTACACACCTGCGAATATCGATTTCGACACCAAAACGGAACTTACCGCTGGATGTGCGATCGCATTAGGTTAATCCGCGACGCTGATGGGTTACCGATTGAGTGTATTGGTTGCTTGATCGATATCACCAAGCGCAAACACGCAGAGGAAGCTTTGCAAGAAAGCCTGCAACGGGAAAAAGCGCTTTCCACCGCGATCGAAAAAATGCGCCAAACCTTGGACATCGAAACGATATTTGCCACCACAACAGAAGAATTGCGTCAAGCGATTAAATGCGATCGCGTCTTACTCTATCGATTCAATCCAGACTGGAGCGGTGAGTTTGTCGCCGAGTCGGTTAGTCAGAAATGGCCTTCGCTGTTGCAGCGCTCTGACCGGGCGAGCTTAAATAATGCTATATCACACAAAGATTGTGTTGTCAAAAACTTAAGTAATACGAATTCGCTCCACGATACTTATTTGCAACAAACCCAAGGAGGCGTCTACAGTCAAGGAATTCATTACCTCGCAGTTCCAGATATTTATCAAGCAGGATTCAATGCTTGTTATCTCAAACTTTTAGAGCGATTGCAAGCCAGATCCTACATCACGGTTCCCATCTTTTGTGGCGATAAACTTTGGGGATTGCTCGCAACTTATCAAAATCAAAAGCCCCGTCAATGGAAAGAAACAGAAATTAATGTGGTCGTCCACTTCGGCAATCAACTAGGAGTGGCTTTGCAGCAGGCAGAATTACTCGCCAAAACCAGACAGCAATCAGAAGCCTTACAACAAGCTGTATTAGCCGCCGATACCGCCAATCGTTCTAAAAGCGAATTTCTCGCCAATATGAGTCACGAATTGAGAACCCCGCTCAATGCCATTCTCGGCTTTAGCCAAATAATGAATCGGGATAAATCTCTATCTTTAGAAAATCAGAAAAACTTAGCTATTATCAATCGCGCTGGCGAACATTTACTTGGATTAATCGACGATATTTTAGAAGTTTCCAAAATCGAAGCAGGCCGAGTCACCTTCAATGAAAGCAGTTTTGACTTGTTCCAACTGCTAGATAATTTATATAAAATGTTGCAACTAAGAACTGATGACAAAGGCTTGCAACTGCTTTTTGAATATAGCTCCAACATTCCTCAATACGTGCGAACTGATGAAGGAAAATTACGTCAAGTTTTGCTCAACCTTCTGGGAAATGCCATCAAATTTACATCTTATGGCGGCGTGACATTGCGCGTCAAATCTGAGCAGGTGAGCCAGGGAGCAGGTGAGAATGTAAATTCAAATTCACCCATTACCCATGACCCTCGTTCCCTGGATCTGGTTGGGAACGAGGCAGAGTCAGGCAACGAAAATGGACAAATTACCCATGACCCTCGTTCCCAGGCAGTGCCTGGGAACGAGGCAGAGCCTGGGAACGAGGCAGATCCAGGGAACGCCATTACCAATTACCGCTTATGTTTTGAAGTTGAAGACACTGGCTCCGGCATTGCTGCTGAAGAAATTCACCTGTTATTTGAACCCTTCGGACAAACAGCAACGGGGAGAAAATCTGGGCAAGGAACGGGTTTAGGTTTACCAATTAGCCAAAAATACATACACTTAATGGGGGGAAACATTATAGTCAGCAGTACCCCAGGCAAAGGAAGCTTATTCGCCTTTGATATTAAAATCAGTTTAGCTGACACGGCGCTTGTTCAAACAAATAGGTCACAACAAAAAGTCCTTCGTTTATCCAACAACCAACCAGAATATCGCATTTTAGTCGTTGATGATGTTTGGGAAAGCCGGATTTTGTTAGTAAAATTACTAACATCAATCGGCTTTTCTGTGTGCGAAGCCGAAAACGGTCAAGAGGCAATAGAAACCTGGGAAAATTGGCAACCTCATTTAATCTTAATGGATATACGGATGCCGGTAATAGATGGTTACGAAGCAACTAGACAAATTAGAACCCAGGAGCAAAAACGACGGGAAGGCTCGTCAATTACACTTGACCAATTACCAATTAGCAAAACTATAATTTTTGCTTTAACGGCTAGTGCTTTTGAAGAACAGCGACAAAAAATTTTATTAGCGGGGTGCGATGATTTTATTCGCAAGCCACTGCAAACGGAAATCTTCCTTGAAAAAATTAGACAATATCTCAACGTTAAATATGATTACGAACAAGAAACCAGCGGCACAGAAGCTCAAACTAAGAAAGTAGGCAAATTTTTATCCGAAGCCGATTATCAGCGTCGCTTATCTCAAATGCCACCCGCATGGGTAAAAAAAGTTTATGAGGCTGCATCTGAATGCTGCGACGATGTTATTTTGGAGTTGATTGAGGAAATTCCAGCCGAACAGGCAGCTTTAGCAAATGCTCTGACGGATTTAATCGAAAACTTCCAGTTTAAAAAAATTATCCAATTGACTAAAAACTTGGCGGTTAAATCGCAATAAAATTAGGTAATTGCTAATGGCTAATTGCTAATTGCTAATTGCTAATTGCTAATTGCTCGCTTGCCCCTACAGGTCGTAATTCCGATGCAACGGTCAACGATATTACACTGCGTTAAGGCACCATACATATAGAGATGTTGCGTAATATCATGTCCTCTTGCAACGGTTGTGTAACTGCTAATAGCTAATCGCTAATGGCTGCTCTGGAGGCAATTGAAAAGCGAGCAATTAGCAATTAGCCATTAGCCATCCATACACTACCGATCTCTCGCGGACATGATATAAGTCCTGTCACCAATTAACAATTAGCAATTAGCAATTACCAATTACCCTTTGAACGATCGCTGTAAAGCAGCGATCAATTCCTTGGCGGTGAAGGGTTTGGGTAAAAACTGTTTGACGCCGCTACTTGTGGCATTTGCGATCGCATCGGTAGAAGTCAACCCACTCATAGCGATAATCTCAACTTGCGGGTTCATTTTTCTTAACGTGCGACTGGCGATCGTACCATCCATCGTCGGCATCATCATATCCATCAACACCAGAGAAATTTCATCCATGTGTTCGGCGTATTCTGCGATCGCTTCAATCCCATCGCTGGCAGTCAAAACTCTATAATTGTGGCTTTCTAGAGTAGCTTTAGTAATCTCGCGAATCGCCGCTTCATCATCCACCACTAATATTAATTCCCCATTACCTGAGAATAATTCCAACTCGATTGCTGTTTGCATCAAGGTGTCCTCGCTAGCAGGCAAGTACACCTTAAATTCACTCCCCACGCCTACCTGACTCGATACTTCTACAAAACCGCCGTGACTTTTAACAATACCCAGTACCGTAGATAAACCCAATCCCGTGCCTTTACCTACTTCTTTGGTGGTGAAAAACGGGTCAAAAATGCGATCGATAATTTCTGGAGGGATGCCAACACCCGTATCGCTGACTGTAATGACAACCTTCGCACCCACTGTAGCTTCAACGTTCATCCTGGCATAGCTTTCATCGATGTGAAGGTTAGTGCCGCTAATGCTCAAAGTCCCCCCGTGCGGCATGGCATCGCGTCCATTCACGACTAGGTTCATAAACACCTGATGCAGTTGCGTTGCATCGGCAGAAACAGTCCATAATTCTGAGGGGATATCAGATTCAATTTCAATCGTTTTGGGAAACGTGCGTTTGGCAATTTGTTCGATATCTAAAAGCAAGTGCTTCAGTTGCACGCTCGTGCGCTTTCCTTCCGCTCCCCGCGCAAATGATAGAATTTGCTTCACCAAATCCGCGCCTCTTTTGGCATTCGTTTCTAGCATCAAAAGCATCCGCTGACTTTGTTCGTCGAGGTGGGGAAGTTTGAGGGGTAGCAGTTGCGCCACGGCGAGAACCGGCGTCAAAATATTGTTGAGGTCGTGGGCAATTCCGCTCGCAAGAGTCCCCAGACTTTCTAACCGTTGAGCGCGTAAAAATTTCGCTTCCAGTTGTTTTTTCTCGGTGATATCCGTATCGACGATCAAAATAGATTTGGGATTTCCCGCTTCATCCCGCACCAGCGTCCAATGGCTTTCTACCAGGATTTCTTTACCATCTTTTGTGACTTTATGCAACTCGCCTTGCCACGCCCCCGACTCGATAGTAGTTTTCAATGCTACTTCCTGTTGAGTTGGATCTTTCTTGGATAAAAGATCTTGGGTATTTTTCAGCAGTACTTCTTCTGGTTTCCAACCGTATAAGCGTTCTGCACCTTTATTCCAGAATAGAATTCGGTTGTCTAAATCTTTGACAAAAATGGCATCGGTTGCCACATCTAGCAAAGCCGCTTGTTCGCGGATTTTCTGTTCGGCTTGCTTGTATTCTAGAATCATTTTTGCGTTCTCTAAAGCAACCGCAGCGCTAGCAGCCAAACCTTCCAACAGAGTGATGTCGCGATCGCTAAATCGGTCATACTCTTTGTTGTGCAACTCCAAACAGCCGAGCAACTCATCTTTGCGGCTAAAAATCGGCACGATCGCCAGATTTTTCACCCCCAAAGATCGTTGCATTTCCCCAACATAAGGATCGAGCGCCGTATCGTTGGTAAAATAAGGCATCTTTGTCTGCATCAACCAACCCGCAATACCTCCTTTTCCCGGAGCGAAAGTGAAATTGAGCGGGCGTATTTGTCCCTTTTGATGGTATTCTGTGAAGGTCATTTTCCCTTCGATTACCAATCCGGCAGCTCCAGCGCTTGCTCCTACTAATTCCATTGCCGCCGCGATTAAAGTTCCCAGCACTGCCGGTATTTTCAGCACCGTATTAATCTTGCGAGTGGCGCGGGAGAGGACTTCCAACTGGTGCGTGCGCCGCAGTAAAGATTCTTCTGACTGCTTGCGTTCGCTAATATCTTCTGCAATCCCCCCCAAGTACCAAACTTCTCCCCGTTCATCCGGGATGGCAAAACTCCGATCCCAAATCCACCGCACCGACCCATCCGGCTGCAAGATGCGATATTCTACATTGGTGGGCTTGCCCTGGATTTGTTGCTCTAGCTTCCACCGCACAACCTCCCTATCCTCTGGATAAACTGCCTCGATCCAGGAATCAGGGCGATCGCGCAGACTCTCTGCCCCTCGACCCCAGATTTTTTCATACGCAGGGCTAGTGTAAAAATTATTACTTGAATCAGGTGTTGCCATCCAGACGGCTGCCTGGAGATTTTCAGCCAAAGATCTAAACTTCGCCTCGCTTTGGCGCAATTGCAGCTCGATCCGCTTGCGCTCGATGGCGTAGCGCATGGCACGCGCCAACAAATTGCCATACACCTGCCCTTTTACCAGATAATCCTGCGCCCCCTCCTGCATCGCCCGCATTGCCAGGGTTTCATCATCTAAACTCGTCAGCACGACAATCGGAATGTTAGGAGCGTAACGGCGAATCTTGACAAAAGTGTCGAACCCCTGGCTATCTGGCAGCGAAAGGTCTAAAAGAATAATATCAAAGCTTTCTACGTCGAGACATTTCATTCCCTCCTCTAGCAACTCTACCTGTTTGATGTCGAACTGGGCCGTGGTAACCTCGTCTAAGTACTCCTGCAACAGACGCGCATCAGGGGGGTTATCTTCGACTAACAAAACTTTGATCGATTGCTTTGCCATAGGAATTGCTAATTGCTCATTGCTCTTTGCTAATTGGGAATCTATTGGGCACACCTGCACACCTGCACACCTACTCATTCTGGGGGTAGTTTGACGATAGTGAACCAAAAGTTTTCTATCGATTGCACAATTTTAACGAACTGCTCGAAGTCAACGGGTTTAGTAATGTAACAATTTGCACATAGATCGTAGGCTTTCAGGATATCTTCTTCCGCCTGGGAAGTCGTCAGCACAACTACGGGAATTCGCTTGAGGGCTTCATCGGCTTTCATTTCCAACAAAACCTGCCGCCCGTCTTTTTTTGGCAAGTTCAAATCTAGCAATACTAAGTCAGGATGGGACGCTTCGCTAAATTTTCCCTCTTTTTTTAAGAAAGCCATTGCTTCGACGCCATCCTCAACGATACTCAAGTTAACAGCTATTTTGCTATCTTCCAGGGCTATCTGGGTTAACTGAGCATCCCCTGGGTTATCTTCAACTAACAAAACTTCAATTGCCATGATGATCGGTGGAAAATTTATTAAGTATTAACTCAAATTGCTAGTTATCAGCTTTGGCGTTGCTAATTGCTAATTGCTAATTGATAATATAGGATTTTTACCAATCTCGCCATTAGCCTCGTGACCCAGGCGGTCGCCTGGGAACGCCATTAGCCGCTGTGAGAGAGATAACTAGCAACTTCAACCCGGTTTCTCTGAAAAATCGTGCGTTTGACAGCGAGAAATTAACTCTGAAACCGGGTTGATGACTGAGGTAATTGGTAATTGGATTCATTGGTCGTTGAATCCTGACAATTACCGATTACCCATTACCCATTACCAGCGTCCTTGGATGTAACTAGCAACTTACGTTATTAGCCGCTTTATCTGGAATCGTAAAGTAGAAAATCGCACCCTTACCCGGTTCGGACTCGACCCAGATCCGTCCTGAGTGCCGTTCTACAATTTTCTTGCAGATTGCCAAACCAATCCCAGTTCCTGGATATTTCCCCCTAGCGTGCAAACGCTGAAAGATGACAAAGATGCGTTCGGCATACTGGGATTCGATTCCTATTCCATTGTCGCGCACGTAGAACAACCATTCACTTTCGGATAGAGCATGTTCACTAGACGCGGGGACGCGGGGATGGGGGGACGCGGGGATAATTTTTGATAATTTCTCCGCTCTCCCTTGTCTCCCTGCCTCCGCGTCATTCCTCACTACTCCAATATGAACCTGGGGGGAAAGTTCGCTGCGGAATTTGATCGCGTTGCCGATTAGATTTTGGAATAATTGAGTCAGTTGGGTGGTGTCACCAATGACGGTGGGTAAAGCATCGTGGGTAATAACTGCGCCGCTTTCTTGAATGGCAATTTTGAGATTAGCTAAAGCATTCTCCAACACCTGATTACAATCAACTGGTACAAAAGGCTGTCCGCGAGTGCTAACCCGCGAATAAGCCAATAAATCGTTAATCAAAGTTTGCATCCGCCGCGCGCCGTCTACAGCATAGGCAATAAATTCATTTCCCTTGTAATCTAATTTGTCTTTGTACCTGCGTTCGATTAACTGCAAGTAACTCGTCACCATTCGCAGGGGTTCTTGCAAGTCGTGGGAAGCAACGTAAGCAAATTGTTCTAATTCTGCATTGGAACGAGCGAGTTCTTCTGCGTAGCGGGTTTGTTGTTCTAATAGTTGTGCTTGCGATAAGGCTATGCCAATTTGGTTGGCGAGTTGTTGCAGTAAATCGATTTCAAAATGAGTCCAATTTCGGGGACTAGAACACTGATGGGCAATCAGCAAACCCCAGCAGTTTTCCCGCATTAAAATCGGTACTACGAGGTTTGCTTTGATACCAAACTGCCGGAGTAATTCCTTATGGCAGAGTGCGATATCGGCAGTTTCGATATCGGCGATCGCACCCACTCTACCTTGACAATATGGTTCTAGGTGTTCTTGTCCCAGGCAGGGATCGGTGATTTTTTGGCCCAAAATAGCCGTAAAACCCGGTTCCACAGCTTCTTGCACCACCGTTCCCGAGCCGTCCCCCCACAGTCGAAAGATCAGCACTCGGTTGGTATCGAGCAGTTTTTGCACCTCGGTGACGGCAGTTTGCAGAATTTCGTCTGGTTGCAAAGATTGGCGAATTTTGAGGGTAATTTCGGCAAATAGTTGCGATCGCTGCCCTTGACGCCTTAATTCCTCTTCAGCTTGCTTGCGTGAGGTGATGTCTCGGTCTACCCCAGCCATCCGAACGGGTTTACCTGTTTCATCGTAAAACACCTGTCCCTTACTCGCAGCCCAGCGAATTGTACCATCCGGTAACACAAACCGAAATTCAATCTCATAGCCTTCTCCTTGTTGCACCGCACGGGTAATAGCTGTCACCACTCGCTCTCGATCTTCCGGGTACACCAAGTTAATAAATGTTTCGTAACGACCGTCGAAGCCTCCCGGCGTCAACCCCATCAAGCATTCTAGGTTTTGGGACCAGCTAATTTGGTTCGTTTGAATATTCCAGTCCCAAGTCCCCATGCAAGCAGCTTCTAGCGCCACCCGCAACCGTTCTTCGCTTTCCCTCAGCGCTTCAGAGGCTCGCCGGCGCTCGGTAACATCAGTATGGGAACCCGCCATCCGCACCACCTTGCCTTGTGAGTCCCACAGCGCTTGTCCCCGATCCAGTATCCATTTATACGTGCCGTCTTTGCACTGCACGCGATGTTCGGTGACGTAAAACGGGGTTTTCTTAGCAAAATGGTCTTTGATCGCTTGGGTTACCCACCCCAGATCGTCGGGATGCACTCGGAGTGCCCATTCATCCAAATGGTTGCTAATTTCGTGGTCTTCATACCCCAGCATTTCTTTCCATCGCGGTGAAAAGAATACTTCGTTTGTCCGCACATTCCAGTCCCAAATCCCATCGTTATTACCCCGTAAAGCTAAGTGCCAGCGTTCTTCGCTTTCTCGCAACGCTTCCTCAGTGTGCTTGCGCTTGGTAATATCTTGGAAATAAACCGACAAGCCATCTTTTGAGGGATAGGCGTGGACTGCAAACCAAGTGGCAAGGGGTGGATAATACTCCTCAAATTCCACGCTCACTTGTTGGCAAACCGCTCGATAATACTCCTGGTAGAATTTCGTCCTCACTGCATCTGGAAAGACTTGCCAAATATTCTTGTCAATTAACTCATTTGGGTGCTTCTGCAAGATCCGCCCTGCTTGCCGGTTAACATAGGTCAATCGCCACTCGCTATCCAGGGTCAAAAAGGCATCGGTGATACTTTCTAGGATGTTGGCGATTTGGTTTTTTGCTGCTTGTTCTTGCTGCAATAGTTGCAGGCGTTCTTGCTCTGCTTGTTTGCGATCGCTGATATCCTGAATCTGCACCACAAAATACAACGGCTCTGCCAAAGAAGTTCTCACTAACCCCACGCTCAATTGTACCCACACCACTTTCCCTTGTTTGTGCAGGTAGCGCTTTTCCAATTGATAAGATCGAATTTCACCTGCTAGCAATTGACGCCGTCGATCTATGCTGGTATCTAAGTCGTCTGGATGGGTAACAGATTGAGAGGTTTTATCCAATAATTCCCGTTCTGAATAGCCCAACATTTCGCACAACGAAGGGTTCACTTGCAACCAGCGTCCCGACAAAGATACTAATGCCATGCCAATCGCTGCATGTTCAAATGCTTGGCGGAAGCGTTCTTCGCTTTCCCGCAGCGCTTCTTCTACCTGTTTGTGTTGGGTAATATCAAACCTGATTGCCAAATATTGCAACGGTTTCCTTTCCCGATCGAGACAGGGAACAATCGTCGTATCAACCCAGTAATAACTGCCATCTTTGGCTTGGTTTTTAATCTCTCCCTGCCACACCTGACCGCTAGAAATCCTTGACCAAAGTTCCCGGAAAAATTCCGGGGGATGGTAACCAGAATTAATCAGGCGATGGGTTTTTCCCATCAGTTCTTCTCTGGAATATTGGGAAATTTGACAAAATTTATCGTTCACATAGGTAATCGTGCCTTTTTGGTCGGTCATCGCTACAATCGCTGACCGATATAAGGCAAATTTTTGAAACCTTAAAGATGCTATGGTGGCTTGCAGCGCTTCCTTTACCTGCTGGTACTGGCTAATATCGCTAAGGGCAGTTTCTTTTGAGTTAAATACTTGCAGCAAATTGGTTTGAGTTACTAACCCGATCAATTCACCTTGTTCGCCTACAACGGGTAGGTGGCGAATTCGATGGTGCTGCAACAGTGCTAAAGCTGTCAATACCGTCTCCGACCCGGTTAGCGTCAAGGTAATAACGGGTTGCGCCATCACCTCTTGGATGACCCTGGATAGTTCCAGGGAGGTTTTAGTGATTTTTACTACATCTTGATCGGTAAATATACCAATACAGCGCCCCCCTTCTACCACCAGAACGCAGGCAGCACTGGTTTGGTTGATTAAAGCGATCGCATCAATAACCGGGGTATCCGGCGCAACAGTCAAAGGAGAGCAATCGATAAATCGATCTAAAATGAGTAAGTCAACAAGCTCAAGCTCAGGAACAGGGAACATCTTAAACGACTGGCTCTTGGTTAAAATTGGGACAAATTACCCCATTCAAGGATCTGGGAAACAAACCTCGAAACGGGAGCAAAACCGCGACAGTTATATAAAACGGCTAGCCCGATTGTATCAATCAGTTTTCATACCGCAGGCAGTTGCAATCTTTCTTGAAGAATGGGAGCAACAGTAGGGGCGGGTTTTACCAACCAATCTGTGGAAAAAAACCGGGTTTCTGTGAAACTACGAAGAAACAAAGGTGATGGCCTCGTAAAACCCCCCTCCTGCAACTATTTTGCTAGAAATCGGTTTGAGAGAGGAAGTAAAAATGGACACACAAAACAGCGAACTCAAACAAATTGCGACCCAAATTTTAGCTGGAATGCTTGCCAATCCCCACATTTATGCCAGCGTCAGCGATGAGAAAGGCAGGGGACAGCAAGAGCAGGATCTGATTGTGGTAGCAATTGAGATGGCTCAAAGTTTAATTGAACGGGTCGAGAAAATGTAGCGCTCCGGGAGGGATCAACAGATATACTCGAAGTAAACTTCCAGTGCAGGAAGATAAATGCTCCTGAGAGAATGTCAAATTATTGACATGGAAAAACGGCGGCAATTACCGCCAAGCGGCATAGACTACCGGCAGAGTTTTTGTAAAAATTCATGGGTGATTAAAACTACTCAGGCTAAGATTTAGGTAGATTGACCCAGGCTGCATCAGCTTTTCTGCGGTCACGCCTCAAGAAAAGAGCTAAGTGACCTGATAAATAAAACCACTATGGATGCTTTCCAAGATCCTAATAGAACGGCTCCAAGTAACAAGTTAAACAAGTCAAGACAAAATCTTCAGTTGGCTCAAGAAAAAATTTATAGCTTTTTCTTGGAAATTGTTCATAGCTGGGAACCTGGAACGGTTTTATTGGAATTTAAACATTTATTTTTGGAGCCAATTAAAGCAGTTTCTTCCTCAGCGCTTCATGCGCTTTACGAAATCATTTTTTTTGAGGACGAGCAAGAATTTAGAAACACGATCAAAAGAACTTGTTATATTTTAATCAATAACTGGTGGGCGGCTAGACAGTACCATACCATCCAAAAGTTAATTCGCCTATTTCCAGAAACCTCACCCACCGAAATTATTGCATCTCTACCCCTCAGCCATCTCAATAGCTGGATTCAAAATTTTATTAACAGTAAAGATTACGAAGAACTCAAATTATTTGCTTCGGCGTTTGAAAATCGTCAAAAAGGCTATTGGAGCCATCGCTATACTGCTTATTTATTGGCGGCGCAATATGTGGATCTAAAAAATCCCATCGAACAGCGGGAAGCTGCTAAGGAATTATCCAAGCATCTAAAAGAAAAGTTTAAGCACGATCTGGCGATGTACACGGCTCACTCTCAGTCTGCTACTGTCAAGGATAGCGAACTCAAAAACCCGACGCGGTTGGGAGATGAAGCGTTGCGTCTGATCAAAAAAATTGTCGCCAAACGCGGGTTGTTCAGCTATTCTAACTTGGCAAATATTTTCAACAATCAAAATCAGCAGGTCAGTTATCAGATGTTTAAACAAAACCTGCAAAAATATATTTTATATTCGCTTTATATAAACAACAAAGGATTTATCAAAACTTTGAAAGCTGAGTTAGCTAAAAAACTAGAACATCTCTATAAAGAGCGGGAAGAAGACACTGTCACCACCGAACTAATCCTGAGAACTTGTAACCAGGTGATTGAATGCTTAACCACAGAAAATCAGCAGGAACCTTCGTTGTTGTTTGTTTTACTCATATCTCAAAACGAGACGCTGACTTTAGCGATTATTCTGCTCAAAATTGTGCTGTTTTGCAAAAATGTTCGCGTCAATTTAGAAGCGCGGATTGCTAATTTAATTCAATATTATGAAAAATTGCCCGAAGAAGACTGCTGGGGCGTCATTCATTTTTTGGAAGTGTTAAATCTGGTTTTTACAGTTTATACGGAAGATGTAGAATACAATTTAGTCAATATAAAAAAGAATTCCAACAGCGAGTCAGCGAGTGACGATTTGGATGGTTATCGAGTGTTTTCGCAACTTAAATGCGATTTAAACCTCAAGGGTGCTAACCTCAGCGGCACCGACTTACACGGTGCTGACTTGAGCGGTGTTAACCTCAGCGGTGCTAACCTCAGCGGTGCTAACCTGACTCATGCCGATTTAAGCAATGCCAAGCTCAGCAGTGCGGATCTAAGCAAAGCCACGCTCAACAGTGCAGAATTGATCGCAGCAGATTTAAACCATGCTAATCTCAGCGGTGCGAGCCTGCGCGGAGCCGATCTGCGCCGGACTAACCTGAACGATGCTAACTTGAGCAATACTAACTTGATCGTGGTGAAATTGCGTATGGCTGACTTACGCCGCGCGAATCTTAAGGGTGCTAATCTGGGTGCGGCTAACTTGAACGGTGCTAACTTAAGCGAGGCTTGTCTGAATTTAACTCACCTACGCCATGCCGACTTGAGCGGTGCCGACTTAAGCGGAGCGAACTTGAGCAATGCCGACTTGAGCAATGCCGACTTAAGCGGAGCGAACTTGAGCAATGCCGACTTGAGCAATGCAAACCTGCGCCATGCTACCTTGATGAGCGCTAACTTTCGCCATGCTAACTTGAACGGTGCGGACATGGGGCGCGTTGATTTGACCAATGCGGATTTGAGCGAAACCGACCTGAGCCGCGTCAGAGTGGAATATGCGCGATTTCATCGCAATTTAGGACTTTCTGAGCAAACAAAGCAGAGCTTGAAGCAGCGTAGAGCTGTTATTGAGGATGATTTGCCAACAAGCGAGTCATCTTGGCAAGATGGGTTAAGCATAAGCGACTTGGACATGTGACGTACTCCAGACGCTGACTGCTACGCAGTACAGCGCTGGCTTCTCTTGCGAGCCTTTTTGAGTGAGGCGACGCCCAACCCCACTTTTTTGATTAGCACTGACGAGTTAGTATCTCTATCGAGTTGTAGGCCGCAGTGAGGACAACTATGCCATCTCGAGGCCAACTCTTTAGGAACTTGATTGAGGCACTCTGAACAATGCTGTGTAGTTCCCTTGGGGTCAACCTTGATAACTCTCTGCCCAGCACTTTCAGCCTTGACAGTTAGTATCTCAATGAATTGGCTCCATCCTGCATCAGCAATACTTTTATTCATCCCAGACTTTGCACTTTGACCGTTAGCGGCAAAACCGCCTTTGCCATCCGGTCTTGGTTTGCATCTTCTGGACATGTTTTTGACAGCTAAGTCTTCCACAAACACAACTTCTGCTTTTGAAAGAATCTTTTTAGCGGTGTTGTAGTGGAAGTCCTTGCGTCTACGAGCTATTTTTTGGTGCAGCTTGGCTATAGGAATTTTTAGCCGTTTCTTAGCTCGAAAGTTAGTAGTAGCATCTAGTTTTTTTTGAAGTAAGGCTAATCTCTCCTCTTGGGAGCGAAAATACCGAGGAGCATCATAAAACTCTCCTTCTGAATCTGCCGCAAACTTTTCTAGACCTAAATCTATGCCAATACTGTTATCCCAACGCGGTTCAACCGTTGGCTGAATCATTTCTGGTACAGTGTCATCTTGCAGGGAAAGCGTCAGATACCAACCATCTGCCTTCAACGTTACTGTAGCCGTTTTGATTTTGAATCCATCTAACAGTGGTCGATGAAGGATTAGCTTAACATCCCCAATCTTGGGTAGAGTAATGCGATTAAGAGCCAGACTGTCTTGCTTCATCTGGGTGTAGGTAAAGGAGCGATAACGCCCCTTACCTTTAAAACGTGGTTTCCCAGAGCGGTTGCCGTTTTTGTCGCCAAAAACATACCGCTCAAACGTCTTATCAACCCGATGAATGCAGTCTTGTAAAACTTGAGAATATATATCTTTGTACCACGGTCGCTCTACCTTGGTTTCAGGTAAAGCACCTTGTTGCATAGCCTTCCAATTCACATAACCACTTTTCCCAATCATTTCTGATCGGATGTCTTTGAAAATCTCCTCTACGGGAACAATTGAACAAGTTAGAGGACATGCAGAGACTCTGCACCGCGTCTGGGAGTACCAATCGAAGCGCTGACCTAGACGATAGTTATACTGCGCCCGCAGCATATCGAGCCACCGTTTCATCAGGGCGGCTTGTTCAGCGGTTGGTAGTAAGCGGTACTGGTGTGATATCCTCATAGTCAGTATCATACCACAGCACTAAACGCAGTCAATGGGTTATAAATCACATTCCAGGGCGGTTTCAGACATGAAAGCTCATTTAGTGCTTGTGACAAAATACCGAAAAAAGGTAATCACAGCAGAAATACTCAGCAGGCTGGCGGAGATCGTCCAATCAGTGAGCGAGAAATGGGGATGTCAAGTAATCAAGGTAAATGGAGAAGCAGATCATATTCACCTGCTGTTCTCCTATTACCCTCAAATGCAGGTCAGCAAGTTCGTGAACAATCTCAAGACCGTCACCAGTCGAATGATTCGGAAGGAATTCCCTCAAGATGTGCAAAAGTTTTACTCGAAGCCACTGTTCTGGTCGGAGTCCTATTTTGTCGCATCATCTGGAGGTGTTACCGTTGAGCGACTAAAACAGTATGTCCAATCCCAAGACTCAGCGTCAGAGTCCGATCAAGATCCCGCCATTCATCCCGGCCCCGCCGTAAACGGACGGGGCGGGACTTCTGGCGGTTGAAGTTAAACCCCTTAAACCCATTTTGATTTTGAATTGCTACAAATGAATAACTCGTCAGTTGGATATAAATGGGATTTTTGTCATGTACAATGCCAAAAACCCCATTCCCGATTATTTACAACAAGACTAATTGCTTAAATATTTTTCTATAGTTAAATCTATTATGATTGAAATTCCCGGCTATCAGGTTCTCTCCCAAATTTACGAAAGTGCCAACTCGCAAGTTTATCGCGGCATCCGCGAGACAGACCATCGTGCGGTAATTGTCAAGATACTTAAGCAAGATTATCCCACAGTAGCGGAACTGACTCGCTATAAGCAGGAATATGAAATCCTCCGCCAGCTGAAGTCGGACGGCGTTATCAAGGCTTATAGCTTAGAAAGCTATCAGAGAACGTTAGCGATTATTTTAGAGGATTTCGGCGGCTCCTCCTTAAAAACCTTGATGCGCGAGCAAAAGTTTACCCTGTCTGAATTGCTCAACATTGCCATTAAAATCGTCGAGAGTTTAGAGCGCATCCACGCGGCTAATATTATTCACAAAGATATTAACCCTTCGAATATCGTTTATAATCCCACAACCGAAGAACTGAAAATCATCGACTTTGGCATTGCGACAGTTTTAACCTACTCTCAAACTACCCTCAAAAATCCTACGGTTTTAGAAGGCACTCTGCCTTATATATCGCCAGAGCAAACTGGAAGAATGAACCGTTCTGTGGATTATCGCACTGATTTTTACTCGCTGGGGGTCACTTTTTATGAAATGTTCGGCGGCGCTTTGCCGTTCGAGACTTTAGATCCAATCGAGTTGGTACACTGTCACATTGCTAGACAGCCTTTACCCCTCGATAAAATTAATCCAGAAATTCCTCCACCTCTGGCGGGTATCATCATGAAATTATTAGCGAAGAATGCCGAAGAGCGATACCAAAGTGCCTGGGGAATTAAAGCCGATTTAGTGCTGGCGTTGATGCAGTTAGAATCGATTGGCACGATCGAATGCATCTTTCCCGGCCAACATGACATTTCTGATAAGTTTCAAATCAGCCAAAAACTTTACGGCAGAGAGGGAGAAATTCAAACGTTAATGGCAGCATTTGAAAGAGTATCAGCGTCTCTACAATCCAAAAGTTCCCAGCCAAAATCTCAAATAGAGATGATGTTAGTGACGGGTGCTGCTGGCGTTGGTAAGTCAGCACTGGTGCAAGAAATTTGTAAATCTGTTACCCAAGGTTGCGGTTATTTTATTAGTGGTAAATTTGAACAATTGCAGCGGAATATTCCTTACACTGCTATCATCAGCGCTTTTCAGGAATTGGTGCGACAACTGCTAACAGAAAGTCAAGCTTCACTTCAGCAATGGCGCGAAAAATTTTTAGCAGTTTTGGGTCACAGCGGTCAAGTAATAATTAATGTCATTCCCGAAATAGAATTGATTATTGGCAAGCAGCCAGCCTTGCCGGAGTTAGAATCAATCGAGTCGCAAAATCGGTTTTATTTAAGTTTTCAAAATTTTATCCGTTTGTTTGAGTCACACAACCATTTTTTAGTTATATTTCTAGATGATTTGCAATGGGCAGACCCCGCTTCCCTCAAATTAATTCGACTGATAATGACAGGTGAAGTCGGCAGTTCATCAGCCTTTGCCCCCCCTCAACATCTATTGTTGATTGGGGCATATCGGGATAACGAAGTTAAATCGAATCATCCTTTGATGACGACGATAGAGGCGATCCAGAAACAAGGAGTAACTGTTAGCCAAATCGGTTTAGCACCCTTAGAAATAGATGCGATCGCTCAACTAATTGCCGACACGTTACGCAGTGATGTTAACTCGGTCAAACCTTTAGCAGAATTGGTGAGGCAAAAAACCGGGGGCAATACTTTTTTTTTGAAGGAATTTTTACATACTCTATATGGAAATAAATTGATATTTTTTGATTTCGATTGTTTAAGCTGGCAATGGGATATAGAGGGGATTGAAGCGATGGGTATTACCGATAATGTGGTAGAATTAACCATCGACAAATTGAAGCAACTTCCCCCATCAACTCAGCGGGTTTTACAGATGGCGGCTTGTGTGGGTGGGAATTTCGATTTAGACACTCTTTGTATAATTTGCGAACAATCGCCAAGGAGAGTTTTTGAGGATTTAAAAGTAGCGATTCAGGCGGGGTTAATTCTGCCTACGTCCGAGTTAAACTCTGATCTATTAATTCTGGAATATGCATTTTCCCACGACCGGGTGCAACAAGCAGCTTACGATTTGATCTGTTTCGAGGAAAGACAAGCAGTTCACTTAAAAATTGGTCGCCTGTTGTTGCAAAAGACTCAGCCAGAACAGTTAGTTGATGAGATATTTAAGATTGTCGATCATTTAAATAGTGGAGTTTTATATCTGTTAACTGAAACTGCTGAAACAGCTTGTGAAAAAGATTTGGATGAACTAGCAGAACTAAATTTAATTGCCGGAAAAAGAGCCAAGTCAGCTACGGCTTATAGGGCAGCGAGCGCTTATCTAACCTTAGCGCGATCTTTACTACCAGAAAATGCTTGGGAAAACCAATACAATTTGAGCTTAAATATTCATCTAGAAGCCGCAGAAGCAGCCTACCTCAGCGGGGATTTTCAGCAGATGGAATCATTAGGGGAAACCGTGCTGCAACAAGCTAAAACCCTGCTCGACAAAGTCAAGGTTTATGAAATTAAAATCCAAGCCTATAAGGCGCAAAACCAACTCGTTGAAGCCATCAAAATTGGACTGCAAGTGTCTGAACAGTTAGGGGTAAGCTTGCCAAAGTCGCCCACCCCTAAAGCTATGCAAAAATTCCTGGCGCAAACCGCTGCCCTGATTCCTAAAACTGGTATAAATGACTTAATTAACTTGCCCGAAATGACGGATATTTCTGTGCGAGCCGCTTTGGGTATTCTATCAAAAATCAATCCGGTTACCTATATCACCTCTCAACCTTTATTTTTGCTGATTGTCTTAACACAGGTCAATTTATCTATTCAACGTGGCAATGCCCCTGAATCAGCCATTGCTTATGCCAGTTACGGGCAAATTTTAAACGGCATTTTTCAAGAAATTGAATCGGCTTCTCAGTTGGGCGATTTAGCTTTGAATTTAGCCTCAAATTTCAATAATAAAACGATTAAGACTAAAACATTATTCATCGTCGCTACTTTCATTTTATATTTAAAAAAACATATCGGAGAAGCCGCCGAGTTATTGTTGGAAGCTTACTCGCTCGGAATCGAAACCGGGAATTTCGATTTTGCCAGCTACAGTGCCAAAGAAAAATGTCAGTATGGCTATTGGATGGGGCAGCCATTGACAGAATTAGAAGCAGAAATGGCAACCTACAGCCAGGTTCTAGATAATTTCAAGCAAGGCATTGCTTTGCAGAGCCTGAAAATCTTTCATCAAGCCGTTCTTAACTTGCTTGGAAAAGCTGAAAATCCTTGTCGGTTATTGGGGGAAGCTTTCCATGAAGACGCATCCCTACCGCTGCTGATTCAATCTAATTACCGCACCGCAATTTACAACTTTTATTTAAATAAACTCATCCTCTGCTATCTGTTTGGCGAACAGGATCAAGCCTTAGAAAATGCCGAAATAGCCCAACCATATTTAGACGGAGTCACCGGCAATATGGTCGTAGCCGCGTTTTATTTCTACGATTCTCTGGCGAGACTAGCGGTGTATGCCGATGGGGATAAATCCCAGCAAAATACCCTGCTTAAACAAGTGGCAGAAAACCAGACAAAGATGCAAAAATGGGCGCAGCACGCCCCGATGAATTTTTTGCATAAATTTTATCTGGTTGAAGCGGAACGGCAGCGAGTTTTAAAACAAAATGTTGAGGCGATGGAAAATTATGATCGCGCGATTTCCCTCGCTAAACAAAACGATTACATTAATGAAGAAGCACTCGCCAATGAGCTGGCAGCTAAATTCTATCAAGCTTGGGGTAAAGAAAAAATTGCCTCGGTTTACATGAACGATGCGCGCTATTGTTATACCCTCTGGGGATGTCAAGCCAAAGTTGAGGAATTGTCAGAACGCTATCCCGAATTGCTCACGCGCATCAGGGTGGAAAATGCCAGGAGCGCTACTATTGTTTCAACCAGCAGTAATTCGAGCGAAATCTTGGATTTAGGCACTGTGATGAAAGCTTCTCACGCCATTGCCAGTGAAATTGTCCTCGATAGCTTGTTAGCCAAAATGATCAAGATCGTTATGGAAAATGCCGGGGCCCAAAGGGGCTTTATTTTAAGGGAACAAGCGGGGGAATGGGTGGTTGAAATCGCCGGACAGTTGGCGCACAAGGAAGTCATCGTCAGACGCTCTATTCCCGTATGCGCTCACGGGTCAGATTCAGAAGCAGGGGAGTGTGCTTACCTGCCCAACTCGATTATTAACTATGTAGCGCGGACTAAAGAAGATGTTGTTTTAAACGATGCGGTTGAGGAAATTGCCTTTACTCAAGATAGCTACATTATTGCCAATCAACCTAAATCAATTCTGTGTACGACGATCCAAAATCAAGGTCAACTCATCGGCATTCTTTACCTAGAAAATAATCTGACGACAGGGGCATTTACCCGCGATCGCTTATCCCTTATCCAATTATTATGCTCTCAAGCGGCGATTTCCCTGGAAAATGCCCGACTCTACGAGGAATTAGAAAACTATTCCCAAACCCTGGAGGCGAAAGTCGAAGAGAGAACTCAAGAATTGCAACAAGAAATTATTGAACGCAAATTGCTGGAAGAAAAGCTGCAAGCCTCTGAAAGTAAAATGCGAGCCGTGTTTGAAGCCATGACCGATATTGTACTGATCCTGGATGCCCAAGGAAATGTAGAAGTTGTGCCGACGAATACGAGTTCTTTGTATCCACCCGACATTGACATTATCAGTCATACAATCGAACCATTTTTTATCGATGAAAATACGGAGAATTGGTGGGAGCTAGTCCGACGGGTTTTAGAGACACAGCAGACGATTCATTTGGATTACTACCTAACGATTAACGAGCGCCAAGTTTGGTTTACAGCTTGTATTTCGCCGGTTTCAAACGATTTGGCGATCTGGGTTGCTCACGATATCAGCGATGTCTACCAAGAGCTTCGCCTACGCAAGCAAGCAGAGACAGCTTTGCTTAACAAAAATGACGAGTTAGTCAAGACGCTGCAAGAATTAAAAGTCACTCAACAAGAACTGATTCAATCAGAAAAAATGGCAGCGTTGGGACAACTCGTTGCCGGAGTTGCCCATGAAATTAATACCCCCTTGGGGGCGATTCGCTCATCCGTGGAGAATATTGCTAATTTCTTGGGGCAAAACCTTTTGGAGTTCCCCGAATTTTTCCAATCTTTATCTCCAGAACGGCACCAGGATTTCTTCCTATTACTGCAACATTCCAATCCTCAAACTACCCAGTTATCTACTAAAGAAAAACGCCTGGCCAAACGGGCGTTAAATCGGCAACTGGAATCTTTCGCTATTGCCGATCCAGAGACGGTTGCCGATACCTTGGTTGACCTGGGCATTTATGACAATATTGAACCTTTTTTGCCGTTGCTGCAAAACCCAGAAAGTGGCAAAATTTTAAACAAAGCTTATCAATTGGGGAGTTTACAAAAAAGCACCAATACTATCAAAACAGCCACCGACCGAGCGGCAAAAGTCGTGTTTGCATTGAAAAGCTATACCCATTGGAACGCTTCTGGAGAAAAGGTGCTAGCTAAACTCACTGATGGAATTGAAACTATCTTAACGCTTTATTACAACCAACTAAAACAGGGTGTGGAAGTCATCAGAAATTACGAAAACGATTTGCCGGAAATCTTATGCTATGCCGATGAACTGAATCAAGTTTGGACCAATTTAATCCACAATGCTTTACAAGCGATGGGCAACAAGGGAATTTTAACCATTAATGCCAACCAGCAAGATAATTGGATGCGGGTTAGCATTACCGATAGCGGTAAGGGAATTCCTCCAGAAATTATGTCGCGGATCTTCGAGCCATTTTTTACCACGAAACCCCCAGGAGAAGGCAGCGGTTTGGGATTGGATATTGTCAGAAAAATTATTGAGAAGCATCAAGGGAAAATTGAGGTAGAATCGGTGCCTGGTCAAACGACTTTTACCGTATCGATTCCAATTTCTGGTTGATGCACTGAGATCTTGCACCTTTCCACCGACCCGCCAGGGAATAAATTCCAAAGCTGATAGCCTTGCGTCCATTAAAATGGACTGATATCAAATCCAGTGGCATCGTTGCTGAACAAATTTTACAGCGGATTGCCAGCGAGTGAGGTACAGCTGAGTTTGTCAAGCGCGCACCCGCGCATGGTGCGCGCTTGACAAACTCAGCTGTACCTTTTATGGCTGCAATCCGCTATAAGTCCTCTTGATTATGGCTGCAATCCGCTATAAGTCCTCTTGAGAGGACTTTCGCTATCAGCTTTGGAATTTATTCCCTGGCGGGTGAGAAACTGCAACTTAATTTCTCTTCACCTTTACCAAAAATTTGGGTTTAAAGCCCCGTCGTAGAACGACGGCTTTTATCCAAGCTCTGGTTTATAATGGACACAAGAAATTAAACAAGAAGATGAAAGCCCGGTATCGTTATAGGTGCTATCCCACAGCAAGTCAAAAGTTGGCATTAGCCAAATTATTTGGTTGTGTGCGGGTAGTCTGGGTGCGATTCGTTCCTGCAAAAATGGAAAGCCCAACGGCTGAAGTGTAAGCAGGGCAAGGTTGGTAATAATTAACCTTGACAATCTAATTTCCGTGATGGTGTAAGTCCATCCCTCTTGATGTTGGAGTGACAGCTTAATCCCCAATCTATAAAACTGGTAATCTTATAGGTTGAAGCGGGGTTAAACGGTGGTAAC